>MNEA01000156.1 GCA_001917435.1 Acidobacteria bacterium 13_2_20CM_2_57_6
AATTTCATCTTTGCTGAAAAATCCGGCGAAGGGAAAAATCCCCGCGATGGCCAACGTCGCGACCCCAAACGTTCTCGCGGTAATCGGAATTTTTTCCCACAAGCCGCCCATCTTGCGTATGTCCTGTTCACCGGACATCGCGTGGATCACGCTGCCAGCGCCAAGGAACAGCAGTGCTTTGAAGAACGCATGGGTCATGAGGTGAAAGATTCCGGCGGCGAAAGCGCCCACACCCAGGGCGAGAAACATGTAGCCAAGCTGGCTGATGGTGGAATAAGCGAGGACTTTCTTGATGTCGTTCTGCACGAGCGCCATGGACGCCGCGAAAATGGCGGTGATCGCGCCGATCACTGCCACGACATCCATTGCAAACGGGGCGAGCTGGTAAATGGCGTTCATGCGGGCAACCATGTAGACACCGGCGGTCACCATGGTGGCGGCGTGTATCAGAGCACTCACCGGCGTTGGGCCTTCCATCGCGTCGGGCAGCCAGACGTAGAGCGGAATCTGCGCGGATTTTCCCATCGCTCCGATAAAGAGCAAGAGTGCGATGGCTGTCAGCACCGGCGCGCCGAAGGCCAATGCGTGCGCATCCGCGGCTGACTTCAGTGCCTGCACAATTCCTGAAGCGTCCGCCGCATCCGGCAAGCCCTGAGAGGTAAACCGGATGGTGCCTAAGGTCGCCGCGGTCAGAAGAATCCCGAGGATAAATCCAGCGTCGCCGATGCGGTTGACGATGAACGCTTTTTTCCCCGCGTCGGAAGCAGACTTTTTCAGGAAATAGAAACCGATCAGCAGGTAGCTGCAGAGGCCGACACCTTCCCAACCGACGAACATGAGCAGCATGTTGTTCGCGAGGACGAGCGTGAGCATGGCGAACATGAAGAGATTCATGTAGCCGAAGAAACGGTAGTAGCCACCTTCATGCCCCATGTAGCCGATGGAGTAAACGTGAATCAGGAAACCGACGCCGGTGACGACGAGAACCATGACACAGGAAAGAGGGTCGAGAAGGTATCCCCAGTCCGCGACAAACCGGATGGCGTGTCCGCCAGTCATCTGCATGGGACCCGGCGTCAACCATTCGAAGAGCACTTTCTGGAAGACGCGATGCTCCGGATCGGCGGCCAGCAATTGAAACACAGCGCCCAGCGCGTAAAGGAAGGACAAACCCACGCTGCCAACGCAGAGCACGCTGACGCCGGTATTCGGAAGCCGGCGACCAAAGAAAAGCATCAGCGCCGCTGTCGCTAGAGGAAACAGCGGGATCAGCCAGAGATGATCGAGAAAGTAGCCCGTGGGCGTCATGCCGGTTTCATTTCTTCTTTCTTGTCGTCTACCACTTCAGCAAATCCATCTCGTCAGCCAACACTGTTTCGCGGTTGCGGAAAAAAGCGATGATGATTCCGAGGCCGACGGCGGCTTCCGCGGCAGCATCTGCGATGATGAAAAGTGCGAAGACCTGTCCCGCCACATCACCATACAAACGGGAAAAGGCCACCAAGTTGATGTTCACGGCATTGAGAATCAGCTCGATCGACATGAGCACGACAATGACGTTGCGGCGCGTGACGACACCAACCACGCCGATGATGAAGAGCGCGAGACTCAAAAACAGGTAGTGTTCGATCGAAAGCATCGCTGCGTTACGCCCTTTTCTTGGCCATAACAACGGCCCCAATCATGGCCACCAGCAAAAGAACCGACGCAATTTCAAACGGCAAGAGATACGATTCGAACAGGCTGCGCGCCACGGCCTCGGAATTGGGCGGCAACTTCGTGGCGGCCGCAGCGGTCAGGACCGGCAGACCCTGCCCGGGCATTTTTCCGGAAGTCCAGAACATGAAACTGACTTGGGCGGCCAGTGCCAGCGCGACGAAGAGCCCCACCCACCTCTGCCGCGCAAACTGGATCTGCTGAAGCGCCACGTCCAGATTGACAAGCATGATCACGAAGACAAACAGAACCATGATGCCGCCGACGTAAAGAATAATCTGGACGATAAACAAGAATTCCGCACGCAATTGCAAAAAAATTCCCGCAGTGGCAAGCAGCGCGGTGATCAGGAAGATGGCGCTGTGCACTACATTGCGCCGCGTCACCATGAGCACGCCGCTGGCCACGGCGGTACCGGCGAAGAAATAAAACAGGACCTTATCCAGCATAGAAATCCGAAGCGGCAGATTGATCCTGCGGCGCGCCATGCTCTTTCTCGATCGCCAGAATCAGAAACGCGACAATCAACGTAATGATGGCCGCGGGAGTCGTTACCAGAAGCAGCCCCCATCCCTGCAAGTGAAAATACGATCCGGCGATCAGGGCCACGCCGACCAGCAAAACGTTAACGATGGACAGGGGAATCAGAAAATGCCAGCCAAGTCGCATCAGCTGGTCAAAGCGATAGCGCGGTATGGTGAATCGCAGCCACATGAAAAAATAGATGTACAGGCTCACCTTGAGAATGAACCAGAAGCCGCCGTGAATGCCGGCGTAGAACGGTTTGGCGATGGGCACAACGACCGGCACGAGGAGGACCAAGCCCAAGACAAAACACAATCCCGCTACGGCGAACATGAACATTTGTTGAACACGCGTTGGCTGCTTCGGCGTGCGCTGGAGGCAATAGACACCGATAGCGACCATTAAGAGAACCGGGACGAAATCCAGAAGATTCAGCAAGTGAAAGCCGGGAAGCTCGTGCACTTTGGAAAAAGGACGCAGCCACCCGCCTAAGAAAAGCGTCGTAGCGACCGACGCCACCACGATCATGTTGGCGTATTCCGCGAGAAAATAGAGCGACCAGCGGAATCCGCTGAACTCCGTCATATACCCGGCGACGAGCTCGGATTCGGCCTCCGGCAAATCGAACGGAGCGCGGTTGGTTTCCGCTATAGAAGCAACAAGGTAGGTGAAAAACGCCACCGGCGCAAGCATCACGAACCAAATGCCTTCGTTGCTCTGAGCTTCCACGATCGATTTAATGTTTAGCGTGCCGGTAAATAAAAGCGCGCTTACGAGCGCCATTCCCGCGGCGGTCTCGTAACTCACCAACTGCGCCGAGCTGCGCAGCGCACCCATCAAGGAATAGTGGCTATTCGACGCCCAACCGCCCAGCACAATGCCGAAAATTCCCAGGGCGCTGACACCCACAACGAAGAGGATGCCAATGTTGATGTCCTGCGCAATTTGGAATGCCGGTCCAATGGCCAAGCCGGCCAACGAAAGCAGCGCCGCACCGACGGAGAGCACAGGCGCAAGCCAGAAGACGAGTTTATCCGCGTTGTCCGGGATGATGTCTTCTTTGATGAGCAATTTCACCGCGTCGGCGATCGGCTGCAACAAACCATGCGGCCCCACGCGCATAGGCCCCAGCCGGGCTTGCATGTCCGCCATGAGTTTGCGTTCCACGAGCACGATGTAGCCGACGATCAGCGGAAGAACCGCTACGATGGCCACGCCACAAAGCAGCGGCGCCCAGAAAGCTTTCAAGAACTCGATGGTCGCCTGAATAATCGGATTGGTCATCGGTCTTTTTCTCCGCGCCCTTACCGGTCGACTTCTCCCAGCACGATATCGATCGTGCCAATGATAGCCACCACATCAGCAACCAGGTGTCCTCGCACCATGCGGTCGAACGCTTGCAAATTGATGAAGGAAGGCGGCCGGATGTGCACGCGATACGGCATGACGGTGCCGTCGCTCACAACGTAATAGCCGATTTCGCCCTTGGGCGCTTCGATCGCATGATAAACCTCGCCCGGTGGCGGCTTCAGTACCTTTCCTACTTTCGCCATGATTGGTCCGGCGGGAATATTTTCGATGGCTTGGAGGCAGATCAGACGCGATTGCCGCATCTCTTCCATGCGGACCAAATAGCGGTCGTACGTGTCACCGGTTGTGCCGACAGGAATCTCGAACTTGTATTGATCGTACGCCGCGTAAGGCGCGGCCTTGCGGATGTCCCACTTCACGCCGCTGGCCCGCAACACTGGCCCGGTCACGCCAAACGCGATGGCGTCCGCCGCCGTCAGAATTCCCACGCCTTTCGTCCGCCCGATCCAGATGCGGTTTTGCGTGAGCAAATCCTCGTATTCCACGATGCGCGATTCGAAATCCTTGCAGAATCGCTCAACATCCTTCTCGAAGGTGTCGTAAGCCTCGTACTGCAGCCCGCCGATGCGGAAGGCATGAGTGGTCAAGCGCGCGCCGCAGTACTTTTCAAAAATTTTCAGGATTTCCTCGCGTTCGCGGAAACAGTAGAAGAGCGGAGTGAGCGCGCCGATGTCTAGAGCATGCGTGCCGAGCCACAATAGATGGCTGGCGATTCTCTGTAGCTCCGTCAAGATGGTGCGAATCACACGAGCGCGCGGCGGGGCTTCCACGACCAGCAGTTTTTCCACGGCCTCGCAATATCCCAAGCCGCTGCTGACAGCCGCGACATAGTCCATGCGGTCAACATACGGGGCAAACTGCTGATACGTGCGGTTCTCGGCGATTTTCTCGACGCCGCGGTGCAAATACCCGATGATGCACTCCGAGCTGATCACGCGCTCGCCATCGAGTTTCAGCTTGACGCGCAACACGCCGTGGGTGGACGGATGCTGCGGCCCCATGTTGATGACCAGTTCATCCGCTCCCAACAGCGTCTTAGGATCGTTTGTGGTGTCGACCTTCAGAGTCGTTTCCTTGTGCGGCTAAAATCGCATTACTGACCGCTCTCAATTCCAAGATTCTCGCGCACCCAGGCAGTATCCTGCTGCAAGATGTCATAGTCTTTCCGCAGCGGATAGCCTTGCCACTCGTCCGGCAGCAAAATGCGTTTCAGTTCGGGATGCCCGAAAAAAACAATTCCGAACATGTCAAATACTTCACGCTCCTGCCAGTTCGCCGCGGGCCAGACGCTCACGACGCTGGGAACTTCTTCAGCATCCGCGGCATGCACCTTCAGCCTCAACCGTTCGTTCTTCGCGAAGGAGTACAGATCGAGAACCACGTCAAACCGCTTTTCGCGCTTCGGCCAATCGACGGCGGTCAAGTCGGAAAGCATGTCGAATTTTTCTTCGTCGCGCAGATACCGGGCTATTTCCACCAGCCGGGCGCGCTCCACGGTCAGGATGGCCTGCTTGCGGTCTTCTATGGCCTCGAAAAGAGCCGCGCCGAGCGTGGCGCGAAATCGCTTGACCAATTCATTGTCGAGGGGAGTCTGCAGAACTACGGGCGGCTTGGGAGGAACGGGAGCCGCCGGCTTCGGTGGAGCCGCCGACGCGCTCGCGTCCGCGGGCTTGGCAGGAGGAGTCGACACAGCAGGCGTGCTGCTAGCGGGCTTTTCGCCCGTGGGGACTTGAGGCGGTTTAGGTTCCTTGGGCTCGTCAGCCATGGACCCGGGGTGCGACAGGCTGCGACGAAGCGTTTGCGGTTCGCAAACTGCAACAGCGAAGCAGCCGAATATTCAAACGCCGCGTTTCTAACACACGCCGCCAACCGAGTCAATCATAACAACTTGCGAACGGGACGGCGGGATTGAAGAGAGGAGAATCGGGCGTCACACCCACTCAAGGGCACCCTTTTTATAAAGCCACAAATAACCAACAAGGAGGATTCCGAGGAACAGTACCATTGAGACCAGCGCGAATAGCCCTTGATGCACAGCGACCCATCCTCGGTACAGAATCGCCCACGGAATTAGGAACATCGTCTCCACGTCGAAAATCACAAACAACATGGCCACAATGTAAAACCGCACGGAGTATCGCCCGCGTGAATCGCTCTCCGGAGGGATCCCGCACTCGTAAGGCTTGAGCTTCGCGCCGACGGAGGTGGAGGCCGGCCGAATAAATTTTGCCAGCATCAGTGTCACGGCGGGAAACGCTATCACCAGCACTGCGTAAATCAACACTGGAATGTACGCGCTCTGCATCACTCCCTCGCAGGGAGCATGCTACCACTAGTGTCAATCTGGCGCCGGCTTACTTTTCAAAAAGCAGCTCTCCGGCGCGGCTGGTGGCCTTCACGACCGCTTTGATGAGCGTCACGCGGAGCTTGCCTTCTTCCAATTCCATGATTCCGTCAATGGTGCATCCCGCGGGAGTTGTAACGGCGTCCTTCAGGAGCGCGGGGTGGTCGCCGGTTTCCAGAACCACGCTGGCTGCGCCTTTCATGGTCTGCGCCGCAAGCAGAGTCGCTACATCGCGCGGGAGACCCACCTTAACGCCCGCTTCGGCGAGCGATTCGAGGATGATGTAGGCAAACGCCGGGCCGCTCGCGGAAAGCCCGGTCACGGCGTCCATATTTTTCTCGTCCACGGCTACCGTGCGGCCGACAGCATCGAACATCGCGCGCGCCATCTCCAAATGCTCCGGCCCTGCGTGAGCCCCGCGGCAAAGACCCGTCATTCCACAATCCACGGCTGCCGGTGTATTGGGCATGGCGCGCACCACCGGAACCTTGCCTTTGAGTCGCTGCTCGATGTAGCTCGTCGGCACCGATGCAGCCACAGAAATGACCAGCGTCATCTCATTCAACTCCGCCGCAATCTCTTTCAGCACTTCGCCTACGACTTGCGGTTTTACGCCGAGGAGCACGATGTCTGCGCCTTTGACCGCTTTGCGGTTCCCGGTGGTTACGGACACGCCCAATTCCTTGGCCAGCGCTGAAGCCTTGTCGCTGTGCTTCACCGTCGCGGTAACGTGCTTTAGCGAAAAGAGTTGCTGCTTCAAGTAAGCACGCAGCAAGATCCCGCCAAGTTTTCCCATGCCCAAGACGGCCAGTTTCTTGTCACATAGTAGGTTGTGCGCGGTGGTGCTTGCCATAGTCCAAGCATTCTTGACTTGAATCAGCAATCGGTCAACCTAAGAATCTCAAATGCGGCCAGCCTAAACGGTCAGTCCGCAGGGACAATTCGGCCAACGTCCTGAAAAGCTCCCTAGGGACACCACAAGAACGCTTGACAGCCGACAACCCCGGGGTCTGGACAGACGCAAAGCGTGTGGCACAATGGGGGCGCGGCGGCGGGCAACCCATGTTTGAAGTGCTGACCACCGTGACCTTTGCCGAGCAAGGTGTAAGACGAAACAAATCTTGTGCTCGCGCGTTATAAAGTCAACCGCCGAAGCCGTCCTCTATCTGGCAGGGATGGAGGCAGGCTGGACGCAAAGCCCGGAGCGTCTGGCGGCACATGTGGCAACACACTCAAAGGAGTAGGCCATCATGAGCGAGAGCAAAAAGAAAGATTCCCCATCGCGCGAGGCCATCCTGACCTTCGTGAACGACCTGAAATTCGCTATTCGGTCGCTGGGGCGCAGCAAAGGGCTGGTAATCACCGTAGTGCTCACCCTGGCCCTCGGCATCGGCGCCAACGCCGCTATCTTCACCCTGGTGCGCGGCGTGCTCCTTCGGCCACTCGTCAACCGTGACGAGGACCGGCTCATCTACATCCAGCAAAGCGCGCCTGGTATCAGCCCCGGGGGCGTCCCATTCTCCGTGCCGGAAATTCAGGACCTGCGCGCAAGCGTCAAAACGCTCGGCTCCTTCGGCGAGTTCTCCGTGGTTGGTTTCACGATGATCGGCCTCGGCGAGCCCCGCGAAGTTCGCGCCGGCGTCGTTAACGGCTCCTATTTTGACGTGGTTGGCCTTCATCCCGTCCTAGGTCGCCTGATCGGCCCGGAAGACGACGGTCCTAAGGCCCCTGGTGTCGTCGTCTTGACCTATCATTTCTGGTCGGGCTCTCTCAAGAGCGATCCTTCCGTCATCGGTAAGGTCCTTCGCCTCGGCAGCGGCTTCGGCGATAGATCTGCCACTATCATCGGCGTCCTCGAACCCTCTGTCCAATATCCGACAAATACCGAAATCATTGCCAACATTGTGACCAGCCCGCATCATCTCTCCGCGACCATGCAGAACGGACGCGTCCACCGCATGACGGAACTCTTTGGCAAACTCACTCCCGGTGCAACTCTCGAGTCGGCGCGCGCTGAACTCCGCGCCGTGCATGGGGCGATGGTCAAAGCGCATCCTGCAGAGTATCCCGCGCAAGCGGACTTCCGGATCGAGGCTAGGCTGCTGCGCGACCAAATCACCTCGCGGGCAAAGACTGTCCTGCTGGTGCTGCTCGCGGCTTCGGCGCTCATCTTCGTCATCGCTTGCTCGAACGTCGCCAATCTGATTCTCTCGCGGACCGTCCGGCGTGAGGGCGAGCTGTCGATCCGCGCGGCGCTCGGCGCAACCACCGGCGCGCTTCGGCGGGTCCTGCTGGCGGAAAGCCTGCTGCTCTGCGGTGCTGGTGCGACCCTCGGCGTGCTGAGCGCTCGGCCCATGGTTGACATCATGGCGCGGTATGCCTCGCGGTTCTCCGTCCGCGCGCTGGACCTGACGGTGGATTCGAGTATGCTCTGGGTCGGGGCGGCGCTGGCGGTCGTCGCGGCAGTGTTGCTGGCCTTTGTCCCGCGTCTGCCGTCGGCTGACTCCTCGCAAGGAATCAGTCTCTCCAACGGCAGCGTGCGGATTACCGGCAGTACGAATCGCCGGCTGCGCATCTTCGCCGTGACGCAGATTGCCGCGTCTTTCGTGCTGCTGGCAGGCGCCAGCGCTTTGGTTAAGACGCTGCTGTCGCTGCAATCGGCGCAGACCGGCCTCGACATACGCCACGTCCTCGCTATCAACGTTCCTGCAATGTCCTACGGAAAAACGCCTCAGCAAGTGGTTGATTTCTATAAGGAATCGATTCGCCGGATTGAAGCGCTGCCCGGTGTGAACAAAACGGCTTTCGGGATTGTCGTTCCCTGGCGCGATGCCGGCAGCTTTGGCCCCGGTCTCCAGTTCTCGGCGGACGGCCATGTTCATGCCCCCGGCGAAGAGGATCCTCGCGCGCAGTTGCGCACCATCTCGCCTGGATTCTTTGCCGCACTCGGAGTTCCCATCATCGCCGGCCGTGATTTCAATGCTCTCGATGGTCAAAGTAAGGAGCCCGTCGTTATCGTTAGCGAGACTCTCGCGCAGCGCATGTTCCCCAATCAGGACGCCGTCAACCGCCACGTCTATTGGACGGATCCGGTGATGAAGTTCATTCCCGGGATTAGCGTCGCGCCGCACCGCATCATCGGCGTCGCTGCCGATATTGACGACGAACACGTCGTTCCTGGACCCATCCTCACCATCTACAACCCTTTTGAAGAGGGCCCCATGTTTGGCGGCCGTCTCTTCATCCATACCAGTGCAAATCCTTATTCGCTGGTCACACCGGTGACTCGCATCATTCGCGACATGTCTGTGGAGCAGCCCGTTGAACGCGCCGCCACCCTCGAAGACGTTCGCGCTGAGGTTCTCACTCCGGATCGTCTTAACACTGTTGTGTTCGGGGTCTTTGCGGCTGTCGCGCTGGCGATTGCGCTGGTCGGCGTCGCCGGCGTGCTGGCGTTTTCCGTTAGCGCGCGGACGCGCGAGTTCGGCGTCCGGCTGGCGATTGGAGCGCAGCCTCGGCAACTCCTCGCGAGTGTCATTGCGGAAGGCGCTGTGATGGCGGCGGGAGGCGTCGTCGCGGGCGCCGCATGTGGTTACGTGCTGGTGCGTCTGGCGCGGAGCTCTTTCGAGGATGTGAAGATGCCGGGCAGTCTGCCTGTAGTTGTATCAGTGGTCGTGCTGCTGGCTGCCGCTGTTGTAGCGTCCGTGCTGCCTGCGGCGCGCGCCGCGCGCGTGGACGTCACGGAAGCACTGCGGTCGGAATGACTTAGGGCTGCCTCAGCGCTCGGTTCGCTTCGGCCCAGCGTTGCCACGCGGCATTCAAGAATTTCTCCTTGTCCTGCTGGATTTGCCGGACAAGCGCTTGATTGCCAGTGTCCTCGTGCGCGGCGGCCCACAGCACCATTTCCGTGAGGACCGGCGCTAGATCGATTCCCTTCGGCGTGAGCGAGTAAATCACTTTCCGTCCGTCCGATGGGTTTCTCTGAGTGGTGATAATCCCATGAGCTATCAACTTCCGCAAACGATCGGCCAAGATGTTCGTCGCGATTCCCTCGTAGGAGTCGAGGAACTCTTTGTAGGTCCGGAACCCCCGCAACATCATGTCGCGGATAATCAGCAGCGACCAGCGGTCACCGAGTATTTCCACCGAAGCATTCAGCGGACACCTCGACCGCCGCTTGGGACTGGCCTTTTTCCTTGGCACATTTCCACTCTAGCATATTTTCGCTTGCATTTTGCAAGTAACATTGGCATAGTTTCTCCCGCACGGATTTTCGCATCGGGGCCGCAGGCAGAATGACCGATTAAGATGGCCCTGGAGGGAATGTTCATGTCATCGGATGCTCAATCCACATCCGTCTCTAAGAAACAGCTCTGGGCCGGACGTATCATCAGCGCTCTTCCTGTGCTGTTGCTCCTCTTCAGCGGCGTTATGAAATTGCTGAAGCCGGCGCCTGTCGTGCAGGGTTTTGCTCACTATGGGTATCCCGAAAGTCAGATTATCGTTCTCGGGATTCTCGAGATTGCCTGCACGCTCGTCTACGTCATTCCGCGGACTTCCTATCTTGGCGCAATCCTGATGACCGCCTATCTCGGCGGCGCAACCGCCAGCAATGTGCGCGTCGGCGACCCGTCCTACTTCGTCACGGTCGCCCTCGGCGTGCTGGTCTGGGCAGGACTTTACTTACGCGATCCTAGGCTGCGCACGCTCCTCCCTCTTCGTAGTTAGCGCAAACGGACGATTGCGGCCAGCCGCTTCTGAATGATTAGTTTGGTTCGCTCGAGTGCAAACGCAATTCACACAAAGGAGTGAGAGATGAGCAAGGTAAGGGTGCTGGTTGGAACACGCAAGGGCGCATTCGTCCTGACAACAGACGGGAAACGCCAAAAGTGGGAGGTCAGTGGCCCGCATTTTGCGGGCTGGGAGATGTACCACCTCAAGGGTTCGCCCGCCGACCCGAATCGGATCTATGCATCGCAGACGAGCGGTTGGTTCGGGCAAATTATTCAGCGGTCCGATGACGGCGGCAAGACCTGGACCCAGCCAGGGACACCACCGGACGAAAAAGACCCCAAGCCGGGGCCGCCCAAGGGCGAAAGCAATAAGTTCGTGTATGACACCTCCGCGGAAACCGGCAAGCCTCTCACGACTCACATGTGGTACGACGGCACGCAGCATCCGTGGGAGTTCAAGCGCGTCTGGCATCTTGAACCCTCGTTCACAGATCCGGACACCGTGTATGCCGGAGTGGAAGACGCTGGCATATTCCGCTCGACGGACGGCGGGAAGAATTGGAAGGAACTCGCCGGACTCCGAGGCCACGGAACAGGCCCGCGCTGGCAGCCCGGCGCCGGTGGCATGTGCCTGCACACCATCATTTTGGACAAGAGCGATCCCAAGCGAATCTACATCGCCATCTCAGCCGCAGGCGCATTCCGCACCGACGATGGCGGTAAGACCTGGAAGCCCATCAACAAGGGGCTCTACTCGCAATATATTCCCGAGCCCACTGCTGAAGTGGGCCACTGCGTTCATCACGTCGCCATGCATCCCTCGCGCCCGAATGTCCTCTTCATGCAAAAGCACTGGGACGTGATGCGCAGCGACAACGCCGGTGACTCCTGGAAAGAGGTCAGTGGCAACCTGCCGACGGACTTCGGCTTCGTGATCGATGTTCACGCCCACGAACCGGAAACCATTTACGTCGTGCCCATCAAGAGCGACGGCGAACACTTCCCTATCGACGGCAAGCTGCGCGTCTACCGCAGCAAATCCGGCGGCAACGAATGGGAAGCGTTGACCAAAGGCCTGCCGCAAAAAGATTGTTACGTGAACATCTTGCGTGACGCCATGGCCGTAGACTCGCTCGATAAATGCGGCGTCTATTTCGGAACCACGGGCGGGCAGGTGTACGGCTCCGCGGATGCGGGCGACAGTTGGACTCCCATCGTGGAACACCTCCCGGCCGTGCTTTCTGTCGAGGTCCAGACGCTGCCATGATTCGCGTTGTCCTCCCGGGCCATCTGAGAGCGCTGGCGCGGGTCGGTCCGGAGATTCAGCTTCACGTCGAAGGTCCGGTCACGCAGCGTTCGGTGCTCGACGCCCTCGAGGCGCAGTATCCGATGCTGCGCGGCACTATCCGTGATCATGTCACGCAAGAGCGTCGTCCGTTCTTGCGATTTTTCGCCTGCGCGGAAGACTATTCTCTCGAGCCGCCGGATACTCCACTTCCCGATGCAGTCGCATCGGGAGCGGAGCCGCTTCTGATCATCGGGGCCATCGCCGGCGGGTAACAGCTCACGGGCGCAGCGGCGCGGCCATCGAGGATTGTGGCGTTTTCGATTGCTTTGGATTCTGTGGATGCTGAATTTGGGCGACTCAGTCGTGCCGCGCCCCGCGTAGAACTTTCACGGCGTGCGGGAGCAGATGCGCTATGACTTCGAGGGACTCCTCGGCACCCTTGGGACTTCCGGGCAGATTGACGATCAGCGTCTTCGTTCGCACGGCAGCAGTTCCGCGGGAAAGTACGGCCGTCGGCGTTTTCTCCAGCCCCTTGCGCCGCATTTCTTCCGAGAGTCCGGGCACGATCCGGTCAGCCACTGCCTGAGTCGCTTCCGGCGTATTGTCCCGGGGCCCGATCCCCGTTCCGCCTGTGGTCAAGAGCACGTCCACGCGGCCGGAATCCGCCACAGTGCGCAATTGCTCGCGGATGCTTGCGGGATCGTCCGAGACGTGCAGCATCGAGGTGATTTCCCAGCCCAGTCCTCGGCAAAATGCGACAACGGCCGGGCCGGACAAATCCTCGCGCTCGCCTTTTGTCACGGAGTCGCTGATCGTTAGGACTGCAACGCGCATCAGGAAGGTTTCTTTTTGAGACTCACTGCGTCTCGACCGTATCGCGGTTGGCTTCGTCCATCAGCCGCATCGCTTCCATCAATAGACCGGTCGTGTTGCGCGTCGTGGTGGTCCTAGTCGAGGCATTCGCAGCGTCCGCGAAATAAAGTTCGCCTTGCGCGCCGCCGCTCTGCACGATCAACCGGCACGATTTCTGCCCCATTTCCAGCGATTGCATCAGGTCGATCATGCTCATCTCTTCGAGGCGACCCTGAATAACGCCGGGCCGTGACGCTTTCTTCTGTAGCTTTTCGAGGTGCAGGCGATCGACCACTTTTTTCGTGATGCGCACCAGGTCCTTAATCAAAAATGGTTTTGGGATGAAATCCTCTACGCCATCCACCAGCGGCCTAAGACGTTCCTCGATGTCCGGCCGACTGGCCATGAATAAGAAAGGGATGTGCCGTGTTGACTCGCGCGCGCGCAGCTTCTCAAAGAGCTGCCTGCCATCCAGGCCGGGCATCTTGTAATCGCAGAGAATCACGTCGGGAGGAGTATCCACAACCTTAAGGAGCGCGTCCGCTCCGTCCGTGGAGACCTCCACCTGGCAGAACGGCTCAAGCCCTTTCACAATCAACTCGCGCACCAGCGGGTTGTCCTCCGCCAGGAGCAATTTTATAGTTTTGTGCCCTGCCGTGGTCATTGCGCGCGCCTCTGAGGCGCCATCCGCCGGCGAAAATCTCCGCTCTTGCCGCCCGTCTTTTCGACGAGAACAATGTCCGTGATTTCCATCCCCTTATCGAGGGCTTTACACATGTCGTAGACCGTGAGGGCCGCTGCGGTAACCGCGACCAGGGCTTCCATTTCCACGCCCGTCTGGGCGGCCGTGGTCACTGTGGATTGCACTTCAACGCCATTCTGGCACAGCCGCGCGGTCACATCAATGTGCGTCAAGGGCAGTGGGTGACAAAGAGGTATCCACTCCGCGGTCCTCTTGGCCGCCGCAATTCCCGCAATCCGCGCGACTTCCAGTGGATTGCCCTTCGGGTTTTTCAACCGCCGGACCGCGCTAACCACGCGCGCCTTCATCTTTACGAAACCCCGTGCCGCGGCGGTTCGTGTTGTCACCGCCTTCTCGGACACGTCGACCATCCGCACTTCACCCTTATTTCCGTAGTGCGACAGTTTGGTCATCTAGTCTCGTTTAGACTACGTCCTTCCTGAGTAATACGAAAACGCTCTCGCCTACTTCGATCTTTTCTCGATCCGTCGGGACCACCAGGAAGCAGTTCGCGCTTGCCAGGGCGGCGATGTCGCCGGAGCCTTGCCATCTTATAGCTTTCACCTCTGGCACCTGTTCACGCCACTCCACGCGCGCCGGCAAAAAATGCGTCAGCCCGGATTTCTCGTTCAACGGTGCTGCTAGGCGCGCCTCGACCAGCGGCAACTCGCGCGCTTCCGCTCCGCTCAGCAAGTCAATCGCGGGCGTCACAAACAGTTCAAACGTCACCATCGTCGAAACAGGATTGCCCGGCAAACCGAACACCGGCTTGCCCTGGCACATCCCGAACACCGCAGGCTTCCCCGGCCGGATTGCCACCGCATCAAAAAAGAATTCCGCGCCCACGGCTTTCAGCACGCCCTCCACCAGGTCGTACTTCCCCAGGGAGATGCCGCCTGAGAGCACCAAGGCATCTTCTTTCAGCCCACGCTCGATTTTTTCCTCCAAATCCTCGATGCGGTCCGCGGCATTCCCCAGCACTACCGGCTCGCCACCGGCAATACGAACCTGCGCGGCAAGCGAGACGCTGTTGCTATTTCGAATCTGAAACGGGCCCGGCGTTTCGTCGATTAGAACTACCTCGTCCCCCGTGGAAAGAATTGCAACGCGCGGCTGCTGCGCGCATTGTAATTGCGCCGCCCCGACTTGCGCTGCCAGCGCCAGCTCCGCAAATCCAAGCCTCATCCCTGCCTTCAAAATGGTTTGCGCGGCGGCCGCCTCGCTCCCCTTCGACACAATGTTCTGCCCTCGCTGCGCCGCTCGTTCGAATCGTACAAAATCGCCTTCGCGGCTCGAGTGCTCAATCATCACCACCGCATCTGCGCCTGACGGTACGGCCGCGCCCGTCATGATTTGCCAGCAAGTTCCCTCAGCCAACGATTCCCTCACCACATCGCCCGCTTTGATTTCTCCTGCACACTTTCGCTGTGCGCCGGGCGAAACTTCGTTCGAACGAACCGCATACCCATCCCGCGTCGAGCGGTCGAACGGCGGATACTCACGATCCGTCTTCACGTCTTGCGCCAACACCAATCCCAGCGCATCCCACACGCTCACGCTGGCGATTGCGCGCGGTCCTTTTTTCTTCCCAACCTGTTCGATGACTTTCTTCCGGGCTTGCTCGTAGCTGAGCATGAGTGACGTTTCGTGGCGGCGGACTTACCCGCAGCCGCTTTCTACGCTTTCGCTCTTCTCCCTGCGATCTCGGTGTTAATGCTTTCTCTTTTTCTACAGCCAGCGCGAGAGCAGCGTCCCTGCAGGCACGATCGTCGCATCCCGTTCCGGCCCCGTCGAAATCATCCCAATTTCCACCTGCAGAAAATCGGAAACAAATCGCAAATAGCCGATCGCCGCCTTCGGAAGTTTCTCGCCATCTTTCACGCCGTACGTCGTCTCATTCCACCCAGCGAGTGTCTTGTATTCAGGCGTAACGTGCTCGTACTCCTCTGCGAGCGCAGGCATTTCTTTCAACGGCGTGCCTTTGTACTTGTATCCGACGCACACCTGAATATCCCGCTGCGTATCAAAAACGTCCAGCTTGGTAATCACCAGCGAATCGATCCCATTGATCATCTTCGCGTAGCGCAGCACCTGTAAATCCAGCCAGCCGCAGCGCCGGGGCCGCCCCGTCACCGCACCAAATTCTTTTCCGCGTTCCCGCACTTCTTTTGCGTCGAGGTCGGGCATCTCCGTCGGAAACGGTCCGCCTCCTACTCTCGTTGTATAGGCTTTCGAGATTCCAAGCACGTGCTTGATTTTCGTCGGCGGCACGCCCACGCCCGTCGCCGCTCCTCCTGACGTCGCGCTCGACGACGTTACGAAAGGATACGTTCCATGGTCAATATCCAGCATGGTCCCCTGCGCGCCTTCGAAGAGCACAGATTTCCCTTCGTCCAGAGCGCGGTTCAATAATTCCGCCGTATCGCAAATGTATCCACGGATCTTTTCGCCCAGTTTCAGCGTTTCTTCCACCTCATGCGAAAAATCGATATCCGCGCCGTACGCTCCCTTCGCCAGCCGGTTCTTCTCCGTAACCACGTGCGCGGCTTTCTTTCGAAACAGCGCGGGCTCCAGCAGATCGCACATCCGCAGCCCGCGCCGCGCCATCTTGTCTTCGTAGGCCGGGCCGATGCCGCGCGAAGTGGTGCCAATCTTGTTTGCGCCGCGAGCGCCCTCCGCCGCCTTATCCAATTCACGATGATATGGAAAAATCAGATGCGCGCGATTGCTGACATGGAGGCGGCCATTCACGCTCACTCCGGCCTTGCACAGCGTTTCAATTTCCGCAACGAGTGCGGCTGGATCAACCACCGTGCCTGTTCCAATCACTGCATGCTGTTTTGGCCGCAAAATTCCGCAGGGGATCAGTTGAAGGACATAGCGGTCTTTTCCAATGATGACGGTGTGCCCGGCGTTGTGTCCGCCGGCCACGCGCGCAATGTAATCGAAAGAACCGGAGAGATAGTCGACGACTTTGCCCTTTCCTTCATCTCCCCACTGTGCGCCCACCACCGCGACGGATTTCATTCTTCGCCCTCTCCTCACACCTTCAGGCCTGTCGGGGCTGGCGCCCAATGGATCGGGGCCGCACCCTTCCCTCTCTGTCACATCCTGAGAGGAAAATTACTGGCGGGAATTTGCGGGAAACAACAATTTAGAATCGTACGCTCGCCTCGCCCTCAACGCAAGCAAGCGCCACGCTCACCTCTATTTCGACAAATCTCGATACCGAAAGCAACTTACCAGATGATCGTTGACCATTCCCGTTGCCTGCATAAGTGCGTAGCAAATGGTCGATCCGACAAACCGGAAGCCGCGCTTCTGCAGGTCTTTGCTGAGGGCGTCGGATTCGGCAGTTTTTGCAGGAACACTCTTGTGGCTTTTCCAGCCGTTTTGTTTGGGCTGCCCGCCGACGAAGAGCCACACGTACGCATCGAACGTGCCGAATTCCTTCTGCACTTCCAGAAAGGCCCGCGCATTCGCAATCGTCGCGCCGATTTTCAGCCGGTTGCGGATGATTCCGGCATCACGGAGCAGTCCGCGGACTTTCTTATTGTCGTAGCGCGCCACTTTCGCGGGATCAAATCCGTCAAACACTTCGTAGTACCGCGTGCGTTTTTTCAAAATCGTATCCCAGCTCAACCCCGCCTGCGCACCCTCCAAAATCAAGAGCTCAAACCATTTGCGGTCGTCGTGAACGGGCACACCCCACTCCTTGTCGTGATAAGGAATGTTCAGTTCATTCGCCGCCCAGGTACAACGCACAACGCCTTGTTCGTTTTTCTTCATGAGCAGAATTTTCTCAGAGAGTCATGAAACAACAAAAAGGCGTGCCGCATTTGCCTGCACGACACGCCTTTCGTTCTTTATTTTTGCAAGGTTACCCGATGTGCCGTTCCAGCGCCTTGGTGATCATTTCTTTCGGTACTGCTCCCACAATCTGCTCGACGACCTGCCCGTTCTTAAACAGCAGCAGAGTCGGGATTCCCTGAACGCGATACCGGCCCGCTGAATTCATCGCTTCATCGACGTTCAATTTCATCACTTTCAGCTTACCCGCATAGTCGTGGGCGATCTCTGCCACCGTCGGCGCGAGCATGTGGCACGGGCGGCACCATTCCGCCCAGAAGTCCACCATCACCGGCTGCGAATTGCTAGCCGTCAAAACCTCGGCTTCGAAGTTTCCATCCGTTGCAGCCTGAATTGTATTGTCAGCCATGTCCTTTGTCCTCAGCCCTGTGGTTTTTTCCCTGCCTCGCCCTCGGCTTGGCCCGCGCTTCCAGAGGCTTGCTCCACTTGCACGGGCTGCGCCTTGTCCCGAGCGACCCTTCCAGAACTTTTCACCGATGGCGAAAATCCTCTTGCGACTCGCGCGGCCTCATACAGCTTCGCATACTCACCGGCAGCGGTCTTCCAAGAAAAATCCTTAGCCATCCCGTTCAACTGGATGCGCTTCCAGATTCGCTCATCCATATAATGGTGGAGCGCCTGTCGGACCGCGAACAACAGAGCCTCGCCGCTGTACTCCTTGAATTTAAACCCAGTCCCCGTCCCGTGCTCCACGTCGAACGGCGCGATGCTGTCATCCAGCCCGCCAGTGGCTCTCACAATCGGCACCGTACCATACTTCAAGCTGTACATCTGATTCAACCCCGACGGTTCGTAACGCGACGGCATCAGGAACATGTCCGCTCCGGCTTCGACTTTATGCGCAAGTGTGTTGTCATACGCGATCTTCACGCCCACTCGCCCCGGATACGCCGCGGCCAACGCTCGGAACAAGTCTTCGTACTTGCGCTCGCCCGTCCCCAGCACCACCAGTTCCAAATCTTCGCGCATCAATTCGTGCGCCTTCTCTGCAATCAAATCGAATCCTTTTTGATCCGCGAAGCGCGAGACAATCCCGATCACCGGACGACTCAGGTGCTCCGGTGGCAATCCAAACAGTTCCAGCAGGTCCGCCTTGCACACCTGTTTCCCGCCCAAATCTTTTGCCGAATAATTCGCCGCGATCAGCTTGTCCGTCTCCGGATTCCACGCCGCGTAATCCACTCCATTCAGAATTCCTACCAGCCGGTCCGCGCGGCTCCTCGCCACTCCATCCAATCCATGCCCATATTCCCGCGTCTGAATCTCTTCCGCGTATTTCCGGCTCACCGTCGTCAAATAGTCCGCAAAAACCAGTCCGCCCTTCAACAGGTTCACGCTACCGAAGAATTCAATCCCCGTCGGATGGAATAGGGCCGCCGGCAACCCCACGCGTTCCAGCACATCCCTCGTGAACTGCCCGTGATACCCCATGTTATGAATCGAGAAAACGACTGGAATGTCCTTCACCAGTGGGTCGTCGCTGTATGACGTCCGCAGCAGCACCGGTACCAGCGCCGATTGCCAGTCATGACAGTGAAATAGGTCCGTCGGCCAGATGTGCTTTGCGATCTCAATCGCCGCGCGGCAGAACTCCGCGTACCGTTCCGGGTTGTCCGGATAATCTCCAGTGCTCCCGCCATACAATCCATCGCGGTCAAAATAGGGCGGATCTTCCACAAAAAAATACCGCACGCCGTTCAACATCGCCCCATCAGCGATCGCCGGAAAACGCAGCCGCGCCCCGCCCATTGGAATCGTCAGGCTAGGCATCACCACCGCCGTGGCCTTCGTTCCGTGGTATCGTGGCAGCACTACCGCCACCTCATGGCCCTGAGCCACAAGCGCCTTCGGCAGCGCCTCCACCACGTCCGCCAGGCCGCCTGTCTTCGAAAACGGCAGCCCCTCCGATGCCACGAATAGAATTCTCACAGCGCTCTCACTCGGCTCACCGAAAAGACATTTTACGCCACTGCGCTTCAAATCCCTAAGATTCTCCGGTATCCCGCTTGTGGAGAGAGGAGAAGAACGAAAGTAGTTCCAAATTGAGGCGGAGAGTGGCATTTGGTACCAATTCGAGACCAGGAAGGGGAGGAGTGAATCACACCTAAGGACTTAAATGGTGCTTTTGCCAGTGGTTTCAAGCAGAGGAAGGGAACGGGCGGAAAGAAGGCGCGGCGGCAAAATTGCATCAGTGAGGTGAACGCGTGGGTCTCTAGCACATCGTTAATTACGACGTTTGGTATAGGCCTTAGAGCACAAGCTCCTGGAGGATGTTCCACGATGAGTGTAGGAACGCAGCAGACTTTGCATGTAGCCGAGCCGGCCGCAAAGAGAAACCATTCGAAAGGGGATCTCCGGACAAATACAGAAACCAAAGAAACTGCCGCGCGAGTGAGCGGCGGCGGAGTTGTAGAGCGGCAGCCGCGCGTTTTTGTAACAGCTGATAATCGCCTGCTGCGAGAGTCGATTTCCCGGATGCTGGTCAAGAGCAGAGAGGTTGAAGTGGCCGGATCGGACTTCGTGGGGCCTTTCCGGGCGGAAGACCTCCTCAAAGAGGACGCGGACATCTTGATCCTGTCATCGCACAGAAATGGAAATGAAGACCTGGCCGCGATTCGTATGGCAAACGGCGGCTCCCAAAGTTCAAATTCTCCTGATTGGCGCAACGTCAGAAGAGTCCGAGTTTCTGCAGTGTGGGGGGGCGGGAGTTCAGGGGTCCCTGCCACTAGAAGCCTCTGCAAAGGACGTGGTGGAAGGGATCCGGGCACTGCAATCAGGCGAAGCGATCTGCCCCGGCAGGCTATGCGGAACTCTGTTCCGGTATCTCGAGAGAGAGAGAGGCGAGTTCCTTCCCTTCCGCGACCGTGCAACGAAGAACGGGGTTGACGCTTTGATTCCACTGATCGCCGAGGGGCTCAAGAATAAGGAGATCGCGAATCGCTTTTGCCTCTCGGAACAAACAGTGAAGAACCACGTTTATCGAATGAAGCACAAAATTGGAGCAGAAGATCGCCTGAGCATCGTGCAAGTCTGCGGGACGCAAGGATTCATGTCATAGTGTTCTTTGTGCATCAGCACTCAGAACTCCCGTCTTTGAACCACTTTCACCGACACAAGCAGCATCACCGCGGAAACAAACAGGCAGGCAAGCGCACCCAACCATGGAAAATGCGCCGAAAGAAGATACGTGTGCCGATCAATATAAAAGTCGCCCGTAATCAGCCGCCACAGGTTCAAGGGCCGGAGCCAAGCGTCAAATGCGATGATGGTGAGGAATACCACGCCGAAGGCCATCGCAGGAGCGGTGTACTCACCTTCGACCAAGCATGAAACCAATATCGCCATAGCGAAATAAACTAAGCCACCGGCAACCAACAGCAGGACATAGAAACCCACCTGCGAAACCAAAATTGGCATCCCGGCATGGGATGAAACCAGAAAGATTGCAGTCCAAGGCACGACAGCCAGGATAATTGCTTCAAGGACTCCCACTCCAACGCGAACGCCCAGGAGAAGCGCTCGGCTCACGGGCAAACTCAGGGTTAGTAAGGAGGCGCCCGTGGCCTTCTCGCGAACGATTCCCCCCATTCCCAAAAGGACCACAGCCAAAATCCACAGGACCACAATGTATTGCTGAGCGATGTACAAGAGACGGTTGTAGGCGGGCGTCCATTCGGGCCGTAAGATCCCTTGGGCGTGATGGACAAACACAGCGCAGAAGACCGTGAGAGTTGCCAGGCTGGTCAGGAATCTGGACCGCGTCTCAAGCCAAGCCTTGTACCAGAGCACGATTCAATTCTCCTTCACGGTTTCGAGAAAAATGTCGCGCAATGCAACAGGAGCGACCTCGACAGAAACAGCGTTCAAATCGCGCGCGTGCTCGATCACAGCCTCCGCATTCTTGCTGGCGAAGACACGCATCTCGTGCCCTTGAGAGTGGATTCTCTCGACTCCGGCGATTTGAAATTCATACTCGGGAGGCGCGAAAGGAAAGACCAAATCAATCCGCCGGTACGATTCGCGCAAGTGGTCCAGGGAGGCATTCACCAAGAGGCGCCCATTGTCGAGAATGCAGATGTCATCGGCGACGCGCTCCACTTCGGCAATCTGATGCGAAGAGAAAAAAATAGGCACGCCTTGGGACGCTTGCGCGACAAGCATTTGCAGAAGAAGTTCGATGCCCACAGGATCGAGTCCTTCGCTTGGCTCATCCAGGATCAGTAGCTCAGGACGTCGTGCGAACGCCAGCAACAGGGCGAGTTTTGTTCGCATCCCTTTGGAAAGTGATTTCACCTTGCGTTGCAGCGGTAATTTGTATTCGTTGAGGAGTTTCTTGGCGACGTTCGTACGCCAGTCGGAATAGAACGAGCTCGCAAAACGTATGGTCTGTTCAACGGTCATGTAACCGTACAAAGGCTTGTTCTCGGCGACGTAGGCAACACTGCGCCGCATTTCGCAGTTTTCTTTCGCGTCAGTTATGCGTTTCCCAAGCACGGTGCCGTCACCGCAACTGGGCCGCACCATACCGAGCAGCATTTTGATGGTAGTGCTCTTGCCTGCTCCATTTTGACCAAGGAACGCTGTAATGCGGTTCGGCTCGACCGAAAGATTGAGTCCGCGAACAGCTGCCACGCCGCCATACGATTTTGTGAGATCGCGCGTCTGGATTACCGGCGTGCCTGTCATCGCTTTCTCACAATCCCGGCCGCATACAGCAACTCTGCTTCGAAAGCTCGCTTGATCTCTTCATCTAAGAGACCCTCTTCCCTTAGCCGCTCGATCAAATCGCCAAGGCGCCGGCGCGCCGCCTGCACATGATCCGCCAGCGAGCGCGTCCGGCGTTTCACACACACAAATGCTCCTGAACCCTGGCGCAATTCCAGAAGGCCGTCGTGCTCGAGTTCCGAGTAGGCCTTTGCAACCGTGTTGGGGCTAACGACCAGTTCCTCCGCCAGAGTTCGAATGCCCGGCAATTGATCGCCATCCCGTAACGCGCCAGTTTCAGCGGCGTGGCGGATCTGCTGCATCAATTGCAAGTAGAGGGGCCGCCCGGTCGTTGGAATGAGTTTGAAAAACACGTTCAATCACTGTATCGCTGTGAAGATACAGGACTACACTGAG
>MNEA01000168.1:0-39294 GCA_001917435.1 Acidobacteria bacterium 13_2_20CM_2_57_6
GAGGTATCCGGATTGCACCTGAAAAGAATAGGCTTCGTCTATCGGAGGATCGGTATAGCCCAACTGCTGAATGATTTCGCGCGCGCGCGCCGCGAGCACCTCGGGGGGATTATCCAGCGGGGTGCGGTTGTGCAGCTTGTCGCGATCCGCGACGAAAAGCAGAGCGATCAAGCCCACCACTGTCAGGGCCAGCAAAAACGCGGCAAGGTGCGGCCGCATGCACTCGGTTTCGCCGGAAGCCGCGACCATCTCCGGTGAAGGAGTTTCTCCCGCAGCGAGCGCCGCCGCCAGTGGATCGCCGCCGGGAAGAGCGGCGGCTACCTGAAGTGCCGTCGAAGGACGCTTTTCCGGTTGGAGTTCGAGGCAGCGAAGGATGACGCGTTCGATCAGGGGATCGAGGTCGCGAACCAGCGTCGAGGGGTTGGTGATCGTTCCTTGTTCCCGCAGTTTAATCAGCTCCGGGAGGGTGGAAGCCTCGAAGGCGCGCTTGCCGGTCAGAATTTCGTAGAGGATGAGGCCGAGCGAATAGATATCGCTCCTGGCGCTGACTTCGCGGCCAGCAAGTTGCTCCGGTGCCATATAGGCTGGCGTGCCCGCGCGGACTTCCGCTCCTTGGATGGTCGCGGCGATGCCGGCGAGTCCAAAGTCGGTGATGCGAATCTTTCCGGCTCCATCGAGCATGACGTTTGCCGGCTTCAAGTCGCGGTGAATCACGCCGCGTTCGTGTGCTGCCGCAAGACCCGCGCAAATCTGCCGCGCGATCTCCGTGGCCTTATCCGGCGAAAGCCTACCGATTCGGCGGACGACCGAGGCGAGATCTTCTCCATCGACATACTCCATCGTCAGAAAAAGGGTTCCATCGGCTTCGCCGATGTCAAACACGCGGCAGACGTTGGGGTGAGAGACCTGCCGGGCGGTTCGCACTTCGGCATGAAATCTTGCCAGCGCAGCGGCATCCTGAGTAAGCGCTTCCGGCAGAAACTTCAGCGCCACGACCTGACCGAGCGTCACATCTTCGGCGCGGTAGACTTCGCCCATTCCTCCTCGGCCAGCCAGCGCCACAACGCGGTAGCGCTGCGCGATAATTTGGCCGGGTGTAAAGCGGCCGCCGCCGATGGGGTCGGAACTCGACGCGGGATTGCTGCCGGAAGGCGTTCGCGGAGTTCGCGGGGAAAAATGTGGCGGCGGAGTCTTTCGCGGGGCAGGAGACGAGGGGCCAATCGTCGCTCCCTCAAGGCTCGCTTCGTCCCCAAGGATAGTTGCGCCCGAATCCGTGTCGACCGCTTCTCCGCACGAGGGGCAGAACCTTCCGGTCGCCGAGATCTTTGCGCCGCACTTCGAGCAAAACATAGCAGGCGGGGATTCTACCATCGG
Organism: Acidobacteria bacterium 13_2_20CM_2_57_6; assembly: GCA_001917435.1. Taxonomy (GTDB): domain Bacteria; phylum Acidobacteriota; class Terriglobia; order Acidiferrales; family UBA7541; genus Acidiferrum. The sequence continues at coordinate 1,375 of MNEA01000168.1, forward strand.
TCTATCGCCAGCCGCGATGCATGCGCGAGCAGCTAGGAAATGCGCTCAACCTGGACGGCCGTGCCATAGGCGAGCACTTCGGTGACGCCTTGCATCACCTCGGTGGCGTCATAGCGCATGCCGACAACCGCGTTGGCTCCGTGCTCGCCGGCGTGCCGCAACAGCAGTTCGAAGGCGTCTTCGCGCGTCTTCTCGCAGAGGTTCGTGAGGATAGTGATGTTTCCGCCGACGATCGTCTGAAGCGCGGCGCCCAGATTCCCGATCAGGCTGCGCGAGCGCACGACAATTCCGCGCACGATCCCAAAATTCCTGACGATCCGGTAGCCGGGCAGTTCGACTGCTGACGTGACCATACCCGCATCCACTAGTGCCATGTTGTTCTCCTTAGAACGGGCGTTTACCTGTGCGATTCTAACCGTTCAATGGGCGCACTGCGAGCAATGTTCCTCTGCTATCCTCAGACAACGTGGAGACATTATTTTACCTTCTCGTGTTCTTGCAGATCCTGGTGGGCGTGTACCTCATTGGACAGGCCTGGCAGTGGCTCGGCTATGTGCGGCGGCGCCTGCACGGAGATCCGGGATTCTACACCCCGCGTGTGGCCGTGCTTTGCCCGTGCAAAGGCATGGAGCCGGGCCTCGAACGCAATCTTTTGTCGCTTACGGAATTTGAGCGTCAGAATTATGAAATTTTTTTTATTCTCGCTTCGAGCTCGGATCCCGCGCGCAGCATCATCGAGAGGATAGCCAAGACTTCGAGGGTGAAAACCAACGTGATCGTCGCGGGGAACCCGACCAACTCCGGCGAGAAAGTGAACAACCTGCGCGTGGCCCTGGAACAACTCCCGCCGGAATTTGAAGTCCTCGTCTTCACCGATTCCGACGGCCGTCCCGGGAGGCACTGGCTTCACCATCTGGTGTCGCCGTTAGGGGACGTGAGAATCGGAGCGACAACCACCATGCGCTGGCTGCTTCCCAATCGTGGCAATCTGCCGACTGCGCTGCTCGCCGCATGGAACGCGCCGGTTGTCACCATGCTCGACGAGAAAGGAAAAAATTTTTGCTGGGGCGGCGGCACGGCTATCCGCAGAAGCATCTTCGAGCAATCGGGTGTCATGGACGCCTGGAGAAATTCGGTTAGCGACGATTATTCTCTGACTCGAGCTCTACAGCGTGCGAACCGCTCGATCGTTTTCATTCCGGAATGCCTGACGCTCTCTAACGTCGAAACCGACCTGGAGGGACTGCTGGAATTCACGAACCGTCAAGTTCTAATCACACGCGTGTACGCGGGAAACGTTTGGTGGACTGCGGCGGCGACGCATCTTCTCTACTGCATGACGCTGTTATTCGGCGTCACTCTATTCCTTAGCGTCACTTTCCAACAGCGGCCCGCATTCCATATCGCTACACTGACTTTTCTTCCCGTTATGCTTTCTTCGATCCGCAGCGGTATCCGGCTCGTCGGTGTAACGGAAGCCCTGCCTGCCGCGCGCGCGCAAATCATGGGGCAAGCCTGGATTTACATCGGGTTAACAGTCTTGGTTCCGTTTCTCTACCTCGTAAATTTTGTGAACTCTCTCGTCACGCGCAAAATTCGCTGGCGCGGCATGGCCTACGAATTGATGGGGCCCGAACAAACACGCATCGTTCGATTTTGAGGCTTTCCATAGGCTGAACACGCCTCTTGGTATGGTTCCGAAGGGAAGAGACGAATTTTCCTCTCCACATGATTTATGCACAATATTAAGAGGAAAAATTTCGTCTATCCGTGCAATTCCTACCGTCAAATAGGCTTAAAATTGCCTGTGGTCTTGCGTAAGTCCCCAAATTTGAGTAAGTTGCATGTTCTTCCATTCGGTCGAATATTTGCAGGCAAAGGACAAGCGGTAGAGTTTACGCAGGCGGACTTTTGGGGAGTCCGTGCCCATGCTTAGTCATTTCCGATCATGAGGGTAGAATCGCGGAGCTGTCAGCCCTCTTTTGACTTCTTGCCTGGCTGTCTAGTGAATCTGGGGAGTACGCCTCGTCGAGGGGCGAAGAAAACAAAAACTTAATAAGCTTCGGTACTGTCACGAGGCTGCATTCTGAGGGGGTGCACGTGAAGGTGATCCGCAGAAGTGAACACCTGCAGCAATTGACAAATTCCCGCCAACATTTTCCCCGCGATGTCTACTATTTTTATGAAAAAGGCACCGGAGTCGCCCACTTTCATGTCGAAGCCGGACCAGACGGCCGGTTTCCCGTGGATCAAGCCGCTGGTCTGCTGGCCATGCACTGCATGGTAAGAGGGCAATCGCCGAGCGACTACGTTGTCATGGTCCAGGCCGAAGACGAGATCCTCGAAGGACTCCAAGAGAAAGCAGGCAAGCTCTTGGAGGCCGGGAAATCGGTCTGCAGCCAAGTGAAAATGACGCGGCGAGAGGAAGAAGTACTCTCCGGACTGATGAAGAGTCTCGCCAACAAAGAAATCGCGGTTAACCTGAATCTCTCCGAGCGCACCGTGAAATTTCATGTTTCCTCGTTGCTCGCGAAGTTCCGTGTGCGCGGCCGCATGGAGTTGGTTCGAGAAGCTTCGCGGCAAACCGCCGGCGCCATGTCGATGGGGATGCCGATAGCGACGCGAGAGGCGCGCAATCTTGCTCCAGTGGCAGGAAATTATCCCGCTGCGCGGCCAGCGGTGTCGGTTGTTCCGCTGGCCAAGCGGCAACTAATGGCATAATTCGGTTCCCGTTCTAATTTTCCAGGCAGATAGAAAAGCCCCCGACGAGATTCGGGGGCTTTTTTACTTTGGAAAGTTTGGAGAAAGCGACTATTTCTTCGCGGCATCGTAGAGCTCGGCGGCTTTGTCCCAATGGACCACGCTCCACCAGGCCTTGATGTAATCTCCGCGGACGTTTTGATACTTCAGGTAGTAGGCGTGTTCCCAAACGTCCAGACCAAGAACAGCCTTGCCGCCGCCCGAAAGCAGATAAGGAGTGTCCTGATTTGGCGTGGAGTCGATAGCTAGTTTCCCATCCCGGACCACCAGCCAGGCCCATCCGGAACCAAAACGGCCCAAACCGGCAGCCGTAAACTTTTCTTGAAATCCAGCAAAGGAACCAAACGTTGAGTTGATCGCAGCCGCGAGATTCCCCTTGGGCTCTCCGCCGCCGCCCTTTTTCATCAGTGTCCAGAAGAGCGTGTGGTTCCAGTGGCCGCCGCCATTGTTGCGCACGGCGCTGCGAATATTCTCCGGGACCGAATCGAGGCCTTTGAGAAGATCGTCGATAGACTTGGCCTGCAAACTAGCCTGACCTTCCAGGGCCTTGTTGAGGTTGGTAACGTAAGCGCCATGATGTTTGTCATGATGGATTTCCATCGTCTTGGCGTCGATATAAGGCTCAAGTGCGTCAAACGAGTACGGCAACGGGGGCACGGTAAAGGCCACGGGTTTATCCTCCAGAGTGAGATTTGAATCCGAATCGGTCGTGGTGCCAGCGCGCAAAAGACCAGGTGCAGCATGTCCTGCCCCAAGCAATCCTGCGCCGACGATACCCGTATTCAACAAAAAGTTTCGACGATTCACGGGGTCCTCAGCAATGCGGAGGGCAAATCGACCTGCGCGTGGAATTATACAGCGACTGCCCTGGGGATGGTAACGCGGCCCAAGAGGGTCACCACCAATCTCCAGTTCTCAGCAGTCCACGGGCGAGACCTGCCACTACCTACGGCTCCAACAACCCTTCCCTTCCGCTCTCATTGGATGCGCGAAAGCGCCCAACGGGCAGATGCGGCGACGACCGGATCTTCCGAAACCGCCAGCCGCTCTACCAGAGAGCGCATGCGGCCGTGATCGGTCACGCCCGGCCGCAGACCGGAATTGCCGAGCGCGATGCACGCGTTGCGGATCAGGCCGCGCCATTTCGCGCGTTTGACGGCGCTTCCGCGAAACAGTTCGCGAAAGTCATCTTCGTCCAGACCGAGGAGCCACTCCAACCTTGGAAGATAGAGCGATTCGTCTTGCGGCGGCAGAGACGCGCCTTGATTTTCTTCCGATGATGGAAAGACTCTCGGCTGGAACTGCGGAATCGCGACAATCGGTGCGCGCCGGTTCCACGGACAAACATCCTGGCAGATGTCGCAACCGAAAATGTGATTCCCCATCGGCCCGCGGAACTCTTCCGGGATGGGGCCTCGCAGTTCGATCGTCAGATAGGAAATGCACTTTCGCGCATCCATGACGTAGGGTTCGACGAAGGCCTGCGTCGGGCAAGCGTCCAGGCAACGCCGGCAGCTCCCGCACAAATCCGGCGGTGGTAACTCGTTCTCCCCGAGCGTCGGTTCGAGATCGAGAGTGGTTAGAATGACGCCGAGAAAAAAGAAGGACCCAAGCATTTGGTTCAGCAGCAGTGTGTTTTTCCCTAGCCATCCCAAGCCGGCGTATTTCGCAAGCACGCGCTCCTGAACCGGTCCGGTGTCGACGTAAGCGCGTGCTTCGAATGGTTCCGTAAAGCGTTCGCCGAGAGATTCCACCAGCGCGTCCAGTTTCTCCCGTAGAACATCATGGTAGTCGTCACCCCAGGCATACCGGGAAATCCACCCACTTGGCTTACGGTAGTCGATTGGCAAAGCAGGATCGGTGGAAAGGGGGCGCGCGGTATTGTAATTGAGCAGGCCTACGATGGCGCTCTGGATTCCCGGCATGGCAGTTTGCGGATCGGAACGCCGGGGATCCATGAGGTACTTCATCTCTCCGGCGTAACCGCGGGCAAGCCACTCGGACATTTGCTCAAGCTCGGGAAACTTTTCCGCGCGCACGACGCCGCAGAGGTCGAAGCCCAGAGTCTTCGCCTGGTCCACGATCCAATGCGTATCGGCGAGCAGTGTCATCCAAGAGATTGTGCCGCAGTCCGGCGAATCCGGCGAGTCTTTGGAAATTACAACATGGTGTCTGAGAGGAGGATCGATCAGTCGAAATCAGCTGAAACTTCGAAGCGCGGCGCCCTCATCTGTAAAAACATCAAATACCGTGTAGAGTTTGGTGATCTGAAGGAGATCGCGGACTTTCTTGGTCAGGTGCAGCAACTTCAAGTCCCCGGTCTGATTCTTCACCGCCGTGAACCCACTGACCAATTCGCCGATTCCCGAGCTGTCGATGTAGTCCACGTCCGCAAGATTTAAGAGAATCTTTTTTCTTTCATCCGCCAGCAGCCCGCGAATCGTCTTTCGCAGTAATGCGCTGCCGTCTCCAAGCGTGATCTTGCCGCTCAAGTCCACAACGGTAACTTGCCCGGCATCGCGGTGCGTCGCATGTAGTGACATCTGTTTCCTTACGCTTCCTGTTGGGGCGTGGCGTTTTGCCCGCCCCTGCCATTGGGGGAACCGCTACCCGTGGCGGGTAGCTTTTTTGACATCACGATTTCCGCGCCACCCGTTTTCCCGGGAACCACATCGAACTCATCCATGAAAGCGCGCATCAGGAAGATACCACGTCCGGAAGTGCTAAGCAGATTCTCCTCCGCAAGCGGGTCCGGCACATCCGAGAGTTTAAAACCGATGCCTTCGTCCAATACGTGAATAATCATCTTGTCGGCGGTGAGATCGACGGCAAGATGGATTTTCTTTTCCGGACGCTCCTCGTTCCCATAGTGAAAGGCGTTGATTACGCCCTCGCGCACGCTCATCCCAATGCGGTAGCAATCGTCCTCACCAAATCCCGCCGCCTCTGCGACGCGGAGACACATTTCCTCCGCCAGATTGACGCTTTCGACTTGCGTCTCCAGCGTCATTTCAAGGTGTTTGGTAGTGAGCGCCATCGTTTGCGTTGCGGCTGCTCCGGAAGCCCTAATGTGAGCGCTTTATGGGTAACATAGCCAAGGAAACAGAGTCAATGGAGCAAGCCGACTATCCCTCATATGGGTTTAGATGCTGCGCGCGGCAAGGAAGCAACCGTAGGACAGGCATTCTTGCCTGTCTCTTCCCCAAACTTCAGCTCATCCAATTTTAATCGGATCGCCAGAATTCTAAACTAAAGACCTCGTTGCGTTTCCCCATCCAGTGCTTCCATTACAAGTCGAGCAACGCCAGGACTTCTGAGCCACATCGGGCCAAAGCGTCCAGAGTCCATGAATCGGTCAAAGTATACGAACTCTCCCATCTGATTTTTCCGTGCAATTACGCCATCTCGCGCTGATCAGAACAGCGGGCTATCTGGATTCCTTCGGCCCAACGCCGTAGTGCGCCAGCAAGTCCTGCAGAGTCACGACGCCTTCCAGGTGATGCACGTTGACGCGGCTTACGACCGGCAAGACGTCCAACTGGCTCGCGCCCATGCGGTCCAGGGCCACGTGGAGAGAGTGGTCGGCATGGACATGCGGGAATTCGCCGGCATCGAGTATCTCACTCAGCCGTTTGGTTCCCAGGCCGTCGTTGTTGCCACTCTTCAAGTCTTGCAGGCGAACGACCCCTATGACTCCGCGCTCATCGCACACCGGCCAGGACTGAAATTCGCTGGAGCTGAATTTCTCCAGTGCTCCCTGGACGGTCATCTCCGCGCTCAATCTTTCTGTAGCATTGCGCATCGCTTGCGCCACCTGGCGCTGGCCTTCAAGCTGTCGCGCTTCCGCCCTCGGCAGGTGGATACCATCTTGATGCGCCAGCTCTTCATAAATCGGCTTATGTTGCAGCTTCGCCGAAATGTAGAAACTCACCAGGTTGGAAATCATGAGCGGCACGATGACCGCGTAGTCCCTGGTGATTTCAAAGATCATCACGACCGAAGTCATGGGCGCGCGAACGATGCCTGCAAATGCCGTGCCCATGCCCACCAGCGCGTAAGCTCCCGGCGTGCCGACGTAGCTTGGCAAGAAGTGATTGGCCACGTTTCCCACAATGCCCCCAAGCATCGCGCCGAGAAACAAGCTCGGGCCGAAGATTCCTCCCGCATTGCCCGAGGCGTAGCTGGTCGCCACGGCGATGAGTTTCAATACCAGCAGAATGATCATCAAGCGCAGCGCCATCCCTCCGTTCAGGACTTCGCCGACATGCTTGTACCCGACGCCCAGCAACTGCGGCACGAACCAGCCCATCATCCCAACGGTGAGCCCGCCGGCAACCGGGTGGAACCACACCGTTTTCTTCGGGAAACGCAGAAAGCGCGCCCGCATCCAAAGCAGGAGTTTTGTAAACGCCACCGAGACGAATCCGCCGGCGACTCCGAGTATCGCGTAGATTCCGAATTCCCCCGGATGCACCAACTGGTACTGCGGCACCTGAAACAACGGATCGTTTCCAAGCAGCAATCGCAACATCGCCCATGAAGTTGCCGAAGCCAATACCACTGAGCCGAGCACCGCGGCGTGCAAATCTCCGACCACTTCTTCCAGCGCGAATAAGACCGCGGCGAGAGGCGTGTTGAACGCGGCGGCAATCGCCGCTGCCGCTCCCACCGGCACCAATGCTTTCACTTTTTCCGGGCGCAGCCCCAGCTTGCGGCCCAGCACGGAGGCAATGCCCGCACCCACTTGCACTGCCGGGCCCTCGCGGCCGAGCGGAATCCCGCTGGCGAGAGTGGTGGAAGTGCAGAAGAATTTTCCAATGACTGTGCCAAGCGAAATTCGCCCGCCTCGCGCGTATAGGGCGGCTTTCGTTTGCGGAACTCCGCTCCCGCGGGCATCGGGAAAAAAACGATAGAGCAAATAGCCCATGATGGCGGAGCCCGCTACGGGAACAAGCAGCCTTCGCCATGGCGAGCCACCGGCGGGATAGAGCCTGGCCCCAAATCGCTCCGTCAAGAGAATGAACGCGACAACCACCATGCCTACAAGCGCGCCAATAAACAGCGTCAGCAGCAGGAAAACCTGGTCATCGCGTTCACGCAAGAATGCATTCCATTGTTGCGACGATGCTTCCCTCCCGGTTATTCCGGCTGCTTCACCGGCATTCGTCATTTTGGCGGTTCCCGTTTTATGGAATTCCGGTGGATCGGCGCGTTGCTTACGTCGCCGCAGGCGTTTCCGCCTGGTCTTTCGCTTCGCCGCCGGGCAGGAAAAAGCGCAAACTCAGCACCTGTTCGCGGCGGCGCTCTTCTTCGAGGTGCCTTGCGCGGGCTTTCAGCAAATCAGTCAACGCAATGAGCCCAAGGAATTTTCTGGACGAGGGCTCCACCACCGGCATTCGCGTAATCCCCTTCTCCGCCATACGGTATACCACGGCGCGCAAAGGCTCATCCGGGAATGCTTCCACGGCCTCGTGGCGCACCAGTTCGCCGAGTGTCCGCTGCAAGGCGGCTTCGCCCTCCTGCTCGACGCGCTGAACGATATCCCCGCGCGTCAACACGCCGACAAACCGGCCCTCCGCGTTTACCACAGGGAGCAACCGCTGGCTTTGGTGGCGGCTGGCATGCAAGGAGTGTTGAAATTCTCGTAGCGCTCGCGCCGCCGGCAACACCACGATATTTGTACGCATGACTTCACGCACGAACAAAATTTCCAGAGGATCGACCGCATATTCACGGCTCAAGTGGTACCCGCGCCTCGCGACTTTTTCCGTCAAGATCGACCGCTTGAGGGTCAGCACCGTGAACGCGTGGGCGATCACGCTGCCCACGAGTAGCGGAAGGAACACGTTGGCGTCGTGCGTCAGCTCAAACGCAAAGACGATGCTTGTAAACGGCGAACGCATCGTGCCGCCGAGAATCGCGCCCATGCTGATCAGCGGCCAGAAGCCTGCGCCTTCGTTGGGCAGAAACATGGCTTCGAGGCCGCCGAGCGCGCCGCCCATCATCAGCAGTGGCGCCAGTACGCCGCCGGATGTGCCCGACCCGAGAGAAACCGCCCAGATGAACCATTTGACGAGCAGCACGCCAAGAATCACTTTCGTTGTTACGCTTCCTTGCAACAGAGCGCCGATCGTGTCGTAGCCGACTCCCAGGGCCTGCGGGAAAACTAGTCCGCCAAGGCCGATTGCCAGTCCGCCAATCGCCGGCCACCACATCCAGTGAATCGGCAATTTTTGAAAGGTATCTTCCGCCGCGTACACGGAAAGCGTGAGCAGCGCCGAAAGCACACCGGCGAGCAGACCTACCAGCGCGCAACCAAGCAAGCCCTTGGGTCCGATGAAAAGCGGATGAGCCGGCACCGGAAACAACGGCCCAAAACCAAGCAAGTACCGCCGCACCACTGCAGCAACCGCGCTTGCCAGTGCCACGGGAATCAGGCTTCGCGGCTTCCACTCGAAGAGCAGCAATTCGACCGCCAGCAAAACCGCCGCGACCGGCGAAGCAAATGTCGCGGACATTCCTCCCGCCGCCCCCGCCACCAACAACGTCTTGCGCTCTGCGGAGGTCAGATGAAACAGTTGGGCAATCATGGATCCGAAGGCGCCGCCGGTCATAATGATCGGGCCTTCCGCGCCAAACGGCCCGCCCGAGCCGATGGAGATCGCTGAGGAAATCGGTTTGAGCAGCGCAACCTTCGGCTCAACGCGGCTGCCATTGATCAGAATCGCCTCAATGGCCTCCGGTATTCCGTGGCCTCGAATGCGTTCCGAACCGTATCGCGCCATGACCCCGATGATCAAAGCCCCGGCAATCGGGACGAGAACGCTGTAGCCGCCCAGATGGTTGCCCACCGGCGAAACCATCGAGCTGCTCCACCTGCCAAAGTAAAACAGGTTCGTAAACAGCCCGATCAAACGCAATAGTGCAAGGGCGACGAACGCGCACAGCGCACCAATACCCATCGCCAGAGCGGAGATGGAAATCGTCCGCGAAGTGGTCGAAAAATCACCCAACTCTTCGTGGCGACCGCTGTTCCCTGCTTCTTCACTGTTGTTTTGCGGACGCGCCGCGCTGCTGCTAGCCACCTGGGTTCCCCTATCTTTACTTGGACGAATTCATTATTTTTTAAAACGCTGCGAAGAATCACCATTCTCCAGAAGCGCGCTGATGGCCTTCACCAGCGCGGCGCCGCTGGCGCGCAACTCGCCGATGCGGTCCCGCGCCACCTGTTCCAGCAGCTTTTCTCCGCGCGGCAGCAGCCCCACCAGGACACGCCTGCGGTCGTCCCGGCTGCGGCTGCGGCGCACGTAACCGTGAGCCTCCAGCCTGTCGATCAATTCGACGGCGCTGTGATGCTTCAGCGCCAGGCGATCCGCTAGCGTGCGGATGCTTGCTTCCACGCCACCGGGGAGCCCGCGAAGCGCCAGCAAGAGCAGATACTGCTGCGGCTCAAGGCCGGCCGAGCGCGCCACGGCGTCCCCTTCCCTGACGAACTTGCGAATGCGGTAGCGCAATTCTGCCAGCGCCTGGTATTCCGCAGTGGTGATTTCTTTCGCCATGAAACAACTATATCGCATTGCGATATATATTTCCACTCTACCGCGCGGGCGGACTCAGGGAAGTTACTCGTGGAGAAACTTTTGAAATTACAGCGGTTTGCGAAACGATTTCTGCGTCTTGAAATGCTCGTAGCCGTGGCGTTCGTAAAACTGGTGCGCGCGCTCGCGAATTACGTTGGAACGCACCGACATGCCCTTGCAACCATGTTTGCGCGCCCATTCTTCGGCGGCCGCCAGCAACAGCGCCCCAGCCCCCAGGCTGCGGTGTCCTTCTGCCACGACCAGCCCGTTCACTTCGGCGCGAATCTCAACTTCAAGCAGCGGCTGCTTGCTCACGTGCGTCCAGCCGATCACTCCATTTTCAGGCGAGTCGGCCACAAATACCGCGTGCTGCGAGGCAGGCCGGATTGCCGCAAGCCTCTTGCGCACTTCGGCGGTCGTCGCCGGATACCCGAGCTGCCCGGAAAGCACTGCGATCTGCGGCGCATCGGCGCTTTTCGCCCGCCGGATCTTCAACTTCGTTCCGTTGCCACTTGGTTTCATCGGACTCAAGCCGTCTTCCGCCGCAGCCGCGTTTCGACCGCCGCACTCTTCAATTCCCGCAGCGCATCCGCCGCGATCCACCGTGCCGCGGGTGAACCCTGCTGGCGAATTTTCTCCGCGGCGTGGATCGCTGCGCGGTTCAATGGAACATTCCTTTTGCCGATATTTCGCAGCGCCCAGTTGACTGCCTTCTTCACGAAGTTTCGTTCATCGTGGGCTTCCCGCTCGATCACTCGCAAGAATTTCACGAACCGCGCATCCGGAGCAAACTTATCTTTGTAACTGAGGTAAGCAATTAAGGAAAAGCTCGCACGCTTTACAAACTCTTCCGGGCGCCGGCTCCAGGCCATCGCTTTGCTCCAGGCTGGCTTGGCATGGGCATAGAGATAGCAGCACGCCGCATCCACCACGTCCCAGGAGTCGAAATCCCGCACCCAGCGCTCCATCTCCCGAGCGGTCACTTTTTTCGACTGGCCAATCAAAGTTGCAAGGATTCGCGCTTCATGAACGCCGGTTGCCCACAGCTGCTGTGCGAGCCGATGGTCTCTCCCGATCCGTTTTGCCAGCGCGTGCAGCAGCGGAGCGGAAATACCGAGCGCCTTGGGAACATTCACGCTAAAGTACGCCATCTTCGCGCGCACTCTCCGATCGGCCAGCCGTTCGAGTTCGCGCAAGACGGAGGTCTTAGTCCACGACAGCGCATTCCTTTGCGTTCCGCTCGGCCTAAAATGTTTTGTCGGAATCGAGGAGAATTGTGACCGGGCCTTCATTTACCAGCTCCACGGACATCATCGCCTGGAAAATTCCGGTCGCCACGGTTACGCCGAGTTTGCGAAGCGCTTCGCCGAACTCCTCGTAGAGCGCTTTGGCCAGCTCCGGCGGCGCCGCGCAAATGAAACTCGGCCGCCGCTGCCCGCGCGCATCGCCATAAAGCGTGAACTGCGAGACGACCAGCGCGCTGCCTTTCACTTCCAGCAGCGAGCGGTTCATCTTACCCTGCTCGTCTTCGAAAATGCGCAGGTTCGCACACTTTTCCGCCAACGATGCGGCGACAGCGGAAGTATCTTCGCGGCCGACTCCCAGCAAAATCATCAGCCCGGCCGCAATTTCGCCCGTCACTCGCCCTTCCACCGTCACTCTTGCCCGGCTCACTCGCTGGAGAACGGCGCGCATGCGGACGGCTCAGTATCTCCTTCTTGTTTTGCCGCGCGGTGGCACGGGCAACGCCACGAATCCGCGCGGCGAGGGCTGGCATCGGGGACAGAAATAACTGCTCCGCCCCGCCACAATTGCCCGGCGGATCACGGTCTTGCACCGATAACACTTTTTCCCCTCACGCCCGTACGCCCGATGGTGGCGCTGATATTCTCCCGGCTCGCCTGCCGCGTCAAGAAAATCAGAAATCGAGGACCCGCGCATCACAATTGCTTTCCGCAAAATGTTTTGCAGGGCGCGGCGCAAAGTCTCCGCTTGCTTCCTGTTCAGCTTGGTGCCCAGCCGCGCTGGATGGATTCTGGCCCTCCATAGGCTTTCATCGGCATAAATATTGCCGACTCCACGCAATACGCTTTGGTCCAGCAGCAGCGCCTTGATCCGCGCGCGCCTTCCGCAAACCCTGTTTCGGAATTCGTCCTTGCTTACTTCGAGCGGATCGGCGCCGAATCCCTCCAACTCTTCGGCAAGCAAAGTTTTCGTCAAGTAGGCGAGGCGGCCAAAACGCCGCGCATCCGTGTAACGCAATTCGCGCCCGTCATCCAAGAGCAGGCAAACGTGAGTGTGTTTTTCGTGGGGCTGTCCCGCCGGAGCAGGCGCGATCTGTCCGGTCATCCCCAGATGCACAAGCAGCGAAGCCGCAGCAGCATCCCCGTTTGCCGTAACGGGTGTTTGTCCATTTACGGCAGAGAGCCGCAACAGCATGAATTTGCCGTAACGCTCGACCGCTTCAATCTGGCGCCCCGGCAAATGTTGTTCGAGCGCGGCTGGATCGTCGATAAAATCCGTTTTGCCCAGGGTGACAGAAAGGATTCGCCGCCCGAGAATCGCTTGCCGCAATCCTCGCGCCACCGTCTCGACTTCTGGAAGTTCAGGCATCAGGGAACCGCTCTTTCAAAATAACACACCCCTGGATCAATTCTCCTCACCAGCAAACCAATCTCGGCTGTCGAGCGATGCGTTCGCGAGGCAACGAAAGGGCGACGATCGGGGCACCAGCCACGCCGGGCACCCCTGCAAAGATAATCGCGCTTGAGCTACTTCTTGTGATAATTCGGATAGGGCGGGTGCTCCGGAATCGTCACCGGGCTCTTCTTCAGCGCTTCCAGCGTGACTTCCACGGCCTTTTCCAGTTGCCGGTCGTGCCCCGCCGCAACCGAAGCCGGATCGTTTTCCACTTCAATATCCGGCGCGATTCCATGGTTCTCCACTTCCCATTCGCCTTTCAGACCGTAGATGGCCACGCGCGGCGCCGTGACGTAACCGCCATCCAGCAGCGGCGGATAGCCATAAATCCCCACGAGCCCGCCCCACGTTCGCGTTCCGACCAGCGGCCCAACTTGGTCCTGCTTGAACATCCACGGCAGCGCATCGCCGCCTGATCCGGACATTTCGTTGATGATCATCGTTTTCGGTCCATAGATTTGGGCGAGCGGCGAGCAGAACGCTTCGCCTTCGCGCGAAATGGCGCAGTTCCTCAGCGGACGCTTCAGCATGTCAATGATGTAATCCGCGACTTCGCCGCCGTGGTTGTAGCGCTCGTCGATCACCGCACCTTGCTTGCCAACTTGCGCAAAATAGAAGCGGTTGAAATTGAGGTAGCCTCTGACGGCAGTGTCCGGAACGTGCACGTACGCCAGCTTCCCGCCGCTTAGCTCGTCCACCTTCCGCCGGTTGTCTTCTTCCCAGGCGCGGTTGCGCAGCGGGAATTCGCTCGGCAGAGGCACTACTGTGACTTCCTTCGCGTCTTTGCCGTCCGCGTTCGGACCAACCTTGATTTTGATCTGCTTCCCTGCCGTATTTTCAAAGAAGCTATAGACCTCGGACGGAGGCCGGACTTCGCGTCCTTCCACTTCCAGCAAATATTCACCCGGCTTCACTTCCACACCGGGCTGCGTCAGCGGCGCGCGCTGTTCAGGATTCCAGTTTTCCCCGTTGTAAATCCGCGCAAAGCGGTAGCGCCCGTTCTCGATTTTGTAGTCCGCGCCGAGCAAGCCTCCCTTTACTTCCCTCGGTTTGGGTACGTCGCCACCACCCATGAACATGTGGCCGATGGTGATTTCTCCGAGCATTTCGTCGAACAGGTAATTCAGATCGGCGCGTCCGGCCAGGCCCTTCAGATAGGAAGCGTACTTCTTCTCCGCGGCATTGATGTCCAGCCCGTGATGGTGTGGATCGTACAGGAAATCGCGCTGGATGCGCCAAACCTCGTGGTACATCTGGTTCCATTCGGCGCGCGGGTCAACGTAAACTTCCATCTCCTCCAGTTTGAGTGCACCGTCTCCCGGCTTCGGCGCGGCGTCCGTCTTGGCGATGAACCACCCTTGCCCCTGGCGGTACAACACTTTTTCGCCATTCGCGGACACTCCCAATCCGTTGATTCCGCTGAGGAACGGCTCCGTTTTGCGTGTCGTCAAATCAAACTTTGAGACCGTTGCCGGAGTCTGCGGTTCGAATCGCGGCACGTCGACGATTTCGGAGAGGAACAGCGTGCCGGCCTTGCCAGCATCGAGGCCGACGTAATTGGCTGCCTTAATCGGCAGGGAGACAATTCGTTGCCCGATTCCATCCAAGTCGATGGTGACCTTGACGGGCTCTTCTTTCTTCTCGCCTTCTTTGCCCTTTTCGCCTTCCTTACCCTTCTCTCCCTCTTTACTCTTATCCGCCTCTTTGCCTTTGTCTCCGCCTGAGGAGTCTTTCTTCTCTTCGGCCGCTTTTTCTTCGTCGCTCTGCGGTTCCACTGGCGAGGGATCGCCCTTCTTAAGCACTGCCACGTAGACGCTTCGCAGGACCGGATGCTGGAAGCTGGACAAATCCAGCCAGCCTGCGGAAAGGCCCACATCCGTGCTTACGGCAAAAAACAGAGATTTCCCGCCCTTATCGAACACGGGATACCGCGCGTCACTGATTCCGTCCGTGATTTGCGATTCCTTCCCGGTTTCCACCGAGTACACGAAGACCGCGCGCAAATGATTCGCGAGCAGCTTGGCGTACGTCAGCCATTTGCTGTCCGGCGACCATGTTTCACTGAACCCGGACGTGGGATCATCATAGCGGTCCGTCGTCACCTTGACGGGCGCACCTTTTTCCACGTCCACGTACCACAGGTTCAGCCGCTTGTCCGTGTACGCAATCTTCTTGCTGTCCGGCGACCACAAGGGTCCGTAAAAATATGACGGAGGATTGCCCAGATTGAATTTTTTAACCGCCTTGGAGCCAGCTTGATCGGCGATGTGCAGCGCGTACTCGCCAGACTCATCTGAAAAGTAGGCGATCGATTTCCCGTCCGGGGACCACGCCGGATCGCGCTCCGCCACAGCGGGCGTCCGCGTCAAATTGCGGATGTCGCCCTTTTCTCCAGGGACGGTAAGAATTTCTCCGCGGGCTTCGAACACGGCGCGCGCGCCAGTCGGTGAAATCGCCGCATTCTGAATCTTTTCGGCAACCTTCTCGTAGTGCGGCCGCGTCGCCGGCAGGTCTCCGGCGATTCGAATGCTTACCTTTTTCGATTTGCCGCCCGCCGGATCGAACCAATAGATGCCGCCAAACTGTTCGTAGACCAACGCGTCGGGTCCTGCGGAAAGCGATTTGAAATCCAGCCCTTTGTTCTCGATTACCTGCTTCACGGTCTTCGATTTCGTATCATACGCGAAGAGCGTCACAGGTCCGCTGCGGTCAGAAAGAAAATATACGGTGTCGCCAAACCACACCGGATGCTTGTCATTCGAATTCTCGCGCGGGACTTTTTCCAGCGCCAGGTCGCTTAGCCGCACGATGTAGATGGGTGTGGTCTGCCCGCCGCGGTAGCGCTTCCAGGACGTTTGCCAGACTTCGTTTGGCACGTACGCGATTCTTGTGGCATCAGGAGAGAGCCAGGCATCTTCGGCGCGCCACATGGGAAGAACATCTGCCGGACCGCCTTCGACTGGAACGCTGTAGAGGCGGTCGAAGTCCGCGTAAGCTTCGCGCCCGGAATGAAAAAGCACGCGCTTGCCGTCCGGAGTCCATCCCACGGCGATGTCGGCTGCGGGATGCCAGGTCAGCCTGCGCGGCTCGCCGCCCTCCGCGGGCATGACAAACACATCTATGTTTCCGTCGTACTGCCCTGAAAACGCGATCCATTTTCCATCGGGCGAAAATACCGGCAGCCCTTCGTGTCCGCCGGTGGTCAGTTGCCGCGCATCTCCGCCATCGCGTGGCACGCTCCAGAGGTAGCCTCCGTAAGCGAAAACGACGTGGGTCTTGCTGACTGTCGGCGAATGCGCAAGCAGCGGCGTTTCTTCCGCCGCGCGGGCCAGCGCCCCTAAAACCACTAAAATACCCAGCAGTGTTGCGATTCGAAAGCGCATGCTTCCTCCCGGAAAACATTCCACTAGGACTTGGAAATTATCTTGGCGTAACTGGAACGGGCGGCTTCGCTTCACGTTGTTCCTTGGGATCACCGCCGCCGCCCAAACCCACCTTGTCAGACGCAAGAACCCCCAAATATATTTCCGCGAAAATGGCACTGGATCACGGCAGCAGCGCGAAGACGCGCACCGCTCCGCCCGAGCCGCCTTCCAGCTTGATCGGCGCCACAATCAAAACAGCGCTCGCTTCAGGTACTTCGCTCATATCGGCCAAATTTTCGAGGTGATACAACCCGGCTCCCAGCGCAAGGTGATGCACCGCAAAATCCGCGGACGCACCGTAATCAATACTCAGCGTATCGCACCCCAGTCCGCTCACTCTCCGCGAAATCAGCAGCTTCGCCGCCTCCACGGAGAACCCCGGAAAATGCATTTTGCCCTTCGCATCTTGATTCCGGTACCTCTCTACATCCGGCCAGCGCGAGGCCCAGCCTGTCCTCAGAAGCACAATCGCGCCTTCAGGAATTCGTCCGTGCTTCTTTTCCCAATCCTCGATGCGTGTGGCGGTGAGCTGATAATCCGCATCTTTGTTACTTTCGACGCGGACATCGATCACCACCGCCGGCCCGAATAATTGCTTCACGGGAATCTGGTCAACTGTCGTCTTGCCAGGCGGAAAGTGCGCCGGTGCATCGAGATGTGTTCCATAGTGCTCCAGCATCCAGAAGCTCCGCGTGAAGTAGCCGTTCTTCTCGATCGTCGCATTCACCTTGGCTTCGAAAAATTTTTCATCCCCCGGCCAGGGCACAAGCTTGTCATTAATCGCGTAGCTCAAGTCCAAAACACGCGTCTTCCCGGAGGGGATTCCCTCAAGCATCGAATCGTGGTGCGCGCTCGGTACGAGGAGTGTGGAAAGAGCAGCAGGAATGGCGACAAGAATACAGAAGCGGCCAGCGGCAGCCATCTCTCACCTCAGTTCGCATTGCAGCAAACAACCCGGCGCGCGGCATCAAGGCAGCGGAATTCCCGGAGTCGCCACAATCCCCGCCATGCGCAGAATTTCCTGATACTCCTGGTCGGTGAGCTGCGAAACGATTATCCGCACATTCTTCAGCAATTTCATTTTCTTCAGCGCCGGATTCGCTCGCAGTTCCGCCAGCGTCACCTGCCGGGGCAGCTTCTCGAACGCTCGCAGGTCGGCAACCAGATTTTTTCCCTTGTGGTCGTGCGGGTCCGGGTAGGGATCTCGCGTGACTTCAGCGATCGAGTACATGGCCCGCTCCGGGGCTGAGTGATAACACAGCACGCGGTCGCCCTTGCGCACCTGTTTCAACGCGCGAATGGCATCGGGCTTGGCCCCGGCCCCATCCCACATCTCCTTGCCCTTTACGAAGAGGGTGTCCCAGTGATAGTGGTGCGGGTCGGCGCTGAAGATCCAATAATGTCTTTGAACAGTCGTTATCGCCATCGAGGCTTCAGGTCGGCAGCAATATACACGCTGGCACTGAAAAAGCGAAACAAAATGTGCGCGTTACGGGAAACGGAGCTTTATAGCTAAACGCAGGTATAGGTGGCCATATTTCGGCAGAATTAATTGTAACTAATTTATTTTCAACAGCTTAACAGTGGCTATCAGCATCCACGAAAATGTCTTCGCCGCGAACCTCGAGGCGGTAACAATCCACACCTACGGCAGGGTTCTGGCTGATCTTGCCGGTCATCACGTCATACTGCCAGCCGTGCCAGGGGCAGGTCACGACGTTCCCATCCATAACCCCTTGACCGAGCGGTCCGCCCCGATGCAAGCAAGTATTGTTGATGGCATAGAACTTGCCCCCCACATTGGCCAGGGCAATCGCTTTTCCCTCCACCTGGAATTCCCGAATCGTTCCCGGCGTGATTTCATTCGTTTTCGCTGCCCGCGCAAACGCCATCTTTATCTTGCCTCTCCTCTTCCCGTCTCTGTGCTCTCGGTGTGCTCTGTATAAGTTTCGCCTGCTATTGTTCCAATTCCGATTTCTCCGGTTCCATTTTCTATCGCGGTTCCGGCGTTTGCGCCACCATCACTCCCTTTTTGAACTCTTCGACCATCTGCGGCTTCAAGCGAACTTCCGTCGGCCGCTTCGCTAGCGTCATCTGGTCGATCTTGTCCTGCAGCTTCAGCAGCGCGAAGAAGAGCCCTTCCGGCCGCGGTGGGCATCCCACAACGTACACATCTACCGGTACGATACGATCCACACCCTGCAAAACCGAATACGCATTAAACGGGCCACCGACGCTTGAGCACGCGCCCATCGAAATGCACCACTTCGGGTCCGGCATCTGCTCCCAAACGCGCTTGAGCACAGGAGCCATCTTCAGCGTTACTGTGCCTGCCACAATCATCAAATCCGCCTGACGCGGCGACGGCCGGAATACTTCCGCTCCGAACCGCGCCATATCGAACCGCGAGGTCGTCGAGGCGATCATCTCAATGGCGCAGCACGCTAGCCCGAACGTCAGCGGCCAAATCGCGCTCTTCCGCGCCCAGTTGAACACGTAGTCCACCGACGTAATCATGAAGTTCTTTTCGAACCGTTGATCCAGTACGCCCATTGGCCGGTCCTTCCTTGATGAGGCCGAGTATATTCACCGTTCGCCCAAGAGTCAAAATTCTCTGACCTGCACAGGCGGACTGCGGCTCCGCTTCAAGTTTGCTGAGTGTCCTTGAGCTTGCGCGATAGTGTCTTCCAATACGTGCCGGGACGCAGGCGTTGCAGGATGTCAATTTTGTAAGCGTCCGAGCCGATCAGGATGCGCAGCTCACTTCGCTCCACACCGCGAAGAATGCGCGACGCCGCGTCTTCGGGAGAAGTCCGGAAAAGCTTTTCAAACCGGGCAACATCTTCCTCGCGACCGGTTCTGGTAACGCCGGCTCCAACGCGCGCGCGCCGGGCAATCGCCGTCCGGACTCCCGCCGGATGCACGCAAGAAACGCGCACTGGCGTGCCTTCAAGTTCATGCCGCAGGCATTCCGTAAATCCCCGCACCGCAAATTTGCTGGTCGAATACGCGGGCTGACCCGGAGGAGCAATTAATCCGAAAACACTCGAAAGGTTCACGATGTGCGCCCGCTGCTCGCGCTTCAACAGCGGCAGAAAATACTTCACGCCATACACGGTGCCCCAGAAATTGATATTCATTAACCAGCGAAAATCGTCCAGCGAGATCTCCTCGAACGTGCCCTCCAGCGCGACGCCCGCGTTGTTAATCAACAGTGTTACGCGCCCGTGTTTTTTTCTGACATCCTCGGCGAACGAGCACACGGCTCTCTCGTCAGCGACGTCCAAAACGTGCGTGGTGATCAGCGCCCCCTTCTTCTCTAACGATCGCGCCGTCTGCTGGAGGCCCGCCTCGTCAATGTCCGCAAGTGCCAGCCCCGAATGCGCAGCCGCCAACTGCTGAGCAAGTGCCCGCCCAATGCCGGAGCCCACCCCCGTCACCACGGCCGTTCCTGCACTCAAGAATGACATTGGAAATCCGCGTTGCGGGGCAGTTCTATCACACGCGGCGGGACTCAGCCACTTGTTTCATTCTTTGGCGCCATGAAGGAGCAGCGCACCTTCGGCCTTGAAAGCGCGCAATTGTTCGGCATCGCGAAACCAACGCCCGGTGTAGACTTCCGGCGACGGAGAGCGGTCAACCATGCGCTGGTGCGCAACGTTCTTGAATCCCGCGTCACGGAACACTCCGCACCATTGTTCAGCAGAAAGAAGTTGCGTCGGTACCGCGAGGAGACTCCCCCACTGGTGGCAGTGCGGATTATCGCGGTAGTAGTTGATCAGGATCCATGCTGAGCCGCGTTCGCTGAGAACCCGCGAAATATCCTTAAGGCCTGCGGCAGGATCGGGCCAGTAATAGGACGACTCCACGGAAATCACGTGGGAGAAAAAATTCGGTTGCCAGGGAATTTGCGCAACTTCTCCCGCAACGAACAGCAAATTGTGAAAGTCCACGCTGCTGCGCCGCGCGTGGCGGATCATTTCGTCTGAAATGTCCATCCCCACCACGCGGCCTTCGGGCACCATTTTCGCCAGTCGTCGCGAAAGCCACCCTGCTCCGCAGCCTACGTCCAGGACGTTGTCCGTCGACCTAAGCCGCATCTTCTCCAGCACCGGCAGGGTGATGGGCAGGTGCTCCTGCTCCATCCCTTCACCACGCCCCGCCTCCGCCCAGCGGTTGAATTCCTCGCGCAAGGAATCGTTGGAAGTAGTCTCAGGCATCCGTTGAAAGACTATGCGCCCTGCACTTTTGCGAGCAGCTCGACGAACTTCTGTTTGCGCTCGGATTGGTCTTGGCCCGACTCGGCTTCCGCCATTTGCGTAATGTTCATCGAGCAAAACTTCGGCCCGCACATCGAGCAGAACTTCGCCTCTTTGTAAAAGTCATCGGGAAGGTTTTCGTCGTGCATTGCTTTTGCCGTCGGAGGATCCAGCGAGAGCTCGAACTGCTTGTTCCAATCGAATAGAAACCGCGCGTAGCTCAGCGCGTCGTCGCGGTCACGCGCGCCGGGCCGGTGCCGCGCCACATCTGCTGCATGTGCCGCAATCTTGTACGCGATCACGCCCTGCTTCACGTCTTCCGGATTCGGCAAACCAAGGTGCTCCTTCGGCGTCACATAACACAGCATCGACGCACCGTGCCATCCGATCATTGCCGCGCCAATCGCGCTGGTGATGTGGTCGTAGCCGGGAGCGATGTCAATCACCAGCGGGCCTAAGGTGTAGAACGGCGCCTCGTGGCACCATTCCATCTCCTTGTCCACCTGCTCCTTGATCTTGTCCATTGGCACGTGCCCGGGACCTTCGATCATCACCTGGACGTCATGCTCCCACGCCTTTTTCGTCAGCTCGCCGAGCACTTTCAATTCCGCGAACTGCGCTTCGTCGCTGGCGTCCGCGATGCATCCAGGCCGCAATCCGTCGCCAAACGAAAAGCTCACGTCGTGCTTCTTGAAAATTTTGCAAATATCCTCGATGTTCTCGTACAAAAAATTCTGCTTCTTGTGATGCTCCATCCAGTGGGCCATCAGCGATCCGCCGCGGCTCACAATCCCGGTA
Source organism: Acidobacteria bacterium 13_2_20CM_2_57_6 (assembly GCA_001917435.1). Lineage (GTDB taxonomy): Bacteria > Acidobacteriota > Terriglobia > Acidiferrales > UBA7541 > Acidiferrum. The sequence goes on from MNEA01000168.1 coordinate 22,897, forward strand.
ATCCGCTGGCGTACCAGCGGCACATGCTCGCGCAGCACGCCGGCGTGAATGGTCATGTAATCCACGCCCTGCTCGGCCTGCTCTTCGATCACTTCGCGCATCAATTCAAACGTCAAGTCTTCCGGCCGCCGCACTCGCGAAATTGCTTCGTACACCGGCACGGTTCCCACCGGCACCGGAGACGCTTCAATGATGGCTTTGCGAATCACGGGAATATCCCCGCCGGTCGAAAGATCCATGACCGTATCCGCGCCGTAATGCACCGCGTGATGCAGTTTTTTCAGCTCTTCATCGATGTTCGAACTTGTCGCGGAATTTCCGATGTTCGCGTTGATCTTGCACTTGCTGGCGATGCCGATGGCCATTGGCTCGAGGTTGCGGTGATTCACGTTCGCGGGAATGATCATCCGCCCGCGCGCCACTTCACTCCGAATCAACTCCGGTTCCAGCTTTTCGCGCTTCGCAACGTACTCCATCTCCTCCGTGATCACGCTCTGCCGCGCAAAATGCATCTGCGAAACATTGCGTCCTTGGGACCCATGCGTGCCATGGTCGTTGCCGTTCGATGCGGCCGCTGCCGCTTCGCGTTTTTCAATCCAGCTATCGCGCACTCCCATAAGACCCCCTCAGAAACCGCGGCCCGCGCTCGCAACAAAAAATATTGCCACCGCGATCCTCCAGCATGAATTCAAATTATGGCACCTGGGGATGAACGCGGCAACTTCGCGATGCCGGGACACTGGGAGGCAAACCAGATTCCAAGCAGGATAGCGAAGAGATCAATCGCTCCGCGATTGAGAACATGGAACTTGCACATTCGAATAGCAAATGCGCAGAGCCCGGCTCCAGAAAATAGCATCCAGGGATGAGTAGGAATACCAAAGTAAGAAGGTATTTATTCCCTGATGCCAACAGGTGCCGAAGAAGGATTCTGAGCCGGATTATCCGCAGATGACATGGACGCCGGTTCGCGCATGCTGGAGACGGCGGACTGCGCAAGGCGAACCTGTTGCTGGATTTCGTAAGCGAGGCGGCGCTCCTGCGGAGTGAGAGAAGGATTGTCCGCGAGCAATCCAGAGTAGCCGTATATGGCGGTCAGGGGATTGTTGATTTCGTGAGCGGCACCGGAGACCAGGCGGCCGAGAGCCGCGAGCTTCTGGGAAAGCGCGATTCGTTCCTGAACCATTTTCAAACTCTCATACGAGGATTCCGTAAGACTAATCAAACGCTGAAGCTCACGATCCAGGATGAAAAGCCTAAGGAAACCCAGCGCGCCGAGGAAAAACATGGCGCCGAGAATGAGACGCAGACGGAATGCGATGACTACTCCAGGTGCGGCTTCTTCCAGATAGCCGTATATCGCAAGCAGCGGCAAGGAAACAATGGCGACCATGCCCAGGCGCGCGGTCCACAATCCCTGACGATCGGATTCAGCAGGCGCTGACTCGGAAGAAGGCTGGAGATTCGAACCCATGGCGAAAGCGTAGATGATCCACAGACCACCCAGGCTAGGTGGCACATCATAGACACTTCCTGCGTAATATTTGCCGGCGGCCAATGCAAGGCCCTGAATAAGGTTGGCGAGCGCAAAAACCACGTTGCCCAGGCAAGCATGGCCGTAGAACCTGCGCCAAGCTCCCGTGGTTCTTCGCCAGAGCACAAGCAAGACAAGCACCACCGAGGATTGCTCACCCAGAACCAAGAAATAGTTAGCGCGATTGTACGAGGCGAAATTGTTGACGACGGTGAGCCACGGCACGACGAAGTAGCAATACAGGCACAGCCACCAGGAAAGGAGGAAGGCGAAATCAAGACGCCGGAAGCGCAAGTCGCTGGCGGCCGATTCCGAATGAGGACGAAAGGCGAGGGCCGCGAGCATAAGGGCGGGCATCAAGAAAAAGAAACCGTCGCCGATCAGAGGATGTGGGGCCGGTTTCTTCAGTAACACTTCAGAGAAAGCCCAATAGGAATACGCAGAGAGGAGGAAAATAAAAGCGGCGGTGTTCAGAAGCCAGAACATGCGCGCGGGACCAGCGGAAGACCGAGAATTAAGTGCGCAGAGAACGATCGCGACGCAGGTGAGAATCAGCGACGCGATGTCGCCTACGACTGCGGCGGCATAACTTTCCTTCAGAGCAAAGGCGGCCAGTGTCTGGCCGACGGTGGTTACGAGGGCCACCTTGAGGCAAATCGACTGTGTCCGCGCGAGCAAAGCTAACTTCCCTCCACGCGAGCAAGATTCGGCAGGTTGACGGCAGGGGCTTCTTCACTGGCAAGGGGAAGGCTGACTGTAAATATGGCGCCGCCGTCCGGGCGATTGCGGCAAGAAATACCGCCGCCGTGCTGGCGGACAATACCGTAACAAGTGCTCAGTCCAAGTCCGATCCCTTTACCTACCGCCTTAGTCGTGTAGAAAGGATCGAAGACGTGTTCCGGCTCCAGCAGCCCTGCTCCGCGGTCGGCGAATTCGACCTCGACCTGGCGGTTCACCACGCGCAGAGTGATGAGAAGAGAGCCCGAGCCCTTTTCTTCCAAGGCATCGATGCCATTGCCGATAATCTGAAGAAAGACCTGAAGAATCCGGCTGGAATCAGCGGCCACACTGGGAATCGCGCCTTCTGATTTGATTTCCAGTTGCACGTTAGCGTTTTGTCCGACGCGGGTCAAGCCGACGGCGGCCGAGAGCAACTGGCGCAGGTCGACACGGGCAATTTCGAGAGGGGATTCGCAGGCGAAACTAAGCATGTTATTAAGCAGCGCGTCCGTGCGGTTGGCCTGGGTCACTAACTTTTCCACCATGCCGCGCGTGGGGGAGCCGGCCGCAGCATCTCGTACTAAGGCTGCGGAAGAATTGAGGGTGGCACCCATGGCCTTCTTGACCACATTGGCGACGCGGGCGACAACCTGACCGAGTGAAGCGAGCTTCTCGGTCTGAAGCATTCGCTCATGTGTGTTAGCGAGGCTAACGTAGGCAAGGTTAGCCTCACGCAGCGAGCGAATCAGGTCGGAGCTTAATAGATCCTGCTTGAGAGAAAGGAGAGCGGTCAAAATGAGCATGGCCAGGAGCGTGGCAATAACCCGGAAGTGACCAACCCGGTCAGAAACACTGGAGGAGCCAAGCAGGGCAACTCCAATGAGCGGGATCGAGAGTGTAGCCACCATGGCGATGCGCGCTGGGAACAGTGTCAGGGCGCGGGAAGACCGGGAATGAACGCTCGTGGACGGAGAAGGAGCCAAACGCCTGGGGAGATTGCCGCCTAGAATCGCAAAGGAGGCAATTCCCGCAACGGAGGTCAAGAGCGGGAGATCGTAGAGACTTCCCGAATAGTACTTCCCTTCGTCGATGGCGACGTTGGCAATCATGGAGGACAGCGTGTAGAGAGCGAAGGAGGCCCAATAAAGGCGATAGAGGTTGCGCCACGCGCCCCGCGCGCGCAGGGCCACAACTCCCAACACGGCAACAAAAATGATGTGCCCAAGCGTATCGATCGTATTGAAGTGGAAGCTATAAATACCATCCTCAGGCACAACAAATCTGTAGGGAATGACCCACATGGCATAGCAATAAAACCAGTAGATCAAGAGAAACGACAGGTCAAGAAAGCCAAGGATGCGGAAACGACGCGTGAGTTCGGACTGCGGCTCAATGGCAAGCGCCGAAACCAGCGGCACGAGCTTCAGGAAGAGAAGCGTATCGCCAACCGGCGTCTGAGGAGCTGGAACGCGGAGAATGATTTCATACACCGTCCACTGGGCCACACCGGCGATCCAAAACGCGATGCCGGTGGCTGAAAACGACCAAAAAACACGGTCGGCACCGCGGCTCGCGATGGCGTTTCGAACCATGAAGGCAGCCGCGACCAAGAGAAAACTAAGTTCCGACAGGTCACCGAATGCGGAAAGAGCAAAACCCCGCTTGCCCCAATGTCCCACGCAAAAGGCGATCAACAGAACGATGGAAAATAGAATCAGCCAGAGGCGAGACCATTGCCAAAGCGCTTGGGGAGGCATGCCTCGGGCGTCGACGCACTGCTCGATTTTTTCCGGCGATGGCAAAGTCTTTCGATCTCGGCTCAAGAGTTCCATCGGAGCCCGGGTAGTAACCCGGCGGCGCTCTCCTGGCACGCGTGAAGAGAATGAGGAAGAGAGGGCGCCGACAGTTGTGCCGGCGGGCAACGCTTACTTCTATTATCGGAGGAAATCCGGGGAGGCAGCGCAAAATTATGGGATACGGATCACGATCAGTACTGAGACTTAAGGAGGCGGGAAATGGGCGCCGAACTCGCGCAGATTGGAAGAAAGCAGAGAAGAATTGGGGAAAGCGGCGCCTCGCTAGGCGCGGCGAAGGACGATCAGACTGATTTCGGGAGGGACGCCGAGGCGAACGGGGGCCCCGACGGTGCCTAAGCCTCGGTTCACGTAGAGATGCGCCACCGGAGACGACGTCGAGGCCAAGAGCAAGGGGCTAAAGGGTCGAGTGGCGAAAGCATTCGAGGCCGCGCGATCGGTGGGGGCAGGCGCAAAAAGCGGACGCTGGTAAAGGCCCGCGATGTAGTCGGTAATGAAGCGCGCGGGACTGAGGCGGTGGTCAAGGATTTCCACTTGAATCTGGCCACCGTGAGTATGTCCGGCCAGAGAAAGCTCGATGCCGAGTTCGGCGGCGCGATGGAAAGAGTTTGGATTGTGCGAGAGGAGAATATTGGGCACGTCGCGGCGGACCAGCGGCTCGACATTCGAAAGGGTCTGCTGCTTCTGGCCATTGCGCATCCGTTCGCGCTGGTAGTCGACGCCGATAAGATTGAACTGCGCACCTTTGAAAGTGATTAGGGCGTTTTCGTGGCGCAGCAATTTCATGCCGGCCTGCGCATAGAGATAAGCAGCTTCTTCTTCGACGCGCGCGTAGATTTCATGGTTGCCGTTGCAGCCCCACGTGCCGAGGGGAGCGTACAGGTGGCGAACTTCATCGACGCAATCGGCGATCGAATCGCCGCTTCCAGTGATGAGATCGCCAGTAACGACAGCGAGGTCGGCGCCAAGATCGTTGGCCATATCTACGGCGCGACGCACCTGTGCGCGCGACATGTAACTGCTGAGGTGAATATCGCTGATTTGCACGATTTGCATTCCGTCGAGAGCGGGCGGCAAATTGGGCAAGGGAATCTCGACGCGACGAACCTGATAATTCAGGCGCTCCGCAGCGAAACCATACATGGCACCCAGGAAGGGGGCGGCGCCGGCAGCAGCCGTGGCCGCGCGGAAAAAGTAGCGGCGCCCGGGATCGGCAACGGTCTCAACAGCTGCTGGCGAGGATTGCGCGGCAGGCCCAGTGCCGAGTTTTTTCGCCGTTGCGGTGTGCAGCCATCGCCAGAGGCGATCCAGTCCGTGAACCGCCTTGACCGCGATATAAGCGAAGAGCGCACTGAAAAACCAGAGGCCGGCGAAAACGGCAACCATAGAGCTATGGCGGGTAAATGTCGCGCGTCCGAACACCAAGCCTTGCGCTGTGGTAATGATTACCAGCAGAAGCAGACCAACGTAGGTCAGACGGGGCACGACGCGCAGCGGCAGCCGGCCCCAATGCGATGTGACGCGCCAAAGGGCTCGATACCAGAAGCGCTGCGAGAGATACAGCAGCGTCAGGACGCTTAAAGCAATGGCAATGCGCAGCAGCAGAAAGCCCCAGTTCACAGGAATGGCGCCCCCAGCGTAAAACACAAGTTTACCATGCGGGGGGTGGGAATTTTGCATGACGAAGACGACTTTACTGCGTAAGATGAACCCCCGCGGAAGGCCAGGTACCGGAAACCAGTCAACGCTGATGGAGGGAAACGCCTGGCACAACGGTGCGTCTGAAGGAGTGAACGTCCGGCTTCCGGGCGTAACGGAGGGAAGGAAAAATGAAGAAGCTCAAGTTGGTGGCTGGTCTGGCTTTGGCCACGGGGTTAGCGGTACTGCCGACGCTGGCGCAGGATGCGGCAAAGAAGGAACCGCCGAAACCGGCGCCGAGTCCTTCGCAGGCGGTGCTGGAGCAGTGGAACGAAATCGGGCGGAAATTGATCATCATCGCGGAAGATTTACCGGAGGACAAATACGACTATAAACCGAATCCGGATTCACGGACTTTCCGAGCAGTGCTATTGCACGTCTCGGCGTCCATGTATTACTTCACGGATTTCGCGTTGGGGCAAAAGCCACGCTATCCCGATGATCCCAAGCCCGCGGACCTGAAAATCAACAGCAAGGCGGACCTGGTGGCGTTCGTGAAGAAGTGCGTGCAGGATGGCGCGGACGCCATCAAGACGAAAGGCGACAAGGGATTGAATGAGGCGGTGAATGACGGTGGGCCCCACTTGGACCGGCTATATGATCTGGCCTATGGGTTGATCGAACACTCCGGAGAACACTACGGGAACTTGGTGGTGTACTACCGGGCCAACGGGATGGTGCCGCCGGAATCGAGACCGAAGAAGTAATGAGGTTTAAGCAAGCAAGAAGAGGACGTAAAGGAATAAAGCGCTGGTGATGAATAGGGAGCGCGGTGCGTGAGCATCGCGCTCGTTTTATTGGAGAGAGAAATTAGAGCTTCCCTTTTGGATCGTTTGGTTGACGGAAGGGGCGCAGCGCGCTGCGCGCCCTACAAGATCAGCGGTCGAATCGGTCAGGAAGTGGCCGCGCCGGCGACACCGTTTTCGAGGAGGGAGACGAGTTGTGCGGGATCGCTAGTTGGAGGCCAGCACGTTTGACCGGAGCAGACTACGGCGAGGGCCTTCTTGGCTGGGAGATGCGGCAGAGTTTCCTTGAGAGCACCAGCGAGATGGAGTTGCGGCGTTTCGGGAGTGACGCGGAGGAAGGATTTACCGAAGCGGTAGACGCGGTGGGCGGCGGTTTCGAGGGCTTGCGCGGCGGGATCGTTTACAGGGCCGGTGATGACGACTTGCAGCGGATGATGGGCGAAGAGTGTGGCGGCCAGGCCGTAAGTGGCGGCGAAGAGGCCGTATTGCGAGGCGATGCCGGCGAAGGCTTCGAGAGTTTTTTGCGCGAAAGCGCGGTAGCGATCGTCGCCCGTGAAGGCATGCATTCGAACGAGGGCGATAGCGGCCACGGAATTTGCGCCGGGCGTGGGCGAATCCTGGAAGGGCTTGCGGCGAACGTCGAGGCCGCCCAGGGGTGCGGCGTCGGAAGGGCGATCGAAAAAGCCTCCGCCTTCGGGATCGCCATAGCGGGCGATGGCGAGGTCCATAGTTTTCTGGGCCACGGAGAAATAGCGGGGGGCGAGTGTGGCTTCGTAAGCGTCGAGGAGTGCAAGGACGCTAAAGACTTGATCGTCAAGCGAGCCTTCGAGCGCGGGGCCGCCGATGCGGTGGCCGAAGCCGAGGGAGTCACTCCAGGCCTCTTTCAGCATGCGGTCGAGAGTTTTCAGGGCGAAGGCGCGGCAACTTCGATCGAGCGAGCCACCTAGAACATGTGCTGCATCGAGATACGCCGAGACGAACATCGCGTTCCAGGAGACGTACATGGTCTTGTCAATGAAGGGCGTGGGCCGCGGAAGGCGCGCGGCGAGCAGCTTCCCTTTTGATTTGGCGACGGTCAGGCGGACGGTGGTTTCATCGAGACCGAGCTGCTTCGCGATATCTGTGGCGTCTCGGGCGATCCACAAGACATTTTTTGCGGGGTTGTGGTGCATTTCGCCATGAGCTTCGACGTCGTAATACAGCTCCATGACGCGCGCTTCGTCGGGAAGCAGGGCCGCGCGGAGCTCGTCGAGGCTCCAAGTGAAATAGTCGCCGTCATCGTCTAAGGAGTAGTCCGCATCCTGACTGGCGTAAAAACCCCCTTTTATTTGGTCGGACAAGACTTCGTTGACCCAGCCGATGATGCCTTCCGCAGTCTCGCGCAAAAACGCGTTCTCGGTGAGCTGATACCCATGGAGATAGTTTTTCAATAGCTCGGAATTGTCGTAGGACATTTTTTCAAAGTGGGGGACGAGCCAGCGCTCGTCGACGGAATAGCGATGGAAGCCGCCGGCAAGCTGGTCATAGACGCCGCCACTGGTCATTTTTTCGAGGGTCGTTTCGGCCATGGCGAGAAGATGTTTTTCTTTCGTTTGCTGATAGCGCTCAAGGATCAGGTCGATAGCCGAAGAGTGCGGGAACTTCGGGGCGCGGCCGAAGCCGCCGTTCTTAATGTCGAAAAGTTGTGTGATGGATTTGATCTGCGCGTCGACGACGCCGGGGTCGAAATCAGCTCGGGCGCCGGTGAAGACTTCCGCTTGCGAAACTGCGTCGGCGAGAGAGTTGGCGGCGCGCTCAAGTTCGGCGCGTTTGTTACGGTAGGAATCGGCGACGGCGAGAAGGATGCGGCGAAATCCCGGCCGGCCCATCTGGTCTTCAGGCGGAAAATAGTTACCGCCGAAAAAAGGCTTTCCATCGGAAAGCAGGAAGCCGGTGAGTGGCCAGCCGCCCTGGCCGGAAATGGCGCTGACAGCGGATTGATAGCGGGAGTCAACGTCGGGGCGTTCGTCCCGGTCGACTTTCACAGCGACGAAATGTTCGTTGATGATCTTCGCGATTTCGGGGTTCTCGTAGGATTCGCGGTCGATGACGTGGCACCAGTGGCACCATACTGCGCCGATGTCGAGGAGGATGGGTTTGTCCTCGGATTGGGCGCGGGCGAAAGCGGCATCGCCCCATTCGTGCCAGTCGATGGGCTGGTGCGCGGCAGAGCGCAGATAGGGGCTGGCGGAATCTTTCAGGCGGTTTTCAGGATGACTGCTCAAGCGGTCCTTAAAGACTACTGAATGGTGTCGCCGGGGCCGAGGTCGCGCGGATCAAGCGGTTTGCGGTTCGCGAATCCTTCGTCCTGGCGATGGTAAAAGCGGATGCGGTCTTCCCCGAGCTTCCAACAGAGATACACCTCCTGATGATTGATGACGGCGGGAAAATCAAGGAGGCCGACGTCGAGATCCTTGACGAGACACCCAGTCTCGAGAATGCGATTGAGCGCGGTCTTGAGCGTTTCGGCAAGCTGCTGGTGCTCCATGCGGACGGCCGCCAATTTTTCGTAGGGCACGATTACGCCGCCCATCATCATGATGCGCGCGGATACGGCCGCCAGTTCGTTTTCCAGGCCGGAGAGTTTTTTACGAGAATCCATGGCTTCGACGAGAAAAGGCTCAAGTTCCTGGCGCGCGCGCTCCGCCTCGGTCAGCGTGAAAAGACGCTGCGGCGGTTCCGGAGTTTCGTCCCGCTCCTGATCGTCATCTTCATCTGCCATCGTTTTTCCGTTTCCGGGGACCAAGGGCCACAAAGCGGACAGACTATTCATCGCGCAGTGCAAAGTAAAACGTCCATGCACTTCGATGCTAACCGAAACTCAGCATGCGGTCGAGAGCAACCCGCGCGTGGTGCCGAGTGCGTTCGTCAACGGAAATGCGGTTAACGACGTTACCTTCGCCCAGGTTTTCGAGCACCCAGAGGAGATGCTGGGGGGTGATGCGAAACATGGTCGTGCAGACGCAAACGCTGGGATCGAGCGAGATGACCTTGTGGTTCTTCAATTCTCTGCCGAGGCGGTTGACCAGGTGAATTTCGGTGCCGACGGCCCACTCCGTGCCTGCCGGAGAAGCCTGGATGGCTTTGATGATGCCTTCGGTCGAACCTATCTGGTCGGCGGCCTGGGCAACCTCGAAGCGGCATTCGGGGTGAACGATGACGCGAATACCGGGGTGCTGGCGGCGGACGCGATCTACCTGTTGCGAGGTGAATCGCTGGTGCACGGAACAGTAGCCCTTCCAGAGGATGACGCGCGCGTTGCGAATCGCTTCCGGAGTGTTTCCGCCAAAATCCTGGTAGGGATCCCAAACGATCATTTGATCAAGAGGGATGCCCATCGGATAGCCAGTGTTGCGGCCGAGGTGCTCGTCGGGAAGGAAGAGAACTTTTTCGCCGCCTTCGAAGGCCCAATTCATGACCGCGGCGGCGTTGGAACTGGTGCAAATCGAGCCGCCATGCTCGCCGGTGAAAGCTTTGATGGCCGCGGTCGAGTTCATGTAGGTGACGGGAACAATTTTGCGCGCCTCGACGAGAGAAGAAAGCTCCCTCCAGCAGGCTTCTACCTGGCCAATGTCGGCCATATCGGCCATTGAGCATCCGGCATTGAAGTCGGGAAGAATGACGGTTTGGTGCTGGCGACGGAGGATATCGGCGCTCTCGGCCATAAAGTGCACGCCACAGAAGACGATGTAGCGGCCTTCGGCCTGCGAAGCCTGGAAGGAGAGCTTGAGGGAATCACCGCGGAAATCGGCGAATTTGACGACTTCGTCGCGCTGGTAATGATGGCCCAGAATCACAACGTCCCGTCCCAGGCGAGCCTTCGCCGCAGCAATGCGGTCATCCAAGGTAGTATCCGGCATGAGTAGGTACGAATCGAAGTCGCAGCCTACACCCGCTTCAATTTCGGGCGCGTGGACCGTGGGGGGCTGGTGTGCGCCGATGAGGGTGCTGCTGCCCGAAATAGATACTAGGTTGCCCATGGAGTGTGTTTCGTCTGCTTAGAGGTTGATGCTAAGCGGTCTCTGATCCCTGCCTGGCAGCTTCATTTTCTCATATTTCAGCTACTTTGCCACTATCCGCCAATGAATACCATGGTGCGCGAGGGTGGTAGGAAACCGGGTTCGTTAATCTGATGACCCTTCTCTTTTTCCATGACCATCGAGCTGATATAGGTGACCAAATCGTTGTCCGAAGCCCCCTCTCGAAGCAGGGCGCGAAGGTCGTGATCGTCCTTGCTGAAAAGACATGTGCGGAGCTTGCCATCCGCAGTCAACCGGATGCGGGAGCAGTGGCCACAAAACGGCTGGGTCACCGGGGCAATGAGGCCGATTTCACCGGGCGCGCCATCGGCAAAGCGATACTTGCGGGCGGTTTCGCTGCGCTCGTGAGGTATCTGCTGGAGCGGCCAGCAAGCGTTAATGCGCTGATGGACCTCCGCGGCGGGAACGACCAAGTCGCGGGTCCAGTGGCGGTCGGCGTCGAGCGGCATGAATTCGATAAAACGCATGATGATGCCTGTTTCGCGGGCGAATCGGGCGAAGGCTTCTACCTCGTCGTCATTGATGCCGCGAACCAGGACGGCATTCACCTTGGCAGGTGCCAAGCGCGATTTCTGTGCGACGTCGATGCTGTGCATCACGGTTGAAAATGACTTCGTTCTGGTGATGCGCTCGAATTTACCGGAATCGAGCGAATCGAGGCTGATGTTGATGCGGCGGAGGCCACCGGCCAAGAGCCGGTCGCAGCGTTCGGCAAGCAGCTGGCCGTTGGTGGTCATGGACAGATCTTCGACCCCGAGGGCGTGGAGGCGCGCGATGTAGTCCTCGACACCGTCGCGCACGAGCGGCTCACCGCCGGTGATGCGGATTTTGCGAATGCCCAGGCTAAGGAAGACCCCGGCTAAACGGTCGAGTTCCGGCCAGGAGAGAATTTCGTCGTGGTCGCGGTAGTTTTCGGGATCGGCAGAGCGGCAGTAGACACAGCGGAAGTTGCAGCGGTCCGTGATGGAGATGCGCAGGTCGGTGATCTGGCGGCCGAATTTGTCATGAAGGATCATACTCTGTCGCACTCGTTGGATGCGGCCGCCAGCTACCTTGGCGCACCGCAGCTCTTAAAACAAAACCGCCCGATCCAGTGTTTGGAATCGGGCGCCCACCGAAAAACCACACATTTTCGGTTTCATCGCTCCTTTCCAAACATGGGAGGCCCGGGCGTTTCCGCTCAAACCCTCAGCCCCGACGATTTCTCGGGGCATCGCCCCGGTAGCCATGGGTTATCTCTCCCGTAGGCTTCCGGGGTCGGAGTTACAGGCCTAGTCTACGCCGCCCACCGGAAGTACGCAATTGGGACACTCGAAAGCACAGCTAAGGATGACCCCGCGGATTGTGATAGAGTTTTGGCCACGCCATGCGGATCTTCGTTCTAGGGGCTGGGGCGACCGGCTCCCTTCTCGCGCAATTGCTGGAGCGGCAAGGACATACGGTCTGGTGCGGAGATCGTGATCCGGGGCGCGCGCGGCGCTTCCTTGGCAAGAGAAGCACCATCGCGGTAACGGAAGTGAACGCGCGAAACCTCCGTGGAATCGTGAAGACCGCAAAGGGCTGCCAGCTCGTCGTTAACGCTTCGGCTTCGGTTTTTAACGAGATTGTGTTGCGCGCCGCGCTGCGGTTGCGCGCGCATTACGTTGATTTAAGCTCCCACCTGACACGGCACCCCTTCAAGGCCGAACAGTTCCGCTACGGGAAGAAATTCGAAGAAAAAAACCGCGTAGCGCTGATTAATACCGGAGTGGCACCCGGTCTCACAAATTTGCTGGTGAAGCGAGCCGCGGAACTGTTGGACGAAGTCCAATCGGTGCACATCCGCCTGTATGAAAGCAGCGAGAGCGACGATCCGATCTCTCAATGGTCGCCGGAAGTATCCTTCGACGAGGCCATCTCGCATCCGCGCGTCTATCGCGATGGAAAATTTCAATTGGGCAAGCGTTTCTCGGAAATCGAAAAATTCCGGTTCCCAGACCCCATTGGGACCATACGAGTGGTCCTGGCCGCACAAGACGAGGTGGCCACTCTTCCCCGTTTCATTCCCGTGCGGGAGCTCGACGTGAAAATCGGCGGCAACGAAATCGATCGGCTGCGCCGCTGGCACAAACTGGGGAGATTATCGAAATCGCGGGGAATGCTGAGGCGCCAATTTCCGCAAACCCATTCCCCGCGAATGATCGCCAAGCTGATTCGGCAAGGGATTTTACAGAATGCGAGGTTCGCGGCTGCGGTTCTGGTGCGGGGAGTAAGACACAACAGGAAGGACGATCAATACCTGCTGATCCGTAGCGATTGCATGTTTCCCACGCTCTACCAGATACGGCAGCAGGGACGATTTACTACGCCAGTGGCCTATGCCACGGCACACGTTGCCGCGCTCTTCATCAAGTTTTTCCCGCGGGAACTTGCCGGCGTTTTCGCACCGGAGATGCTGCCCGCCGAAACCCGCCGTGCCATTCTCGCGGGAATCCGCAACGGTGGCATCCGAATGACGCACAAGGAGACCGTTCTCAAGAACATCAGTGAGGACGACGAAGAATTTTAAGCCGGCGGCGGCGCTTTCCTATCCGCTGGCAAAGCGCGCCGCCGGTGCCGATTCGAATCGACAATCAGTCCGCGGAGGCGGGCTTTGCGTTGCCAGAAAAGTGAATAGTGATCAGGAACCCATTCGTTCCGTCGTAAGAAAACTTATGGCCGTCCCCTTCGAAGGTTTCGTGCTTGCTCTTCCACATGCGGAAGCCGTCGTTGGATTGCGCGCCCCAATATTTCAAGTTGCGTATGACAACTTCGTGGGCTGGGCTGTCACCCTTCACGCGTTCAAGGATGACTTCACCTTTGCCGTCGTTCATCTTGGCGTGAGCCACTCCTGTCTTGTTGTCTACGTTCCATGAGAACGCAGCGGTTTGCGCGGCCTGTTTCTGCCAAGGAATCGGATAAAGCTGCCCGAGGATGTCCGCAAGTGCGGCCTGCTGCTCCTTGCTGACGCCGGGATCGAAGTTCACCACCAGCCAAGAGTCTTTGCCGGTGCTCCAGTCGCTACCCAGATCCGTAGCGATCCAGACCTTGGCGCCATCCAGCTTGACGTCCTTGTAAGTGCCTTTGTCCACTTTGAGAACGAGGTTGGCACGGCAGAAGTGCTCTTCCGCATGGTGCTCACCCATTGCCATGTGGTTCGTGGAATGATCGTTGAAATAGCAGGGACAGAACATATCGCAGCTGCAAGCTTCGATGTAGCTGGCAGTCATATCAAAATCGGGCTTAGAAGTTTTCTCCTGCGCAGGAGAAGTGAAGTAGACGAGACCGAGTGCGAGCGCAAGGAGAGGAGTTGCAAGCATTCGAGACGGACGGAGCATTTATTCCTCCTAAAAAAAGTGTGTTCTGAAGGGCCCAACGGAGAGTTGCCCAGGAGTTTACTCCTGAGGCTGAGTAGCGGCAAGAGGCATCTTGGCCCCAGCCTCAGCAGCAGCGATTGGGCTTGGAATAGCGGCGATTGAGCTGTTCCACATAGAACTCGGCCGGAGAAAGTGCGCGGCCCGAACTTGATTGCGTGCTTTTCGAACGGAGGTAGGTTTCGTAGGCGGCATCGCCGCACCATTCGCGAAGACCACGCCAGAAACGGCGCAGGAATCGCGACCCAGATTTTGCGGCGTATCGCATCAGTCGTCCCCATGGGCGGCACCGGAGAAGTCCGCAGCCCAGCGCGTAGCGACGTATGGCGATTCGTGAAGCACCGATTCCTTGCGGCGGCTGAGTATCGCATACCAGTCGACGAGCGCCTCAACAATCAGAACGAGAATCATGGCCGCAAGGACGCCCGTGACTGCAGCGTCGAGACGTTGGTTGAAAATGAGTCGCTGCGTCTCAGCAATCTTCTCAGCAGGAATCTTTCCGGCCGCAACTTGCGCGGCCAAGGCTTTGGCATAGGCGAGAAAACCGATACGCGGATTGACATCAAAGATTTTCTGGTAGCTTGCGATCATAGTGATAGTAACGAGCCACGCCATCGGAAGCAGAGTCACCCAGATCCACCGGAGGCGGCCCATTTTCATCAAGATGGTGGTGGCAACGACGAGCGCGACCGCCGCGAGCAATTGATTGGAGATGCCAAAGAGCGGCCAGAGCGAGTTAATTCCGCCGAGCGGATCGACAACACCTTGGTACAGAAAGTAACCCCACAGGGCGACGATGATGGCGCTGGAAACCAAGACGCCCGGCATCCAACCGGTGCGGCCAAAGGGTTTCCAGAAGCGGCCGCCCAGATCCTGAACCATAAAGCGCCCGACGCGCGTGCCGGCGTCGAGCACCGTGAGAATAAAGAGCGCTTCGAACATGATCGCGAAGTGATACCAGATACTGAGAAGGCGTTCACCTCCGATGGTGCTCGAGAAGATTTGCGCCATGCCCACGGCAAGGGAAGGCGCACCACCCGCTCGATTGTACAGAGTCAACTCGCCCACGGAGTGTGCCAGGGCTGGCATGGTTTGCGGAGCGAGCGTGTAGCCCCAGCCGGACATCGTCGCGGAGACGGCTTCGGGCGTACTCCCGACGATACTGGGGGGACTGTTGATCGCGAAATACACGCCCGGCGGCATGGCGCACGCGGCGACCATGGCCATCACGCCGACAAACGATTCAAGCAGCATCGCGCCGTAACCGATGAAACGAGCATGGCTCTCGCGAAGAATCATCTTTGGCGTGGTGCCGGAAGAAATCAGCGAATGAAATCCGCTGATGGCGCCACAGGCAATCGTAATGAAGCAAAAGGGGAAAATCTTCCCGGCGAAGACCGGGCCAGTGCCGTCAATGAAGCGTGTGAGCGGCGGCATTAGGACTTGCGGCCGGACAAACAGGATTCCCGCGGCCAGAGAAAAAATGGCGCCAGCCTTGATGAACGCGCTTAGATAGTCGCGCGGTGCCAGAAGCAACCACACCGGCAAAGCAGACGCTGCGAAGCCGTACGCAATGATGGCGAAAGCGAGCGCCACGCCGCTCAGCGTGAACACGCGTGACCAGGAGGGAGAATCGGCCACCCACTGCCCGGCGACAACCACGAAAAGTACGAGCGCGACGCCCATGATGGAAGCTTCGAGGACGCGGCCAGGTCTGACGAAACGAAGATAAAGCCCCAGAAGCAGCGCGATGGGAATAGTCATCGCCAGGGTGAAAGTGGCCCAGGGAGAGGATTTGAGAGCGTTTACGACCACGAGGCCAATCACAGCGAGAAGAATCGTCATGATGGCAAGCACAGCCAGTTGCGCGATGAAGCCGCCGCGCTCGCTGACTTCTTCCCGGGCCATCTGGCCAATCGATTTTCCGTCCCGCCGAATCGAGCAAAAAAGAATGACAAAATCCTGCACGCAGCCCGCAAACGCCGCTCCGGCAATCAGCCAGAGAGTGCCGGGCAAATAGCCAAATTGCGCGGCGAGCGTCGGTCCAACCAGCGGGCCAGGACCGGCAATGGCGGCGAAATGGTGGCCGAAGAGAACCCATTTGTTGGTGGGCACGAAGTCGCGGCCATCGTCGTGGCGTTCGCAGGGAGTGGCGCGCGTATCGTCGAGCGCGAGAATTTTGGCCGCGACAAAAGCGGAATAGAGCCGATAGGCCACCAGATAACAGCACACCGCCGCCACAACAAACCAGGTGGCGTTGAGCGGCTCGCCGCGATGCAGCGCGATGGCACCGAGCGCGCCGGCACCCAGAGTCCCAAGGACCATCCAGCCAGCGACGCGGAAGATGCGATTCATTTCGCCGCCCTGCTGGATTTAATGAACTGCGCGATATCCGCCTTTAGCTTGGCGAGTGAC
>MNEA01000168.1:39338-49272 GCA_001917435.1 Acidobacteria bacterium 13_2_20CM_2_57_6
TGCAGGAACGGGTTTTGCGTCATGGCCCCGCGCAGCGTTTCCGCGACGTTGACGTAGCGATTCTCATACGGCGCGTAATTCCACGGACGCACGCGACCGGTCAAGACTTCATAGGGCAAATCGCTGTCGAACTTGAGGTCGTTGCGCACGTAGTCATTCAGCATGCCCGAATACGGGCCGATGATCGCCGCGATGCTGGGATCAAATTCCGGATGTTCACCAGCGGCATCGCGATCGATGCCCGTGAAGCGGGCATCGATGCGGCCGATAGTGCGGCGTTCACTACGCAGGAGTTCCTTGGTGAAGCGCTGGATTTCGATGCGCAGGTTGGTGCGGTCGATGTAGTCCGGCGAAAGTCCGGTCAGACGCGCGACCTTTTGCATGATCTCGGCTCGCCGGGCACTGGGCAGAGCATCACCCGTCATGAGTGCATCCGCGTATTCTCCGACAGCAAACTTGCGCGATTCTTCGACGGCCTTTTGGACATCGCCTCCCTGCAAATCCGGAGGAAGCTTCTTGTAATACCACGCGATGGCAGTGTAGGTCGGCAAATAGAGGATGCAGGGAAGGTCATTGCCGGTGTCGAACTCGGCGGTCTCGAAATTCAGAATTGCTGAAATCAGGACGATGCCATTGAGATACATCCCGTAGCGCTGCTGGAGATAGCCGGAAAGGCCAGCGGCGCGCGTCGTGCCATAGCTTTCGCCGGCAAGGAATTTCGGCGAGGACCAGCGTTTGTTGCGCGTAGCATAGAGTCTGATGAAATCCGCCACGGATTCAAGGTCTGGCGTTACGCCGTGAAATTGCTGCGGCGCCTCGCCAGGAACAGCTCGGCTGTAGCCCGTCGAAACAGGATCGATGAACACGAGATCGCACACCGAAGCGGAACCCGGTCCCCCGTTAAAACTGAAAGTAAGCGGGCGCTGGCTTGGGTCGCTGACGTCGTCCTTGGTATAGGCGACGTAGAAGATGCTGGCCTTGGGGGTGCCGTCTTCAAGCTTTAACAGAATCGTGCCGGCCGTCGCTGTGTACTTGATCTCCTGTCCACCGATCTTCAGGGAGTGCTTGGTCTGAACAATTTTTTCTTCAGGAGTTGGCGGCTTCTTTTCTTCTTTCGGTTTTTCCGCGGCTTTATCCTGCGGCGGTGGCTGCTGCTGCGCCAAGCTCGGAATCATTCCTAGGAAAAGCAGCGCGGCGGAACACAAGAAGCGAATTAGAAACTTCATAAGCGGCGGAGCTCCTTTTTCGAACCTTCGCAAATCGCAAATTTGTGACGTGCGGCATCGTATGCGAGAGTACGGGCAGCGTCAATCGTCTGCGATGCTGCCCCGAGGCCGGCCTCATCGGCGATTTCTTTGGCATCGCCCGGATTCACGGATACAATGCGGCCCTCGAATAGACCGTGCGTCCAAGGAGCACCGCATGCGCCGCGTTGAACTTCTCGCCGCTAGTACACTACTCTCCGCCGCGGCGATATTGGTGGTTCCCGTCCGAAGCATCGCGCAGCAAAAAACCGAACTGGCGCACCCGAAGACGCTTCAAGAATTGCAGCAGGCCATGAAAGAGGTGTTGGAAAAAGAACATGTTCCCGGAGCGGGCGTGGCGTTGGTGGCGAATGGCGTGGTTCTCTGGTGCGGTGGAATCGGCGATGCAGACATGGCAACGAAGCGAGCTGTGAATTGCGACACGGAATTTCGCGTGGGCTCCATCAGCAAGACATTCGTCGCACTGGCTCTGCTGAAATTACAGGAAGAAGGAAGAATAAATCTGTATGCCCGCTTGCAGGATGTCGCGCCGGAAATCCCCTTCAAGAACCGCTGGGAAGCGATGCATCCCGTTCGAATCGTGCACCTCCTCGAGCATACCGCCGGATTCGACGACATGGAACCGAGCGAAGTTTACAACTTGCGCGATCGCTACGATTTTCCGCTGCTCGAAGTTTTCAAGCGGTTTAAGGAACCGCAGACAGCACGCTGGCCGCCGGGAACTCGCATGTCTTATTCCAACCCGGGAAATGCAATTGCAGGCTACTTGATCGAGAAGGTCACACGAAAACCCTTCGATCAGTACGTCCGCGAAACGTTCCTGCGGCCGATGGGGATTGCGTATGCTGACTACCCTTTCACCGATGCAAACAGAGCTCTGCTGGCATCGGCTTACGAAGGAAATCCCCCTAAACCTTCTGGATACCCGTTCATCTATCTGCGACCGGCAGAAGACCTGAAAGCTTCGCCGGGAGAACTGGCTAAGCTCGTGCAATTTCTTCTGCGGCGCGGGAAAACAGGAGACGCCCAACTGTTGAATTCCGAATCGATCCTGCGTATGGAAGCGCCGGAAACCACGCTAGCTGCGAAAAATGGCCTTCGACTTGGCTATGGCCTTTGCAATTACACCAGCGTGGAAGGCGGCGTGGCAACGCACGGACACGATGGCGGGATTGATGGCTTCGTTTCTTCCTATCGCTACATGCCTGAACAAAACTGGGGTTACGTTATCCTGCTGAATAGCGACAATTCCCAGCAGGCGCTCGAAAGCCTGAATCGCCTAGCAATTGATTTTCTTTCCAGAGATTTCTCGAAGCCGCAGATGGCTGAGATCAGCCTTCCGATAAGTGAACTGCGAAGGTTCGCCGGTTTTTATGCTCCGCGTGCGCCACGAAGCCAACTGTTCGCGTTTTTGGATGACCTGGCCGGCGGGACGCGCATTCGCGTAATCCATGGCAAGCTGACGCGCTCTGGACTATTTGGTCGGCCCGAGCCCCTTCTCTACGTCGGCAAGAACCTATTCCGCGGGGAAAAAGAGCCTGAAGGAACCACGGTATTTTTCGTCACGCAAAGTGGCGACTGGGCCGTCGCGGGCGAGGGCATTTCTTACAGCGAGCGGAGCAGCATCGCCTTGCCCTTTCTTCGTATCGCGCTTCTTTCGCTTTGCCTCTTTTTCATGCTGACTTCTTTGCCGTATGCGCTCGTTTGGCTTTCCTTGAAACTTATCGGTACCATGAAAGATGTGCGCCACCTCTCGGTTCGCGTCGTTCCGCTGCTTGCAACAGTTGCGCTGCTTATGGTGCCTCTTTGTTTGACAAGACTCGGCGGCACGCAATTCGGCTCGTTCAATTTGTGGACTGTGGGGATCTTCCTGGGAACATTTTTCTTCCCGTTGCTGTCGATCGCCGGGCTGATCCTGGTTCTTCGCGTGCCGAAGGACGAAATTCACCGCGCCGTGAGGATTCACTCACTCCTGGTTTCCTCAGCCTGCTGCGTGCTCACCGGTTTTCTTCTGTCCTGGCACCTTCTTGTGCTGCGATTGTGGGCCCCGTGAGACAGCCTGCGGCAATCAAGACGAGCGGCCGGCAATGTAATTGCGCGTGATCTTGTCCACCGAGACCGTTCCAGCCTGGCGCATGATGGTGCGCAATTCGCGGCGTAAGATTTCGAGCACGGCCTCGACGCCGGGCTGGCCAAACGCGGCCAGCCCCCAGGAATGCGGTCGCCCTATGCCAACCGCCGTCGCACCGAGCGCGAGCGCTTTGAAAATATCCGTGCCACGCCGGATGCCGCCGTCCACAATGACGGGAATCTTGCCGGCAACGCCTTCGATCACTTCCGGCAGGCTCTCGATGGTCGGGCGAAGGGTTTCTTCGGCGCGCCCTCCGTGATTCGAGACCATTAGGCCATCCACACCGTGCTCCACTGCCAGCTGCGCGTCCTCGCGAGTAACGATACCTTTGATGAGCAGCTTCACGGTTACCGCGTCGCGCAACCGTTTTACGAAATCCCAATTCAGGGTCGGGGGTTGCACGGCAGTGACTTTTGACAGATCCAAGCCATTGAGCATCGGCTTTCGGGCAGCGTACGCGGCGAAGCCTCCGGATCCTGCCCTGGGCCTTCCGCGCGCAAAGCCCGTGTAGGCGCTCTTATGGCATGCGGAGCATTCCCTCTTATCCACAAGTTGCGAACGGAATAAAGTTTCGCGGTTGCTGCCCTCCTGCAGATCCACAGTGAGGACAATCGCGGGGGAACCGGCAGCTTCGGCACGCTTGACAATCGCCCGGCTCACTTCCCACACATTCGTTGGATACAGTTGTTGCCAGACGGGCGTGCCCGCGGCGGCGGTTACGTCTTCGATGGACGAGGTGGCGACCGTGGATAACATCATAAGGTGACCTTGGGCACGCGCTGCCCGAGCCACGGCGACTTCCCCTTCAGGGTGAAAGGCCTTCTGAGCGCTCACCGGCGAGAGCACAATCGGCGAGTTCCACTTCGTGCCGAAAAGGCTCACGGACATGTCGAGGTTCTCGACGTCAATGAGCCGGCGCGCTCGAATCTGGATGCGTAAGTAACCTTCACGATTCGCTCGCACCGTTCCATCGTCGTCCACGCCGGTTGCAAGATAGCCAAAATGCGCTGGAGGGAGCGCCTTGCGCGCGGCAGGCTCAAAATCCATTACCTCGAATGCCTGGTCCGGAGAGGTAATGACCTCGTCGCTTTGCTGGAAGGAATCGCTCCAGCCAAGAAATTTCTTATCCGTGACTTCGCCCCCCGCGCTATTGGCGAAGAAAGAGGCAAGAAACCCTGGGCTGGCCAGCAGTGGACTCGCCGAAAGCATCCTTAGGAATTTTCTGCGAGTCTTGCTTTGATCGGCGGCGCATTTCATGGTGCCCCTCCCTTTTCTACTCCGGCAACGAAGTGAAGCGCACTAGCGGATAAAGATCGCGAAACACCTTAGCAGCTTCCCGCGGAAAAGTAGCGCGCATGGCAGCGGAAGGAGCAAATTTACGCCGGACGATCCATGCCAAAATCTTTTTCCAATCCTCGGGAGCCATGGGCCAGCCGTCATGCTTGGTCCATTCCCCTTTCACGGTGGTGTACCAATAGCTTTCGTAGCGGCGGCCAAGGCGCTTCTTTTGTTTTGCGACCCACTGTGAATCCGCCATCACGCGCGGTTCAGCAATCAGCGCAATCGTCGACTCCTTGCGCTTCCCGCCCGAATAGATGCGGAAGCCCGCCGTCACCGTGTCCACGGTGAGGCCTACGTAGAGCTGCCCAGTTTCCCGTTTCACCGGCGGAGAAACGGAAAACTTCAAATACATATGTGTCTTGTAAAGGGTTTTGTCCTTCGCAAAACGAATATCCCGGTTGATCCGCGAAAAATTCGCTCCGCTACGGCCGGAGGTATCAAAGCGTGAATCAAGCTGCAGCACCGTGGGCGCAAGCTCCTCCAGCAAGCGCCGCAAGGGCTGGACGATGGCGGCTTGGTATCGATCGCGGTTCGCCTCCATCCACTCCCTGCGATTGTGGCGGCCGAGGTCTTTGAAAAAGTGAAAGGTTTCGCGGGTGAACATGGGCTTCTTCGTTGCCATGGACCTCAGCCTCGAATGCTAATGCGGTGTAGTGTCCACAGCGTACACGATTCTCAGGCGGGGTCAATTCATGGGCTAATCCACATTAGCACTTGCCGCAAACAACCCGCACCAGCTAGTCTGCGGGAATGAGCAACTTTACTCCGACGGAAAGAACAAAAGTCCGCCGCAAGCCCGAGCGCGGCAGCTATGATCGCGAGTTGATGTACTCCATTCTCGATGAAGCCTTCGTCTGCCACATTGCGTTCATCGCTGACGGTCAGCCGTTCATCGTCCCGACAAACTATGTGCGCGTGGGCGACAAACTCTTCCTCCACGGGTCCACGGCAAGTCGCCTCATGAAAACGCTGGCGAGTGGCGCTCCATTTTGCTTGAGCGTGACGCTGCTGGACGGCATCGTGTGCTCGCCGTCGGCGACAGGGCATTCGGTGAATTACCGCTCCGTGGTCGTGATGGGCAAGGCAGAGCCGGTAGAAGGGGAAAGCGCGAAGTTGGCGGCCATGCGCGATTTCGTCGAGTACGTGATCCGCGGGCGCTGGGCCACCGTGCGTCCGCCGACCGAGCAGGAATTAAAGGGCACCATGGTCGTTTCCGTTCCGCTCGTTGAAGCTTCGGCAAAAGTGCGCACTGGCTTTGCGGTGAATGATGATGCAGATTACGCCACGCCCGCATGGACCGGCGTGATCCCGATGAAATGGTCGTCGCAAGTGCCCGTGCCTGACCCCCGCGGCAACCCTGCTATCGCTCCGCCGCCAAACATCGAACACTATTCGCGGCCGCAATAGCACGCCGCCGTGTAATTCCTCTCAGCAGACCAGAAATGACGTTAAATCTTCCAGGATCTACTTGGATCGGGAGCCGGAGAATGCGGACGCCAATCCCAGCGCGATGAGCGCTCCCCCAGAAACGTTTCGCTGGGCACGGCGAAGACGCAGGCTACCGCGAATGCGTTCAGCCACAGTTCCAGCGACCACGGCATAGACGGAGTCACTACACCAGCCCATCAGCGCAAACAAGATTCCTAATTGCAGGATTTGGAGTGTGACGTGCCCGCGCCCCGGATCAACAAATTGCGGCAGAAAAGCCAGAAAGAAGAGCGCCGTCTTGGGATTGAGCAGATTGACCAGCAAGCCCTGACCGTAAAGGCGAAGCAGTTTTGTTTCACCTGTATCGGCTTCCGCAATCTGCTCATCGTTGTGCCGCAGCGTCTTAATGCCGAGATAGATCAGGTAGGCCGCACCGAGATACTTTACGAACTGAAACGCCACCGCCGAAGAGGCCAGCAGCGCGGAAATCCCCAGGGCCGCTGCAACCACATGGCACAAGGTTCCAGTCACAATACCCAAGACGGAAACCAGGCCCGCAGCGCGCCCGTGTCCGATGCTCCGGCTGACCACATAGGTCACCGCCGGACCAGGGATCACGAGGAGAACGGCGGCTCCGGCAACAAACAGAAGTAACGATGAATGGCTAATCAGCATAAGCATACCCAAGGATAATCAATACGTTTGATATCGCATGAGCCGTGAGTCGGAACATCGTGATGGGAAGAACTGGATGCCTCCAAGAATGGAGTTACATCAACATTTGGGGGATCGGTTCCCAGTGGCTTGCCATCGCGGAGGCTCTGGCGAATCTGAACGATCGCGAAGGCAACGGCTACGATGAGAAGGGCGATGTAAAAATAAGTGAGCATGACTCAGTGACAGCCGCAACCGCCGCCACAGCAACTACCGCCTCCGCTGGAGAATCCTCCCGATGACTTAGCCGAAGCGCCATTGCTCGATCCATTCGCCGAGCTGAAAACGGATAGCTGAATCGCGTTCCTCTTCCCCGCACACTTCGGGCAGGCAATCTCCTGCTGCTTGTTCAGCACAATCTTCTCGAAGTGTGTCTGGCAATCCTCACAAATGTATTCGTAAATCGGCATAGACTCACCGTCCTGAAGGTCACACATTGAAAGTTTATCATTGGTCTTTCCCGTGAGCTACTACGCTGCGGACCAGATTTTACTGCGCACTATAGAGGGGAATTTGATCGACTAAGGAGAGAGTGCAATCAAGCACGAAAACCAGAGCAGCCCGATGGATGACCGGATCAAAGCAATCCGCGTCCAGGATTTCGCAAAGAACGACGTAAGCAACGCGGCCAGGCCAACAACTGCGCCCGACTCCATACTTGTTATGGTGGCATCTGGAAGACCAGGCCTATCGAGGTCCGGGTGTTTGTACAAATAACTGTCCCATTTCCGTTGCTAATCCTAAACCGAAACAGGCTCCCCAGTTGCCCGAGGAGCCTGCTTGAGATCTGCGGAGTTGGACAGGATGTTTAGTCGCCGGCGACGGCTTCTGCAGCCTTCTCGTCGGTCTTGGCGCGGGCACCATTTCCGTTCGAATGACCGTTGCCATTTGTCGGGGCGATGGTGACAGGCTTTCCGGCATTGGCGAAATTGGCGGGCACCGCCTTGGCGATGTCGCTGACCGTCCCGATTTGCACGACCGCCGGCTGGGGCTTCTTCAGCACCAGTTCTTCATAAATCGCGCGAACCTTGGCCTGTTCTTCGTAGGCCTTCTTGCGGCGCGCGCGGTCTTCTTCGGCGGCGGTCAGAGGAACGTCGTGCTCCAGATGACGAACGCGAGACGCATCATTTGCATCGATCTTCAGCGAATGCTCGTAGCTCTGCAGGTTGACGTTCTTGCCTTTTGCGTAGATTTCATGCTTGCCGTGCGTCTTGTACCACTCGGCCACGGTCGCGTTCTTGTGCATGTTCTCGATGATCTGCCGCCAGCCCACGCCGGTGTTGTACGCGCAGAAGCTGATCTCGCCCTGCTGTGTCGCGTACGGGATGATGCACATTTCCGTGCGGCGGAAGTCATAATTAAACAAATCCTGAAACCACATCCCGGCAATGAACAGGAAGTTCCACGGATCGCTTTGGCGGCGCTTCATAGCGTCTTGGTACGTGCGCTCTGGGGACGTCCGCCCGTACTTGGTCTCAGACTTCTTGGTCAGCGCCCAGGTCTTGTCAAATTTCTTGAAGAGGTCATACAGCTTGAGCCCCTTCGGCCCCTCGAACGGGTGGTAGTTCTTCAAGAGCGCCATGGCCATCATGAAGTTTGAAAAGTTCTTGCCGCGCGCAGCGTCGGTAATCGCCGTAACGTCCTTCGTGAGCTGCTCGGCATCCAGGAAGCGCGGAACGGGAGCCCATTCCTTCGTTTCCTTGTTGATCATCAGCGCCGTGCCGACGCCGCAGTTCGGGTGGCAGCCGCAGGAGACCTGGCCCCACTCGGCGTCCGGCCCGTGCGCGAGGTCTGCGAAGTCTGCGAACGCGCCCATCAGGCTGAGCGGGAACCAGTCGCGCGTCGGCTCGGTGATGCCGACCTGTTTTTTCACGTCGTGGGCGAGGTGCGACAGGGTATAGCGCTGCTGCATGCGCCGCTCGTCCGTGATCTCCTCGTCGCGGCCCGTGAACGAGACGGGCTGGAACGAGATGAAGGCGACCTTCTTCGGGTTGTCGAGCGCGAAGCGTATGACCGAGCCGACCTGGTCGTTGTTGATGCCGTTGACGAGCGTGATGACCAGAACGATCTCGACGCCCGCCTCGTGCAGGTTGTCAATCGCGCGCAGCTTCACGTCGAAGAGGTTGCCGACCTGTCGGTGCGAGTTGGCGTCGTTGCCGATGCCGTCGAACTGAAGGTATGCGTAGCGCAGTCCGGCCCCGGCGGCCTCGCGGCAGAACTCTTTCGACTTCGCGAACTCGATGCCGTTCGTCGCCGCCTGCACGGAGTTGTAGCCGACCTTGCGCGCGTAGCGTATGGACTCGATGAAGTGCGGCGAGATCGAAGGCTCGCCGCCCGAAAACTGCACGGACATCTGCCGGCGCGGCTTGATCGAGATCGCCTTGTTGAGTATGTCCTTGACCTCGTCGAAGGAAAGCTCGTGGACGAAGCCGACCTGGTTTGCATCCATGAAGCAAGGGTCGCACATCATGTTGCAGCGGTTCGTCAGGTCAACGGTCAGGACGGAGCCGCGACCGAACTTGATCGAGCTTGAGCCGTGGTCGTGCAGCCCCTCGTCGTTGTGCGCCTGTATGTCGCGACCGGGGAACATCGCCTCGATGTGCTTCAGGAACTTCGAGTCAATCGCCATGATGTCCTCGAAGTGGCCGTGGATGGGGCAGTCCTTGACCATCCAGATTTGGCCGTCGCGCTCGATGATCTGCGCCTTGATCTCGCCGACCTTCTCCTGGACGAGCACCGACGGGTCAATCGTCGGCGCGCTCAAAATCTTGTTGCGCGCCTCGATGACGCACTTGGGGCAGAGGCTGTCGGTCGTGCGCGGGAAGCCGAGCGGCGGCTTCGACTTCTGCCAAGATTTCAGCAGAGGTTTATCCGACCACTTCGGCGTGAAAGATTGGCCGGGGCGAAACTGGTTGAAAAACTGCACCGTGTTGAATATGCCGCCGGCGATGAGCGCGACACCCTTCTCGACGTGCTTGATTGGCTTCTTCATCTTTAACCTTTCCAACGTAAACTATCTGCCAGAGCTTAGACTGAGGGGCAGCCTCGCACAGTC
>MNEA01000119.1 GCA_001917435.1 Acidobacteria bacterium 13_2_20CM_2_57_6
CGATAGCGTTCTTTAACGCGGAAAAGTTGGGAAGGTTTGAGCATGAGAAGCCCTGGTCATCGGTGTTTTGCGTGGCGCTGCTTGCAGCGAGTGCGCAAGCCACTGCCACGACGAGTATGACCGCACTCGCCGTCACGCAGAGTCTTGGAGACACTCTGAGTTTCCAAGTTGCGGATAACTTCCTAGCGTTCAACATTTATGCACCTCCAGAGTAGAGAGATTGTCTCTCCGTCGAACCGCCCGGGCAGGTCAGAGAGGGAGAGTTTCCAGGTCGGGCCAGAACACGGATATACGCTCTGCCGGTATCCTTTTGCAAGGGCATTCGATGTTTTTCGCGGAAGCGAGGACGCGGACTCAGGGATGGGCGGCGCGTTCGCGGATGGATTTTTCGGTGAGGAGAGCTTGCTGGCGGACGCGGTCGGAGATTTCGGGGAGTTCGCGCTGATAGGGGCGAATAGCGGGAAGGTCATCGGGCTGGCCGATGAGATAAAGCGCGCGGAGGGCTTCCCAGACTTGCTCGTCGCCAGGGTCGACGGTAGCGACTTCGGCGCCCGCGGCTACGTGCGAGCCCGGTGCCACGAAGAGGGCGCGGATGCGGCCGCTGATGGGAGAACGAAGTTCGAAGGTTCGCGGTTCGTTCTGGGAGGCTTCCGCGGAGGGATCGACCTGGAGCTTGGCAATCAAACCTCCCTGGTGAACGGCGGTTCCCGCTTTATCGGAATCCGTAACGTGGCCTGCGAAGGGAGCGATGATTCTGGCGGGTTGGAGGAGCGCGACGATCTGGGGGCGGCCGGAATTATCGCCAAAGCGGATCAGAGAAAGAGCGGCGTTGCCGCGGACCATCGGAGAAGAATCCTGGAGCATCTTGAGGAGCGCTTCGTGAAAGCCAGGCGCGGAAGTGTCCTGGCCCATGACCCAGGCGTCGGTGTTGCGAACTTCTTCGACGGGATGAGAAGCGAGGCGGATCAGCTCCGGGTACCAGCGTGCCGCAGCGGCGTCGTGGTGGCCCATGCGCTCGCCAAGTTGGACGAGGGCATGCTGGATGTGGCGCGGATGCTTTTCGTCTTGCAAGTATTCGGTGATTTGTTTGTCCGGAAGCCGGCGGCCAAACCAGGTGTTCCACCAGAAAAGGAAGGGCATGAGGACGATCAGCCAGGCGGTGACGAAAAAAAGCGCACGATTGCGCGGAGACATTTTGTGATGCGGGGACGAGGCGGGCCTTGCGGAGGAATCCTCCACGGAGAATTCGGACTGGTCACCATTTTCCGCTGAGGATGAAGGACTGGCCATTTTTTCTCGTGCCGCTAGCCCTCGTCCAAGGAAGACGGTGGCTTGGACGGCTCTGACTTGCTCTTACCAAAAAGGCCGCGGTCGCGAAGCTCCCAGAAAACGTTGAGGAAAAAAACGCCGGAAATACTGAGCATGATGAGGCTCTCGAAAAGGCCATCCACAGTGGTGATCGTGCCGGAGACGACAATCCAACCAATGCCCGCGAGAGGGATGAGGCCGAGTAAGATGGAAATCAAGAGCATCACGGCAAGCAAGGGACCTCCTCAAGATCGTTCATCGCAACGGTTCTCATCGTGGCCCGAGGTCTCAACCAAATGAGCTTGCGACACTTACAGTTGAGATTCCGAGCGTCCCGATCAGAATCGGGAAGCTCAGAATGACATCCACGGCCGCGTCTTGCCTTATGGCTTGAAGGTCGCGTCAATCGTTTTGGCATCCTTCGCGGCGAGAGTCACTTTTACGTCCTGCTCGCCGAGCTTTTCC
Source organism: Acidobacteria bacterium 13_2_20CM_2_57_6 (assembly GCA_001917435.1). Lineage (GTDB taxonomy): Bacteria > Acidobacteriota > Terriglobia > Acidiferrales > UBA7541 > Acidiferrum. The sequence continues at coordinate 1,774 of MNEA01000119.1, forward strand.
TGGACGAACGCGATGGTGTATTCGCCAGGGGGCAGACCCTTGATTTCGTACTTGCCGTCGGGGCCGGTGACCGCGAAGAACGGGCTCTTGGTTACGTTGACGAACATGCGCATCCAGGGATGCTGGTTGCACTTTACGGGCAGCATGATTTCTTCGCGAGCGAAGGTTTTCTCGAGCGCGGCAGCCTTCGGAGGCTGCGACTCGTTCCACTCGCGGTTGTCTTTCGGTGTGGGATGGATGTTGTGAGTGGTTGGATCGCTGTTGACGATCTTGATGGTCTGATTTGCCACTACGCCCATTACGTGGGGATGATATTTGCAGCCGCTCTGATCGAGCGTGATGGCTTCCTTGGGAACGTCGAAGGTGCGGTTGCCGAGGCCCTCTTTTACGTAGACGAAAACGTTGGCGAGGTGGCCGCCGGAGGCCACAACGTTTTCAGCCGTATTCGTGCCCTTGCAGGCGGGATCCTGGCTCATGTCAATTTTGGCGGCCTTGGGGGCTTCGCCGTCGAGTTTCACGGTGCCACTGACGCTGGCGGCCGTGGCGGGATCAATCGGTGTGGCAGCGGCCGCCGGCGCCGCCGCGGGCTGCTCTTCCGTTTCCTTTTTGCCGCATCCCGCGAGCAGAACCAATCCCAGCAAGGCGGCAAGGCTCCAAACTGCCATGGATGTTTTCGTTTTCATGATTTTGCTGTACCTCTCCTAAATTTAAAGCATGAAGCAATCAAAATTATTCGGTCGCAAATTTATTCGGGCGCGCCGCGGCCACCACTGCCGGAAGATTTTGCGCCGGACGAACTGCCGGATGCGGCACTCGAACGGCCCATGGCGGCCCCCACACGACGCTGCTCTTCCGGCGTGAGCTGGAGAATGTAATCGACCAGCAGCTTCGTGTGATCCTTGTCGTAGCCCTGGAAAGAAGCGGGCGTCGGACCGGAGAAAACCCAGTGGTTGTTCTCGCGCTTGAAAAGACCGGAAGGCATGGAGGTGCCTGGGGCGATGGCTTGCGGATCGAGCATCCAACGTTCCATCCAATCGGGCTTCAAGCGGCCACGAGCTTGGAGGAAGTTTGGAGCGGTGGCGAAGCGATCGTGAGCCGGGTCGCCCGTGGCATGGCATTTCAAGCAGGGGGCGGCGGTGCTGCTGAAGAGGCTGCGCGCCATTTCGGTTTCCTTGGCGGTCAAGATGGGGACCTCTTCCGGAATATAGGGGAAAGGCTGGCGCGCGAGGGCCTGGAAGAAACGCACGAGTTTGCCCAACTCATTTTCGGAGAATGAGAACGTGGGCATGCGGACTTGCAAATAGGAACGCACGCCGTTGCGATTGGTGTCCGTGGTGCTCAAGGACGGATTTTTCAAGAAGCGCTGCAACCACTCGGGATCAACACGCGCGCCTTCGGTGAGGAGCTTCGGAGGAAGCTGCTCCTGCGCGTCCTTGTAGCGAGCCATAGCCATCAGCGAAGTTTTCTGGCCGGGAATGAGCTGGTGGCAGCCCATACAGTTATATTTCTTAACCACCCACCAGCCTTCTTGAATGTCGCGGCGGTAATCCAACGGGCGGTACTGATAGTTGGGGGGAAGCGGATTTTCCTGGCTGCCCAATAGAAATGTGGTTAGGGCGCGAATCTGATCCTTGGTGAGGTGGAGATTCGGCATACGCAGCTTTTCTGTTTCGGGCTTATCTTTGCCCTTGTCCCAGATGTTGGGCTCAGCGAGTTTGTGTTCGAAGAAGCCCTTTTGGTCATACCAGGGTTGTTTAGCAGGGCCTTCCGGCAGGCGCGCGACATCGTCTGGATCTGTAATTGGTTCGCTGCCGCCGCGCTGGGCAACTTCGGTGAGCAATGCGAAATCCAAGCGCTCGATTGGTTTGCTGCCCTCGATGGTGAGCTCTGTGCCGATGCGGCCTTCTTCCTCGAGGCCGGAAATTTCGTGGCAACCGGCACAGCCGAAGTGGCGAACCCATTTCTTGCCTTCCTCCTTCAAATTCGGATCGTCTATGAACGAAGCATCAGGGTAAGAGGAAGGCTCCTGCTTTTTCAGCGTGATTAGATAGCTGGCAACGTCTTCGGCGTCTTGAGGAGAAAGACGCAGACTGGGCATCACGGTCATGTTCTGGACCTGGAGTTCGTGGCCGTCGTTGGGACAGCGGCTGTGCTCGAGGTCGAAAACGTAAGGCAGGCCCTTTTTCTTGTAATCTTCGGGGCCGATGTCTTTCTTTTCGAGCGGGCAATAGGGACGCGTGCGCTCGCGCGCGTTGTGGACCCAACGAACCAAGTAATCGTAATTGGCCTTTTCGCCGACGCGAGTCAGGTTAGCCGCGAAAGTTCCGCCTTGCAACTGATCACCTTCGCCGATGGAGTGACAGGCGAGGCAGCCGCGCGATTCGAACAATTCTTTTCCGTGAGCGGCGTTGCCGGGCTTGTGTTTGGGCAAAGAATCGGTGAGCGCCGATTGCCAGATGAAGGCGGAGATGGCCTTGATTTGGTCGTCGTTCAGACGGAAATTCGGCATTTTCGTGGTGGCACGGAAGTCGCTGGGCTTCTTGAGCCACACGGGAATCCAATTCTTATTCAGCTTGAGGCGGATGTCCTTGAGATTAGGACCGACCTTCTTCATGTCCTCGAGGAGACTCTTGGTGGAGCGGTCGAGTTGCACGATGCGCAGGTCGAGCTTGCTATTGGTGACTTTGAGAGCGACGGCGCGATCGTTAAGGTGGTTGGCTTCCTCGTTGCTCTCGGCCTTGTCGGCCTGTTTCATCAGGTCGCCGGCCTGCTTGAAGTTATCTTTCTTCTCTTGATCGAGTTGCTTGATCTGCTGGGCGACGGAGAGCAAATCTTCGGGTTCCTTGTCGTAGCCTTCGAAACGGTGACAGCCCACGCAGCCGCGCTGGCGGAAAAGATCCTTGCCTTCGCTGACCACCCAGCCGACGTCGTTGGTAACGACGACCATATCGGCGGAATGGCAAATCTGACAGCCTGCTTCGAAGTTTCCACGAGGAAATACAGGCCAGAGCCAGTGTTCATAATTGCCATGCGCCTTTTCAACGCTGGTGGTGGCGCGCCCATTGCCCTGGTGGCAAGGCGTGCAGCCGAACTTGTCAGGATCGTGAATCTTCAAGAGCTCGGGTTCCGGGTGGCTGGTGAATGCGCGGGCGTATTCGTCCGGCTTTTTGCCTTTCAAGGACATGGAAACGGCAGTTAGCTTCACCGGCTCGCGAATGCCCATGTGGCAAGACTCACAGCGGTCGACAATATTGGAACTGTCCTCCCGGACGATATCGGCGTTGTGTTCGTTGACATTGATCTGGACAATCTTGGGTGTCCAGGCTTCCGTCTTGTTCTGCAAGCCGGTGAGTTGTGAGGGCGTGAGGTTCACCATGTGGTCGGTGAGGTAGGCATCCATCAATTCTTTCTTTTCATTGCCGGGCTTGATGATCTCTCCGAGTTCAGCGCTCAGCTCGGTGCGCTCGTTTTTCAAGTCGTTGTAAGTTTTCTCGAGTTCGTCGTAATCCTTGAAGGTCTTTTTCTTGCCGTCCGGCATTTCCGCAGTAGTGCTTTCCTTCTTGTACTCCTCGAGGTTCCTTCGCTTGCGCTCCTTTGCGGAAGGACTTGTTTCCGTCTCGATGTCATACGTCGAGGCGCTGACGTAGGCCCGACGATCGGTGAAAACATTTTGCACCGCCAGAATCTGCGCGCTGAGGTCGCGCAGCTTTTCGTTGATCTCCTTGATGCGCGGAGCGGCGCTCTGGCTGGCGCGTTCGTAATCCTGTTTGAGTTTCTGATAGTCAGCGCTGCCCTCGACTTCTTTTTGCGCGTCGCCGGACTGCGAACGGGCGGTCTTCAAGAAAGTGGAGTAGCGGTCTTTCCATTCATGCTGGAAAGCTTTCCACGGCCGCTGTCCAAAATCTTCGTCCCACAACGCCCAGAAGAGCGTGGCCATGAGAATGACCATGGAGATGACGTAGTGCGGGGCGAGCGACTTGCTGACTACCGGGTCGTTTTCGGGAATGGGCTTTTCAGGCACCAGTTCCTCCTAAACGTTAAACCAAGGTGTAATCCACACGTATTTAATGTGGAAGAGCAAACGCAACAACATTTTGATGGGCAAACCGAGCATGGTCAGGAAAAACGTCATCATGATGGAGTACTGCAGGAGGCTCATGCGCTTGAAGTCTTTCGCGTTGTGGCGGCGGAAAAAGGCATGAACAAACATGCCGCCGATGGCGAAGAAGCCGCCGACCACGACTGCGCCGAAAATGCCCTTGCCCAAGTTCGAAGTGATTCCGAAGATGTCCGGCAAATCGCGGTTGACTTCATAAATCAAACGGTTGTGGTCCCAGGTCTGCCCCGGCCAAAACCACTGCCATCCGGGGCCACGAATAAAAGTGCCGATGAAGATCATGGAAACCCACAGGATGATGAAACCGAAGAGAAAAGTTCCAATGGCGAATTTGCGCTGCTTCCAGGTGTAGTAGCCCGCGCCCAATGGATTGGTGTCGATATAGGGAATCACCATCAGGCCAAAGATGATGAGAGTGGGCATGACCACGCCGGCGATCCAGGGGTCGAAGTAAACCAGCATTTCCTGCAAGCCAAGGAAATACCACGGCGCTTTCGCAGGGTTCATGGTGAGATTGGGATTGGCGGGTTCTTCGAGCGGCGCGTTCAGAGTTATGGACCAGACCATCAGGATGATGGTGACGATGATGGCGGCTAGAAATTCCACGCGCAGGAGGAAGGGCCAGACGTGAACTTCCTTGGCCCATCCAGGTTGGAAAGGCCACGCTTTGCGATGATGCGTCTTGGCCAGCGAGGGATTGGTTTCCAGTTGGGCGATCAAGACGTCATTGGCGCTCGCCTGTTTCCAGGCGAGATAAATGTAAAAGGCCAATAGCGGGATCATGGCAATGATCGGAACGTTGTCCGGGGCGGAGAGGATTTCCCACAATTGCTTCCAATCCATGGCTATTTCTTCGCCTCCTTCACTTCGGAGTCGAGAACCACGGGCGCGGGGCCGGAGATGCCGCCATCCTTACGAACACGCCAGAAGTGCAGGATCATGAAAATGGAAGCGATGATGGGAATGCCGATGCAGTGCCAGATATAGGAGCGGAGGAGCGCGTTGGCGTCCACGATGGAACCGCCGAGCAGTCCGAAGCGAACGTCGTTATAAGGCGTCATTCCTAACTGCGCGCCGAAAGGACCTTCGTGGCCCAGGAGCGGCGTGGCGCGGGCCATATTGGTGCCGACAGTGACGGCCCAGAAGCCTAGTTGATCATCGGGAAGCAAATAGCCGGTGAAGGAGAGCAGCAGCGTCAGGACCAGGAGGATAACGCCGACGTTCCAATTGAATTCGCGCGGCTTCTTGTACGAGCCGGTAAGAAAGACGCGGAACATGTGCAGCTCGACGGCGATGACCATCAAGTGGGCAGCCCAGCGATGCATATTGCGCAACAATTTGCCGAAGGGCACGTCGTGCTCGAGGTAGAGCACGTCGCGAAAGGCCTGCACTTTGCTGGGATGGTAGTAGAACATCAGCAGCACGCCGGTGAGCGTGAGGACGATGAACAAATAAAAAGTGATGCCACCCATGCCCCAGGTGTAGCTGTAGCGGACGGCGTCACGATTGATTTTGGCAGGATGCAGATGCAGGAAAACGTTGGAGAGCACGCCGAGGGCGCGATTGCGTGGCGTGTCGTCGTGCTTATGGCGGAAAATCGAAGTGTAAACCAGGGTCTTGGTAGGCTTCTTCAGAATTTCGACTTGTTCTTTGGCTTTAGCAGGAAGATCCGTTTTGAGGGATTCGAGGTCTTCCTTGACGCCAGCCTTCAGACGTTCGACCAGTCCAGCGGACTTGCCATTTTTTCCGTTCGGCGTTTTCTCTTCGGGCATCGTCTGCTCCCCCGTTCTGTAGCGGCTCGAACTGTTGCTATTTCTCTACTACGCGTGGAACGCTTCCACCGAGCTCCCCGTTACACCGGCAAGTACGATCCTGGATCACTGAAGTGGCTTGGCTGTCCCTTGGGCCACTGATAGAGCCTGGAAGTGTCTACGATAATCTGGCCATCGGGAGCTAATTCCACATGCGCGCGATCCATGGGACGCGGCGCCGGTCCTTCAAAGTTGACGCCTTCGCTGTCGTAGCCGCTGCCGTGGCAGGGGCACTTGAACTTGTTTTCGCTGGCCTTCCAATCAGGCGTGCAGCCGAGATGCGTGCAGCGAGCGTAGATGACAAACACGCGATCGGGCGTGCGGTCCACCCAGATACGATATTTTTGCTGCCATTTGGTGTCGACGCCGAGTGCATAGTCCGAGGCATAGCCAATTTTGAAGACAGTGGGAGGTTCAAAGAGGGTGCGGGGGAGGAAGAATTTGAAGAAGGCGATGAACCATGCACCAAGGAATCCGGTGACGGTAACCCACACCAGGCGCCGGCGCTTGCGATTGATTTCGCTCGGCTCGGGACCGACGGTCGCCAAACCGCCAGCCGCTGCTGCTTTGGATGTTCCGACGGCAGGCGTACCAACGTACCTGGTTGCATCTCCGCCACCGGCAGCGGATGACTTCGCTGCTTCCGGTTTTGGTTTGGCCGAATCAGTTTCCGGGCCCGCCATGCGTTACCTCCTGGATTCGTGGTCCTCGAAAAATAATTAGGCAGCCTCGAAAGCGCCGCCCGTTCCCCCTTCAGGTTATGGGCCTGCCGCAAACAACGAAACGTTCCAGAAAAGATTGCCCTCTGCCAGCAACGAACGGAGACGATTGTCTATCGCACGCGAATATTTTCTTGGATGGGCTGGAAAAACTATAGGAAGAGGGCGCGATCGCTGAAAGCGTCCGAGGCCCGACGAATTGGGAAAGTTTGATACGGAAACATCGCGAGGTCCTCAACATTTCGCTGGACCCCCCAGAAACGAAACGGATATTACTCAAAACAAAAAATTTCGTCAATGCGTGTTTGCGGCGCTGGACGGAAATGATTTAGATCGTTTTTTCGAAGAAGAACGCTAATCATCAAGAAATAATAGATGCAAGAACCTGCTTGCGCTCAGAAAAAGCTGTGATATATTCGCCCCGGTTTGAATTCTCCGCGTTTCTTTTTTGGAATTTTGGGGAGGCTTCGCGGGGAAGGCTCTGGAAACCACTTCGGAGGTCTCGCACAATGGGCCTCGTTCTGCTCGTCGTAATCTGGCTAATCACCCTCGTCAGCACCTATTTTTTTGTGGCGAAGACCTGGTGGCTGCCAGCAGGGGCCTCCGCGGCGGCCGCCGGTATCGATCATCACTTCACGGTTTCTTTCTATCTCATGGGTTTCGTATTCGTCGCCGCGCAATTAGTCCTTGGCTATCTGGTCTGGAAATATCGCGAAGGCAGTTCTTCCCAGAAAGCGTCCTATTCACACGGGAACACAACACTGGAAGTTGTCTGGACGGTGCTTACCACGATTCTATTTGTCGGATTGAATCTCGCGAGCAGCTCGATCTGGGCCGCGGAACGATTCCGCGCGGCAGAGGCCAATGCAGTGCCCGTGGAAGTGACAGGAATGCAGTTTGCGTGGTACTTCCGTTACCCGGGTCCGGACGGCAAATTCGGATTGACCAAACCCGAATTGGAAGATGCATCCGCGGGCAGTGAAGCGGCTTTAGGGCTGGATGCACATGATCCGGCATCGAAGGACGACGTGGTGAGCGGAGTCATGGTGGTGCCGGTGAACCGCGAGATCGAAGTGATCTTGCGCGCACACGATGTGATTCACAGTTTTTTTGTTCCAAGCATGCGCTTCAAGCAGGACGCCGTCCCCGGCCTGGCGATTCACATGCACTTCACGCCCATTCAAACCGGGGATTACGAAATCGCTTGCGCGGAACTGTGCGGCCTCGGTCATTACAAAATGCACGGCATGCTGAAAGTGGTCAGTCAGGAAGAGTTTGACAAATGGCTGGCGGCGAGGGAGGCGGAGAAGCAATAACATGGCTACTCACGAATCGGCTGCCCACGCATCTCACACGCACGCGGCGCCGCAGGGGTTTATTCGCAAGTGGATCTTCAGCCTGGACCACAAAGTTATCGGGCTTCAATACTACTTTCTTGCGCTCACAGCGGTCTTTGTAGGCATGTTCCTTTCGCTGCTGATGCGCATTCACTTGATCTGGCCGACGGCGACGCTGCCATTCTTTGGCGAGATCAAGCCGGAAACTTACTTAAGCCTTCTGACCATGCATGGCACGATCATGGTTTTCTTCGTGCTGACCACCGCACCGCAGGGCGGGTTTGGAAATTATTTCCTGCCGATTCAGATTGGCGCACCGGACATGGCGTTTCCGGTGCTGAACATGCTCTCGTTCTGGACCACCTTCCTCGGCTTTGTCGTGCTCCTTGCGGCATTTGTCGTTACCGGTGGCGCACCGCTGCACGGCTGGACCGGTTATGCGCCGCTGAGCGCACTGCAATCTGCCGGCCCGGGTGAGGGATTAGGCGCCGACTTGTGGATTACCAGCATTGCGATTTTCTGCATCGGCGCGCTGATGGGGGCATTGAACTTCATCACCACCACGCTCGACATGCGCGCCAAAGGCATGACCATGATGCGCATGCCGCTGACCGTGTGGGCGTGGTTCGTCACCGCGATCCTGGGGCTGTTGGCGTTCGGCGTGCTGCTCTCTGCGGGCATTTTGCTGTTGATGGACCGCAACCTGGGCACGAGCTTTTTTGTTCCGCTGGTTACAGTGAACGGTCAGCTTACAGGGCACAAAGGCGGATCGCCGCTGCTTTGGCAGCACCTGTTCTGGTTTTTCGGCCATCCTGAGGTTTACATCGCGATCTTGCCGGCTATGGGGATGTGTTCGCAGTTGCTCTCGGTTTTTTCGCGCAAGCCCATTTTTGGATACAAGGCGATGGTGTACGCCATCATGACGATCGGGTTTCTCGGATTCATGGTTTGGGGCCACCACATGTTCATGAGCGGCATGAGCCCCTACACCGCTTTTGCTTTCTCGATCATGACCATGGGCATTGGCGTCCCGTCGGCGATCAAGACATTCAATTGGCTGGGCACGCTCATGGGCGGGCGGATTCGATTCACGTCGCCGATGCTTTTTGCCATCGGATTTGTGTCTCTCTTTGTGACTGGGGGAATCAGCGGACCGTTCCTCGCGCAGCCCGTTCTGGACATCTACCTGCACGAGACCTATTTCGTGATCGCGCACTTTCATTTGATTATGGGCGTGGCGTCGATCTTCGGAATATTCGCAGCAACGTATTATTGGTTCCCGAAGATGTTCGGCCGCATGATGAACGAACCGTTGGCGAAGCTGCATTTCTGGCTCACGTTCGTGGGCGCGTACGCGATTTTCATGCCCATGCATTATTACGGCATGAGCGCGGGGTTGCGGCGCTACTCACAATCCACGGAAGTGGCCTACATCCTTAAATTGCTCCCGATACAGAGATTCATAACGATTGCGGCGTTTATCACCATCGCCAGCCAGTTTATCTTCGTTATCAACCTTTTCTGGAGCATGTTCAAAGGAGCGAAGGCCAACGACAATCCCTGGGAAGCCACTACTCTCGAATGGATCACTGCCACGCCGCCGCCGCACGACAATTTTGGCGGGCGCACGCCAGTCGTCAACAACGGACCTTACGAATACAGCGTGCCGGGCGCGCCTCGCGATTTCGTGATGCAGACGGACCCAGAAATCAAACCGAAACACTGATCACAGATGGCCAGCTTCACTACAACCTCCGCCGTAGAACCAGAAATTTCCCGAGACGATCACGGCACTGCGCCGCCGATTCGAGACGGCGGAGACTATGGCCGTCCAGGATTGCCGGACTATGAGACCCGGTTGCGCCGCGCGCGGCTTGGGTTGCTCGTGGCGCTGATACCTGTGCTGATGCTGTTTGTTTCGTTTACCAGCGCGTACGTGGTGCGGCAGGGTTTGCCGACCCTGGATCCTCGGACAAACAATCTCATTCGCGACTGGATTCCTGTGGCGTTGCCGAGATTGTTGCTGCTTAATACTTTTGTGCTGCTGGTCAGCAGCGTGAGCATGGAGTTGGCGCGCCGCCAAATCAAAGCGCGAGCTGTGATGGAGACGGCATCAACGGCCACTGGACCTTCCATCGGCGGTCAAATAAGAATGCCCTGGCTTGCGATGACATTTGTCCTCGGCCTAGCGTTTCTTTTCGGGCAGTGGACGGCGTGGAAGCAGTTGGCGGCGAACGGGTTCTACGTTTCCACGACGCCGAGCAGCTCTTTCGTTTATTTGCTGACCGGTGCGCACGCGGCACATTTGCTGGGCGGGGTTGTCGCGCTGCTCATTGCGAGCATCGCTGCGCTGCTGCACCGTTCCTTGAAGACGCGCAGCATCGTTGTCGACGTGACGGCGTGGTACTGGCATTTTATGGCCCTGTTGTGGATTTACATTTTTGGCTTGATGAAGTTCGTCCGTTAGCTGCGAGTTGATCCGGAGGTCGAACGCATGGCTGATTCCGCGTTGCACGGCATCCCGTCGGCATATGAACCGTCGCTGTTCGGCACGTACTCAAAGAAAATCGGGATGTGGCTGTTCCTGCTCTCCGATTCGCTGACGTTTGGCGCGCTGCTCTACGCCTACAGCTACGGGCGCATTTCCACGGCGAATTGGCCGACGCCGTTCCACTCCGAGAGCATCGTAAACGCGACCATCATGACGGCGTTCCTGCTTACGAGTTCGCTGACCATGGTATTGGCGGTGCGCGCCTCGGTGGACCACAACGCCAAGGCGCAGACACTCTGGTTGCTCGCCACCATGACGTGCGGCGCGGGATTCATCATCCTTCACGGCCGCGAGTGGAGCAACTTGATCGCAGAAGGCTTGGCGCTCCCCATGTTTCCCAAAGTTCCCGGGCATGAAGCCGCTAGCGAGTTTGTCAACGTATCCCAAACCGTGCCGCAGTTCGCCTCCACATTCTTTACGCTGACAGGAATGCACATGCTGCACGTGACGCTGGGC
>MNEA01000118.1 GCA_001917435.1 Acidobacteria bacterium 13_2_20CM_2_57_6
AGCCCGCCTGCCGATCCACCTCAAACTCCCCAGCTCCTACTCGGCTGGGAAACCTAAAAAATGAGGAATGTCCTGCCCAAGAACTCTTGCCGAGCAGCTATCTTTCCTATATACTTCTTTCATGTCGAGCTTTACCCAAAAGAACGCGCCCCTCTGCATCTGTTGTATGTACTGTATGCGTGTGTCTTCTGGCGCGGGGAGGCTGAGCTCCTAAAGTTTTAGACTAGCCTCGAAAGTTTTTCGGACCCACCGCCAGAAACGAACTGGCAGGTGGGATTTTTATTTTGGGAGCAAACGAGTTTCAAAGCTGAACGCAAAGGAGAAAGCAATGTCCGATTACAAACACCCGGAAGTTCTGGTTTCAACCGATTGGGCCGCTCAAAATCTCAATTCCCCCAATCTTCGTTTCGTCGAAGTCGATGTGGATACCACCGCCTACGACCAGGGACACATCCCTGGCGCAGTAGGCTGGAACTGGCAAACCCAGCTTCAGGACAATATCCGCCGCGACCTCATCGACAAATCCACGCTCGAAAAGCTTCTCAGCACCTCCGGCATTTCCAATGACACCACTATTCTTCTCTACGGCGACAACAACAACTGGTTCGCCGCGTACGCCCTGTGGCAATTGAAGCTTTACGGACACAAGGACGTCCGCCTCATCAACGGCGGCCGCAAGAAATGGCTTGAGGAGAAGCGCCCAGTTACCAAGGATCCCGCGAAGGTCGCTCCCGCATCCTATCGCGTCTCCGGTACCGACGAATCCATTCGCGCTCGCAAGGAAGAAGTCTTCGCCATCGTAGACGGCCGCAAGCCCGGCCAGCTCGTCGACGTTCGCTCCGTCGATGAATTTACCGGCAAAATTATCGCTCCTCCGGGCATGACCGAAACCGCCCAGCGCGCCGGCCACATTCCCAAGGCCGCGAATATACCCTGGGCGCAGGCTTCCAACGAAGATGGCACTTTCAAGTCCTACGACGAGCTGAAAAAACTCTACGAGTCCAAGGGTATTACCGGAAAGGACGACGTCATCGCGTACTGCCGCATCGGTGAGCGCAGCTCCCACACCTGGTTCGTCCTCAAATATTTGCTGGGCTTGAACCAGGTTCGCAACTACGACGGCTCGTGGACCGAATGGGGCAACCTCATCGGCGCCCCCATTGTGAACGAAACCCGCTCCGCGCAACCCGAAGCGGCCGCCGCCGCCCGCTGAGTCGGCCTTTGTATTGGCGGGTCGGAACCTGTCCCGACTGGGTCGGGAGACCCGTGCTTTTTTGTTTCGTAGTTTGCAGCTGGCGGGTCTTTTTAGACCCGTGAACTGCGGTAAGTGGCCTAAGTTTGCAGTGCAGAGCATGGACGGGTGGAACCTTCACTCTCTCCGGGCTTCACCCGTCCAGGTCTCAATTCCCCGATGGCGCGGTCGCCAAGTGGTAAGGCAATGGTCTGCAAAACCTACTGAATCGGGAGCCTCCGTGCGGTATCAATAGTTTACGGAGACTCGAATAGAGGTAAATAGGCGTTGCGGGGGCGGTTTGGGTACAGATTTGGGTATAGATTTGGGTATAAGGTGGCGATGCCGAAGCGGTCGAGGCGTCGGTCTGCAAAACCGATCTTAGTGGGTTCGAGTCCCACCGCTACCTCCAATTTATTCATCGTGCCACTTCGACCAACGCACGCCAGTTCGAACCTGGCCAGGCCCACCATTTCGAATCTACGATGCCAACGGTCAGCGCGTCCGCAAGACCACCGGCAGCACGAGCGTGGACTACCTCTACGATCTCGCCAGCCACGAGATTGCTGAGGTCGCATCTTCCGGTTCCTGGAACCGCGCCGAAATCTACTCCGGGGGTCGCCACGTCGCAACCTACAGCGGCGGTGTCTCGGGCACAACGTATTTCACGCACCCGGACTGGCTCGGGACAGAGCGCGCCAGGACAAATACCTCCGGCAGTCTCTACGAAGCCTGCACCAGCCTTCCGTTTGGCGATTGGCTGACGTGTTCTGGCACTGACCCCAGCCCCATGCATTTCACCGGCAAAGAACGCGACCCCGAATCCAGCCTCGACTACTTCGGCGCCCGCTTCTACGCTTCCAATGCCGGTCGATTTGTCACGCCCGACCCCATCCAGCACCCAAGCCAATCGAGCTGGGGTATGGAGACACTCTTGAACGCACCACAGCGATTGAACCAGTACGCTTATGTCCTAAACAATCCCCTAAGCCACACGGATCCCACAGGAGACGAAATTCCCGTCTGGGAATCGTGCGAGTACTCAAGGCAAGGATGTTCGGCCACAGACCGTGAATCGCAGCGCTCATCGGCGAAGTTTATCATTGGAGCTTCACTCACATTAGGAACTGCAGGCGTCGCGGGGGAGACGGGCCTATTCGCGCGCGCAGCAGTTTATGGTAGAGGCCTAATCACCGCAGCAATCGCCTACCTCCTCACACCCCGAGGACAGCAAAATGTCGTAAACCTCACACAAGCGATCGGTGACTACGTCACAGGATCGGTAAGCCCCGTGTCAGCAGCTGAGGTCGGTGCGGCCCGCGAAGCGGCAGTAGCCGCTAGCGTTGGAGGAAAAATTGTCAACATGAAAGTGTTCGGAGCCAGCACATCTACCGAGGTCGATGTCCTCGGTAAGGCCGGCGAGTACATCGGTGTTGGCGGTCCAGCAAAAGGGCGCAGTTTGGCTGACTTCGGCCAAAAGTTGAGTGCTCTCAAGGATGCGGCGAAGCAGGTGGGCACTACAGCCAAGTATTATCTCGAACTGGGCACCTCACAAGCGGCTATCGATTTGGCCAAAAAATCCTGGGTGACAATAACGTGGTAATCTTCAAGGTAGTCAAAATTAACTAATAAGATTTTGCCATGCGGCATGGTTGGGTCTATCTCTACGAATCCCCCCCCGCTCCGATACGTTTCGAGGAGCTGGTCGATCAGCTTCGGCACAACGGTATCTCTCTGGCCGACCCCGGCACAGGCAGGGTGATAAGACTGTCAACCACCGGAGAGCAGATCTTGTCTTCGAGAGAGGACATTATTGGAGAGCTTGCGAATGCCACAGAGGTCAGTTTCAATCTTTACTTCGCTCCGTCCGACAACGTATTTTGCTCAATCCGCAAGCTGAACGATGAAACCTTACGTGAGGGCTATAGCCTTGACGGCAAGACCGAGGAAGAATCACAGCACATAATCGAGAACCTGACGCGCCTTTTCTGCAAAAGGGTGGAGAACGGGGCCGCGTTCGGCTTTGTGGTCGACAAATACGCGGAACTGCACCGAGAATTTCACTGGGACGATTTCTTCCTTTGGGATACTAACTCGCCCCCGGAGTGGCCCATGCTAATAGGTTGCTCAGTGGCTTTCCACAAACTAAGTAACATACCTGCCCAGTTGTATATCCGCGAGACAGTGGGCAATTGCATCCTCTTTAGAGGAACCGGGTGATCTGCCCCCTGGCTCCGCGCATGGAATCATACGACACTCGAATCGCCTAACTCGCGCTTGTCCTCGCCCGATTCGCGCCGTGTTTCGGTTCCAGTGATGGCCGTGGCCCTCCCAAGGAATTAGTACGGGTGATTCCAGGTTAGTGGCAGTTCCCGTTCTTGAACCCAAAGCCAGATGAAGCGAAATTCTTCTCCGCCAATCTCTTCGATAGGATCAATTTGAATTCCCGCGAAGGTTGTTCTATCACGTCGCAAGATCAGGAAGATTGTAATAAGCACGATCGCAAACAATGCACGGCCTGAAAGGCACCAATAATGGGCGCCACCTCCGAGCAAGATCGTGGCCGCGACTGCAATCAGAAAGTGAGTTATGTACCCGCCGACGCATCTATCCTTTGACCGATTCTCGCGCGGCATGACTGGCAGTCTTTTTATATTCCATGACGGCCCTATCATTTGTTTAGAGCGAACACCGATCAAAAAAAACAGGCGGGAACTTTGGAATCTAAATCCCTTTAGAATCAACACTTGTAGCGATGCCCTGTAACTGTTGATTCTAAACCACTTACTCATAACTCTAGGCCCCTTAGATGCAACATTTACAAAAAACCGGGGGATAGGTCAATCGCACATTCCGCCCATACCAAAAAGATCGGAGCAGCGGGGATCTCTATGCGCTGGCCAGCTCTTGCAGCAACGCCTTACCCTTGCGGAACCAGGGCCGCTCACGCCTCTGCATGTACCGCGGCAGCGTGCGCTTCTTCGCCTCCAGCTTCTGCAGCCATTCGCGCGCCTCTCCTCCGCGGTTCGCCGTTTTGAGAAAACTTGCGTAGTTGTACAACGTCTCCGGGGTCGTCGAAATCTGCGTGACCTCCGCGAAAAGCTGGTCCGCGCGGTCCAGTTGTCCGGTTCGAGCGTATGCATCCGCCAGCAGTCCCGCCGCCCGGTAATAATCGAATTTTCGGTCCGCGATAACCACGTGCTCCAGGTCTGGAATCGCGCCGGCCAAATCGTTCAGCCCCAGCGAGCACAGCGCTCTTGAATAAAATGTGTACGGGGAGGCTCCCCGTGCATCGATCGCGTGAGCGAACGCCTCGCGTGCTTTCGCAAATTCTCGTTGGTCCTTGTAGAGTTCGCCCAGCTCCTCGTAATTCGCGGGGGAAGGATTATCGATGATATCCGTTTCGACTTTTTGAATGCGCGACCGGCGCCCAAATCCCTGAAAGAATCCGCGAAGAAGTCCCAGGTCCGGCAGCACTTCCGCGAGAATGTACACAGCGGCGCCAGGCGGTCCGAGAAAAAAGATCACGTAAAACCAATAGTTCTCCGGCCGCCGCCTGATGAAATGCACAATCGCCAGGCCCTGCACGAGAAAACCCCAGGGATAGAAAAGATGGCCCAGCCCAAACATGGATGACCGCCTTGCCAACAGGATCGCTTTCCTTCACTTGCCGGTCAAACGGAAACTCCATTTGCTGCGTGCGAAAGTTACTGCCTGATGGGACGATTTTCCCTTGCTATGATAGTGCCAAATGAATCCTATCGAAACGCTCGGCCTTGCGCTGGGCGCCGGGTTTTCTTCCGGCCTCAATCTTTACGCCACAGTCGCGACTCTGGGGCTGCTTCAGCATTTCGGTGTGCTCCATCTTCCGCCGGGATTGCAGCCTCTGGCTCATCCCTGGGTCCTCGGAATCGCCATCGCGCTCTATCTGCTGGAATTCGTCGCGGACAAGATTCCTTATTTTGACACCGTCTGGGACGCCGTCCACACCTTCATTCGTCCGCCCGCTGCGGCGCTTCTGGCCTACGCGGCAGCCGGCGGAGCCGCGCCCGAGTGGCGGTGGGGCGCGGCCCTCATCGCCGGCGGAGTCGCTCTCACTTCGCACGGCACCAAAGCCAGCGCGCGCGCCGCGGTGAATGCGAGTCCCGAGCCATTCAGCAATTGGGCGCTAAGTTTTGGCGAAGATGTCCTCGCCGTTTGGCTTACCTGGATGGCCACGGCTCATCCCTTTGCCGCAACCATCATCGTTGCCGCACTCGTCGCGTTCTCAGCCTTCCTGCTTTACCATCTTTTTCGTTTCGCGAGCCGCGCTCTCCGGCGCTTGCTTGCTTCTTAACGTCTTTGTAAGGGCGCGGCAATGCTGCGCCATCTCTGGCCAACTCGATCCGTTACTTAACGTACGTCGCCAGCCAATCCAAGAATGTCTTGTACCAGAATTGCGCGTTCTGCGGCTTCAGCACCCAGTGGCCTTCGTCGGGAAAAACCACCAGCTTCGACGGCACTCCCTGCCGCTGCAGCGCGTTGAAAAACTCGAGCGATTGCGTGTACGGCACGCGGTAATCCATTTCGCCGGCGATCACCAGCGTCGGCGTCTTGAACCTTCCGAGCTCGCCCGCGTACGTCACCGGCGCCCATTTCTTGTAGCTTTCCGGATTCGACCACGGCGTGCCCTGCATGTCGTGTTCTTCAAACCAGAGTTCTTCCGTCGCGTACATTGCTACTTTGTCGTAGACGCTCGCGTGGCTGATGATTGCCTTGAAGCGTCCCGTATGCGTGGCGATCCAGTCCGCCATATATCCGCCGTAAGAGCCGCCCGCGGCTGCCATGCGCGAGCCATCGACGAACGGATATATCTTCAGTGTGTAGTCCACGCCGTTCATCACGTCGACGTAAGCTTTGCCGCCCCAGTCATTCGTGATTTCATCGGTGAATTTTTGTCCGTACCCGGTCGAGCCGCGCCGGTTGATCATCAGCGTCACGTAACCGGCGGCCGAAAAAACCTGCGCGTTCCACCGGTAGCCCCACGCATTCGACCACATCGTCTGCGGCCCGCCGTGCAGCAACACGAGCAAAGGATATTTCTTCGTGGCGTCAAATTTTGGCGGACGAATCAGCATCGCCTGCACCTTCGTTCCTGCTGCGCCCTCGAACCAGAATGTTTCCGGGGCATTCATCTCCAGCCCTGCGAGAATCGATTCATTCTGATGCGTCAATTGCCGAACGTTGGAGCCGTCACTCGACGCCACGAAAATTTCTGCTGGCAAAGTAAGGCTCATCCGCTCAAAAACCATCGTTTTTCCGTCCGCGCTGAAGGAAATCGCCGTATTGTAAGTGTCTGCGATGACCTTTTTCGGCTCCGCTCCCGCGCGCGCTGCCATCACGTATACGGGTTTTTGCGTTTCCTTTTCCGCGGTGAAATAAATGGTCTTGCTGTCCGGCGACCACGCCAGTTCGTCCGCGCTGCGGTCAAAACCTTCGGAAAGATTCTCGTTTTTGCCGCTCTGCCGGTCGTAGAGCATCACGCGCCAGCGATCCGCTTCATACTCCGCGGTAAGCTGCGCGTGGTACGTAATGTATTTTCCGTCCGGCGAATAGACCGGATTCCCGTCAAATCCCGGCTGCGTAGTGATGCGTTTCGCCTCGCCGCCGGCCACCGGAACGATGAACAAATCACCGTTCGTGCTGATCGCTTCCATCTTGTCGGTAACGGCTGTAAAGCAAATCTCTTTCCCATCCGGCGAAAAATTGATATCGCCGGGTCCGCTGCGCTCATCCGGTGGAATGTCATAGTCCGCTCCAGCAGTCAGATCGCGCGGCCCAGCGCTGCCATCGGCTGGAACGACAAACAGATGGCTGCGCTTGCCTTCGTTCCAGTGCGTCCAGTGGCGGTACAGGAGATGCTCGGCCACATGGGCTTTCACTTTATTTTTTCCTTTCTCTTCATCGCGCTTCTTGTTGCAATCATCATCGTTGTTCAGGGCAGCCGCCGAGCGGCTGGCGCAGTCGGGATAAACGGAAGAAGTAAACGCAATCGTCTTTCCGTCCGGCGACCACTTCACCATGTCCGCGCCGGTTGAGAGTTTCGTCAGCGCGTGCGCTTCGCCGCCCTCCATGGAAAGCAAATAGATCTGCGATTCGCCTGCGCGTGAAGACAGAAATGCCAGCGTCTTCCCGTCCGGTGACCATACGGCCGAAGAATCATGTCCGCTCTGGGTCAATTGCATCGCGGCACCGCCCACCGCAGGCACGATCCAGATGTTGCTCACTCCGCGGTTTGCGTCCATGTCCGGAGTAGACACCGTGTACGCCACCCACTTTCCATCTGGCGAAATTTGCGGCTCGGCGATGCGATGCATCTTGATCATGTCGTCAAAAGTGATGGCGTGTTTCGACGATTCCTGCGCACAAATGGCTTGCCCGGATCCCAGCAGCATCGCGCTCGCGAAAAGACACTTAAAAATAACGCTTTTCATTTTGCTTCTTCTCCTGTGAAAACCAATGAGTCGCAATGGTGCAAGCAGAATCGTGCCATGCAGAATCACACAATGCAGGACCACGGATGATGTCACGTTTCTCTTCCGAATCCAATAGCTCCGAGCGCGGAGGCACGGTTGAAAGACTTATCCTGATGGCCTGATGCCGCACTCGAGTCTGCTACAATCCTTGCCCGGACATCTCATGCCGACCAGCAGCGGACTTTTCCCCCGCAATTTCAAAAAGACGTTTCCGATCGCCACTCGCGGGGAAGGTTGCTGGATTATCGCCGACGATGGCCGCCGGTTCCTGGATGCTTCCGGGCAGGCCGCGGTCGTCAGCATCGGTCACGGCGTGCCGGAAATAGGGCGGGCGATGGCGGGACAATCTTCGCAGATCGCCTTTGCGCACACCTCACAATTTCACACAACCGCGGCAGAAACACTTGCGTCGCGGCTGCTTGCGATGGCTCCGCCGAATTTTCGCAATGGCGGGCGCGTCTATTTTACTTCCGGAGGCTCGGAAGCGACCGAAACCGCGATTAAACTTGCGCGGCAGTTTCACTTGGAATGCGGCCAGAAGGATCGTTACCGCGTTCTTTCGCGCCGCCAAAGCTATCACGGCAGCACTCTCGGGGCGATGACCGTCAGCGGAAACGTCGCTCGCCGCGCTCCGTACGAACCACTTATCTCCGAATGGGGACACATTGCTCCCTGTTTCTGCTATCACTGCCCGTTTGACAAAACCTTTCCGCAATGTGAGCTCGCGTGCGCCGACGATCTCCAAGCCCATTTAGGCGGGCAGGCGAGAGATCAAGCTGCGGCGTTTATCTTCGAGCCGGTTGTTGGCGCGACGCTTGGCAGCGCTGTGCCTCCTGAGGGCTACGCCGCGCGCATCACAGAAATCTGCCGCAAGAACGGAATTTTGCTGATCGCCGACGAAATAATGACGGGCATGGGCCGCACGGGGAAACCGTTCGCCGTGCAGCACTGGAGCGTTGAGCCGGATATGATTCTGGTAGGCAAAGGAATCGCCAGCGGTTACGCTCCGCTCGGCGCTGTCCTTGCTTCCGCTCGCGTCGTCGAAGCCTTCGAGCGCGGCTCCGGCGGTTTCCTGCACGGCTTCACGTATCAGGCTCATCCAGTGTCCACAGCTGCGGGCAACGCCGTGCTCGATTATCTCGAAGCGCACAAACTTTTTGATCGCGTGAATGCCGCCGGGCAAGAACTCCGATGCGCGCTTCCTCTCTTGCAATCCCATCCGAACGTCGGCGAGGTGCGCGGTCTCGGACTGCTTCTTGGCGTCGAGTTCGTCAAGAACAAAGCTACGCGCCAGCCTTTCCCGAGAGAACAAAACATCGCGGAGAAAATTCGACAGGCTTGCCTGGAAGAAGGCGTTCTTACCTATCCGACGCAAGGCTGCGTTGACGGGTTGCGCGGCGACCACATTCTTCTCGCTCCGCCGTTCACGATCTCAACCGCGGAATGTTCGCTGATTGCTCGCGCACTGCTGGCTGCGGCGGCAAGGGTGTTTTCAAGTTGATTTACCGTCTGGCCATACCTGTTGCAACTGGATTGCTGTTCTTCTGGAGAGCAAAATAAAAATGCGGCTCCCCTCGCGCACTCTTACGGTCTCATTTATTTTTCTTACGACCCTTGCCTTTGTGCTTTCGGCCCAGGACAAGCAGGAAACCGCGCCTTCTGCTCCGATTCTCGGATTTTCTGCACCGCACGCGACCACCGAACACCAACTCGAATCCAAGTTTCAGTCGATTCCCTCACCCGAAAAGGCTCGCGAATGGCATCGCACGTTCACCGCCGAACCGCATCCGGCCGCTTCCGAACGCAATACTCAGCTCGCGGACTTCATTGCGGACGAGTGGCGCAAACAGGGCTGGGAAGAGGTCGCGCTTCGCCGCTACGATGTTTTGCACTCTCGCCCACGCAGCGTCTCTCTTGAAATGACGCAGCCGATCCACTTCACTGCGTCTTTGCGCGAAGATGCTGATGATGTCGATCCGGACACAAAAAATCCCGCCGTCTCCGGCTCCTACTTTGGTTATTCCGCATCCGGCGACGTCACTGCCGAAGTCGTCTACGCGCACAGCGGCAATCTGGAAGACTATGACCTGCTGCGAAAAAACGGCGTCAGCGTAAAAGGCAAGATTGTGCTGGTGCGCTACTCGAATCCGTACAGCTATCGCGGCTTCAAAGCGCTCACCGCGGAGCGCGAAGGCGCAGCTGCCTTGCTCATTTATTCCGATCCCGCAGAAGATGGTTCCGCGCGCGGCAAGGTTTTTCCCGACGGCCCGTGGGGTCCTGAGAGTCACATTCAACGCGGCGCAATCACGTACGATTACATCGTTCCCGGCGATCCTACTACGCCCGGGTGGGCTTCGGTCCCCGACGCAAAACACATTGCTCCGGAAGAAGCGCGGTCGCTGCCGAAAATTCCCGCGCTCCCGCTGTCGTGGCGCGATGCCAAACCTCTTCTCGAAAACATGAACGGCCCCGAAGTGCCGCAGGATTGGCAGGGCGCTTTGCCCATCACGTATCGCTTCGCCGGTGCGGTGAAAGTTCACCTAAAAGTGGACATGGACACCAGCATGCAGCCCTACACAGTCGTCGAAGCGCGCATTCGCGGCAGAGAGTTGCCCGACGAGTGGGTGCTGCTCGGCAATCATCGCGACGCATGGGTGTATGGCGGGGTCGATCCTTCGAGCGGCACCGCCTCGATGATGGAGCTCACGCGATCTTTGGGCGAACTCAAACAAGGCGGCGTTCGGCCCCGGCGCACGATTGTGGTTTGCAGTTGGGATGGCGAAGAGTACGCGCTTACGGGCTCGACCGAATGGGGCGAGCAGTTTGCCGACGACCTGAAGAGAAAACTTGTCGCCTATCTCAATGTGGACGAATCGGTTGCGGGAGCCGCCACCACAGCGGGTCCCGAGGGCCTGAGCTTTTCGCCGGCCGCCGTCGCTTCGCTTGCGCCGATGCTGGTGGAGGCTTCAAAGGATGTTCGTGCGCCGTCCGGCAAATCTCTCTACGACGCGTGGCGCGCCACTTCGATGCGCGATGCGAAGGCTAGCGCTCCGCCGCTCGACAGCGCACTTGTGGAAACGCGCATCGGCAGCGGCTCCGATCACACCGTATTCCTCAATCATCTCGGCCGGCCGGTGATCAACCTCGATTTTACGGGCGACTACGGTGTGTATCACTCGATGTACGACGATCATTACTGGATGGAGCATATCGGCGATCCCACGTTTGAATACCACGTCGCCCTGACGCGCATCTGGGGCCTCGTCACGCTGCGTCTCGCCAACGCGGACGTTCTCCCGTTTGACTTTGGCTTCAACGCCTCAGCACTGGAACAATTTCTGGGCGAGCTCGAGCATAAGAACAAAAGTGAGCTAAAGCACCTTTCCTTGAAACGCCTGCACGCCCGCATTGCTGAGTTCGAGAAAGCGGGCGACCTTCTGCGGGACGCCACGGCGCGCGACCTTTTGTCAGGCTCGGCCGCGCCTGAGAAAATTCAGCGCCTCAACGAGCAGCTTCTTCAGGTCGAATCCAACTGGCTTGATCCCGCTGGCATTCCCGGCCGGCCGTGGTTCCAGCATCTTCTCTATTCTTCGCGGTACACCTACGCGCATTTGGAATTTCCTGGGCTTACCGAAGCGGTGGAAAATCGCGATTGGAAATTGGCGGCGCAGCAGGCCGGCTTGCTGGAAAAAGCGTTGAAGAAAAACACGGAATTATTGCGTTTGGCTCGATCCTCCTGGGAGAAAAAATAATAGATGATTCGTCCATTTTCGTTCAGCTGCGTTCCCGTACTCTTTTGGTCGCTGGCAATTTCGTCGTTGGCCTTGGCGCAGAACAATTCGCCTACCAAGCCGAAGCCGCGCGCCCGCGATCTCGGCGTTCCCTTCGATGGCCCGCCCGGTCCGCTCAACGCCATCACTGATGTTTCCGGCGTCACCGTCGGACATACCACGCTCATCTTCGGCGAAGGAAGGTTGCAAGTTGGCAAGGGCCCGGTCCGAACCGGAGTCACCGCCGTGCTTCCGCGTGGAAAAGATTCCATGACCAATCCTGTTTTCGCGGGCTGGTGGTCGCTCAATGGTAATGGCGAAATGACCGGCACGACTTGGGTGGAAGAATCCGGCTTCCTCGAAGGCCCCGTCATGATCACCAACACACACAGCGTGGGAGTGGTTCGCGATGCCGTCATTCAATGGCGCGTGAATCATGGGCAACCGGATCCAACGGGTTACTGGTGGTCGCTGCCGATCGTCGCAGAAACCTGGGACGGCTGGCTCAATGACATCAACGGTTTCCACGTGAAGCCGGAGCACGCTTTGCACGCCATCGATTCCGCAGCGTCCGGCCCCCTGGAAGAAGGTAATGTCGGCGGCGGGACGGGAATGGTCTGCAATGGCTTCAAAGGAGGAATCGGCACAGCTTCCCGCAAGCTGGACGCAAAAGACGGCGGCTACACGGTTGGAATTCTTGTGCAATGCAACTACGGCCGGCGCCCCGATCTTCGCATCGCGGGCGTGCCCGTCGGCAGGGAGATTCCCGATGATGTTCCTTACGCCGGCACTTCCTTCGCGAACGATGACCACGGCTCGATCATCGTCGTAGTTGCGACGGACACGCCGCTCGTCGCGCATCAGCTCAAGCGGCTCGCCCGCCGCGTTTCGCTGGGTCTCGGCCGCAACGGCAGTATTTCCGGAAATGGTTCCGGCGACATCTTCATCGCGTTCTCCACGGCAAATTCGGGCGCCGCCGCTGTCGACCACGTCGTCGACCTGAAAATGTTGCCCAACGACAAGCTGGGTCCGGTCTTCGCCGCCACCGTTCAGGCTACTGAAGAGGCCATCATCAACGCCATGATTGCCGCCGAAACAATGACCGGCATCGAGAATCACAAAGTCATCGCACTGCCCCATGACAAACTTCGCGAAGTGCTCAAAAAATACAACCGCCTCGCACCATGAGGACTAGC
>MNEA01000037.1 GCA_001917435.1 Acidobacteria bacterium 13_2_20CM_2_57_6
TGGGAATTACGGCTTCTTCGACTTCATCTCTTCCTGGACCATTGCTTCCACGACGGGCTTCAAAATCTCGCGTGTAACCGCCTGCAAAACCTCGGGATTCAGCTTTGCCAGCACCTTGGCAACGAGGTCGTCCATGCTCGGGGTCGGCGCGGGCGCAGTCGCCGGAGCCGCAGTCTCTAACACTTCTTCGGTCGCGTAGAAGCCTGTTCCGTCGTAGGTCTGCTGCTCCAGGGGGAGCGCAGCCTCTTCGGTAACTTGAGCGGCTTCCTCGCGGATAGCTTCCACGGTCTCCGCAGGCAAGGCCGCTTCTTCGATGACCTTCTGAGTCGTTTCGCTGACCACCTCAGTAGTTTTTTCCGTTCCGTTGCCCGATGCCGGAGCAGTAGCCACGGGCGCGCCAGAATCCCACGTTGAAGCCAGCCGGTTGGCCTTCTCAAGCTCGGCGTTCCAGGGGTTTGACGGGACGGAGAACCAGGACTCTTTGGATCCATTCGTTTGAGCGTCGGCTTGAGTCGCCTCAGGTACGCTCGCTACCACCGCTCCCGGCAAGGACATTTTGCGTTCTTTCGCGGGTCCTAGTTCTTCCACTGCCGCGGTCGTCTTCGTGGAGGTTTCTTGTTGTGAAGCCGGCGGACTCACCCCCGCCCATGCGTCGGTCGCAAATGGTGTACTCGAAATTGCTCCCATAACCGGCGCCGCTTCCGGCATGCTCGCGGGAGCAGCGGGCGCTTCAGGCATGTGGCTATTTGCCGCAGAGGCCGTCCCGACAACTTCTGGTTTCTCTTCTGCAGGTTCCCAGGACTCCCCATGAGCCTTCCTGGCCAGGATCTGCTCGAAACTTCCCGAGCGCCAATCCTTCGCTCCGCTTGCGGTTCCAGAATTGGCATAACTTTCCGCTTCTTCGCGCCGCCACGGCGCAGGAGGTTTTTCTTCCTCCGCTTCCTCGTCAAGTTCCTCCACATCCGTATCGCGCCAATCGCGCTCGGGCACCAATTCGGGATGCGCCTGCGGCAGAAAACCTAGTGCCTCATCTTTCTCATCCGTGGGAGTTTCGAGCAGGCTTCCGAATGCTACCGGTTGCGACCCGCTGTCAATTTGCACTGGCTGCGGGCGCGCCGGTACTTCGTCGACAAAACTCTGTTCATCTAGCGCCGCAATAACTGGATGGGGAGACGCTGTGTGCACTGGAATGCTAGTCACCGGCGGCACAGAGGCACCACTCGGAGTCAGGAGGTCGGTGCCCTTCAAAACATCCGGCTCTGGAATTTTCACCGCGCCGGCTCCCGCGTGACTCACTCCGGCGCGCTGTAGCGCGGACTTTACCATCGAAATCAGGGGATCCGGCGGAACGAACGGTTTCTTCAATACGCCATCTGCACCCACTCGTTGCGCTTCCTGCTCATCCAGCGGATCAAACGCGCCCACTAGCAGGATCACGGGGATATGCGCAAGTGAAGCGTCCATCTTCACGTACTGGCAAACTTCGTAGCCGTTCCGCACCGGCATGAATACATCAGCAAGCACCAGGTCAGGCCGCAAATCGGAGATTTTTCGCACGGCTGCTTCACCGTTGCCAACGGCAACGACGTCGATGCCCTGATCTTTCAGGGCCAGCCCCACCATCTTCTGGATGTTGCTGTTATCGTCCGCAACCAGAATCTTCGGCACCGAACGCCCTCCGGCGATACTCTACCGTGCTGGCCACACCCATGTGTAGCCATACAAAATGACCTGCTCCATGCTATTGGAGCACCCGTTCAAGTTCGCGTCAATGTCTACAGGGCAGGAGTGTGTCGGAAGTGAATACTGCACCTATGGCCGCCTAAAAACACGCAGGGTACTGCCCTTTCTGACTGTACCTTCGGTGTTTCTCCTGATCTTCGCCCTCCTCCCAAACCTCACCAGGGGACGATTTTTCTCAGGCCCTTCTTTTTCTTGCTGGTCGATTCTTTCTTAGTGTCCCCGTTTGATCCGTTTTGCTTCCCGTCAGGCCCCGCGGCGTCCGTTTTGGATGCGTCGCCAGACTGGTCCGTGGTGGCTGACGCTACATCCGTCTTTGCATCGGTCGGCTGGCCAGCTGTGCCCGTTGTGGCACCGCTCTTGGGTGTTGTCTCGGTAGTTCCGGACCCCGTCGTTCCACTCGCGGAATTCTCCGTCGTTGTCGGCGAGTTCTGATCCGGTTGCGCTGCGGGTGTCGCATCGCCTCCGTCCGTCGCCGGCGTCACATTTTCTGCCCCGCTCGTCGCCCCGCCGGTCCCTCCAGGAGTTATCGTCGCTACAATTCCCGTTCCAGCTCCCCCGATTTGCGACTGATTCCCGCCCCTCAGAACATCTACTCCTGTTTCGCTTTCCGAATCGGGGGTCATCGTCGGCTTCCCGGTTGTGGCGGCCGCCCGCAATTCCTGGCCCGGACCGGTATGAATCAACCGCAGCGGTTTCTTGATCAGCGCCTCATGCTGACGCGGCGCATTCTGTTCCGCCGTCATCCATGCCACCGCTTGGGGATCGGGCTGCGGAATCGGCGCGCCCAGCGTCTTCAAGCGGCTCTTGGCATTCGGCACCAGCGGCGACAAGGGATAATTGCGCACGATCCGCGCGTAGTAAGGAACCGCAAACTCCTTCTTTTCGGTTGCTTGCCAGATGTTCCCGAGCATCCACAGCGCCTGGTCGGACTTGCTGTACAGCGGGTATCGGTTTACCACCGACCTTAGCCGCGATTCCGCGGCTTTCTTGTCTTCCTTCACGTAATAGTAGTAACCAATGCGGAAGTCGCCTTCCGCCAGCAGTTCCTGCACTTCGCGCAAACGCTGTTCTGCCTTCGAAGCCAGTGGATCGTTCGCATATTTTGACAGGAATACCTGGAACTCATCCTCGGCCTCGCGAGCCTGCGTGCGGTCGCGGTCTGGTTTCTCCATCTGCTTGTAGTGCGTCATCGCCACCTGCAACTGCGCGTAGGCCGCTTCGGGCAGCATGGGGAAGAAAATGCCGAAATCCTTGTACGCCTGGATAGCCTGCGTCAGATTCGCCGTCCCACCCTCTTTGAAAAACGAGTCGGCGATCGCCAGCTTGGCCTTGGCAAGATACTCGCTGTCCGGATAGGTGTTGATGAGCGTCTGCAGGTTCAGCCTGCCGACCTCGTGCCGCCCGTGCTTGATATCATCCATCGCCTTGTCATACAAAATCTTGTCGGGCTCTGCGGTATTCTCCGCGTTCGTCGACTTATTGACTCTCTTTTTCTTATGAAAAATTTGCGCGTCGCACCGTGTCGCACTCAATAGAAATAGACCAGTTATCGCGAATAGAGCACACCGCTTCACGGTCGCTAGGAAGATCGACTGTCTTACAGTCGCCATAACTAAAGTGCGGAGCAATCTCCACCTCTCTCTCGAATCTGCCGTTCTCCACAGCGGTCCGTCGAAAGCCTTGGGTGCTTCCCGACTCCATGCTGTAAGGAACGTACGATTATAACCTGAACGAATGGCCAGCCCGAACAACTACTTTGCACCCTCGGCCGGCCTAAGCTGAACTACTCCTCTCTGTGATGCCGCCATTCGGTGTAAGGGGTTGCCTTCGTCTTCTCCACGCGAGGAGTCATTCTGCCGGAATATTTTCCCTATTCCAGTGGTATTGCATGTATGGCAACGGGTAAGCTCCTGCTGCCACTTAATCCCAACTCCGTCGGAGATTCTCTATGAAGCGCAAGATTGTTCTCGGGCTACTGGTTGCGGCCGTCCTCGCGGCGGCTCCGGCCGTTCCGCAAGCAGGGAAGTCTGAAGTCGCCAAGATGACCCTGAAGGTCGGCGACACCGCCCCTGATTTCACTCTGCTTAGTGACCAGTGGAAAGCCGTGAAGCTCAGCGACTTCCGCGGCAAGAAGAACGTTTTCCTCGCCGTATACGTCCTGGCCTTCACCGGCGGTTGAACGAAGCAACTTCAGGCGCTCCAGGCTGGAATCGCCTCCGGTAAAATTGACACCTCGGATACCGAAGTTTTTGGAGTTAGTTTGGATAGTCCTGCCGCCAACGCCGCCTTCGCCAAGCAGATCGGCATTAGCTTCCCGCTCCTCAGCGACATGAACCGCAAGATGCTCAAAGCCTACGGCATCCTCAAGGGCTACGACGTGCAAAATGAAACCTATGAGTGGGCCCTGCGCGCCAACATCGTCATCGACAAGCAGGGTGTCATCCAATTTGT
The DNA here is from genome assembly GCA_001917435.1 of Acidobacteria bacterium 13_2_20CM_2_57_6. Classification (GTDB taxonomy): domain Bacteria; phylum Acidobacteriota; class Terriglobia; order Acidiferrales; family UBA7541; genus Acidiferrum. The sequence continues at coordinate 4,195 of MNEA01000037.1, forward strand.
TGAGGAAGGCGACAGCGCCGTTGATCCCAACACCGCCCTGACCATGTGCACGACTCTGCACAAAAAGGAACCGGCGAAATAAATTCCGCCTTCTTTGTCTTTGGAGAGGCGGCTTTATGCCGCCATGTTTTCTTGTAGTCGGGGCTCAGTTCGCTACTGTCAATTCAATGGTCGAACTCGCCGGAATCCGTGTCCCGCTCATCGGCGACTGGTCAATCACCGCTCCGTGCGGCCACTGTGGTGCCGTCACATAGTTAACTTTGCGCCGCATCTGCGCTATATCTAGACGGCGCTGGGCTTCGATCTCATTCAGTCCGGTCAGGTGCGGCATTACATACGCTAGCTCGCGCGGACCTTGTGAAACCAGCACGTCCACTCGCGGCGTCGCCGCTCCCGCTCCGGGCTTGGGGTTCTGGATCACCACAGTATCGACCGGCGGAGTCGGCATGGTTACGCCTGAGACTTCTCCTACTTGCAATCCTGCCCGAAGAAGTTCGATTCGCGAAGCCCTCAGTGAATTGCCTTCCAGCAGCGGAATCTGCAATTGCCGCTGTCCCAGGCTCAGCACCACGTGCGCTTGCTGCGACACCTTCATCAGCAAGCCCGATGTCGGTGTCTGCCGCACCACTGCGTTAATCGGCTGGTCGCTGTAGATGCGGTCCGCCACGCGCAGCACCAACCCGCGCGACTGCAGTATCCGGCTCGCTTCGGAAACATTTAGGCCCACAAGATTCGGCATGGTCACTTCGCGCCCGTGAATCGCGATGCGCATTGCGGTGATCGCGCTCAAAAACGCGGCCGACGCCAGAATGAATACCAGCAGCGTCAGCCGCCCCAGCCATTCGAGTCTCTCTCCAAGAGTCATACGCTAAAGTCTCGAATCTCAGCTCCGATTCGTCAACCGTTTTCCCCCGAGGATTGCTGTTCTTCGCCTCCTCACGAACCGACCACAACTTCTCAGCGGTTCACTTCGAACTGCCGCTGGCCGCCGGACCGGGTTGGCCGGCGACATTTCTTACGTCGTTCACAAGGGCCGTTAACGCCTGATCAAAGTTTTTATCGCGGTTCATTTGCAGCCCTGCAGGTTGCACGTGCTCAGTGAATGTCCACAGCAAAACGTGTGTCTTGAGGTCCACGATGGCAAGCCGGAATTGCGGATCTTTTACCGGTCTGCTTGACACTGTAAACCCGTTTCCACCGGAGACGTCTTCCGCCACCGTGGGCATTGCAAAGCTTATTTCAAACACCAACTCAGCGTCGCCGGGAGCGGCCACCAGCTCATATCGACCCCAACCCTTTAGCACTGCGTACAGCTTGTCGTACGCCCTATCGGGTCCTCCACTGTAGTAACCAAGAGGGTCCCCACCTGCGTTGGAAATAAATACTTTCCTTGCGGTGAAGATTTGCATGGGCAGCGGAGCAGGGAGCAATTCCTTCTGGTTTTGCGCTCTCAAATCCACAACTGGCACGCACGCCATCGCAAAAGCCGCACATACGAAAACTCGTTTCATGATCTTTGACATGGTCCCTCCAATCTCCATGTTATTGGGACGTGCGTGTGCGATGCGCAGTTACTAGGGGGCTAGCTGCTCATGGTTTCGGAGCCAGTGTCTTGCTTCGCTTTCAAGGGCAGTTGCCGCCGCCTTTCTGGTAGCGGCAAGGTTTGGCCCGCACCAGTATCGCGCACGGCCTTCAGCCCCTTCCTACTAAGAACGGAAAAGACGGTCACTTCTTTAGCGGCGGCGCCGGATAATCCGGCAGCTTGTCCTTGCTCGTATCCGCCCGCTTGACTTCCAGTTCATCAAACAGCAGCGACGGACTGATAATGGTCGTCGGCGCACCGCCGGCTCGGTTGCTCACCAGGGGATCGTCGCCCACAGCGACCAAATCGCTCCGCAGCGCGCGAATGTCCAGCTCGTTGAACACTGCGCCTCGCACCAACTCTTCGTGCCCATCTTTCGCATACACGCGATAAAGCAGCCGCGGAGAATTGCCCGGCCCCAGCGTTTCCACTCGATAACCGTACGGCCTGCCCTGATCCGCTACCATCTGCATCACCTTTTTCTTCAGCTCCTCGGGCGATTGCGCCTCGGAGCTCTTTACCAGCAGAACGCCCAGGCTCGGCGCGGGAAACGATCCTGGCCCAGCCCGTCCGTGTCCGTTCGAGGCCGGGAAGTCCCGAATCGGCTGCCGCCCGATCAGATAATGGGCCAGCACTCCGTTTTCGATAGTGCTGACCGCCTGCGATTTCACGCCTTCGCTGTCCACCTCATAACTTCCCACCAGGCTCTTTCCTCTAAACTCCTTCAAAGTCGGATCGTCCACTATCGACAGGAAGTTCGGCAGCACGCGCGCCTTATAACTCGTCGCGAACGCCCCGGTCGTCCGGTTTGGTTTCCCAAGCTGCGGCTTCTGCCCTAGGAGGTTTTGCCCGATCAGCGACGCCACGATATCGTCTGCCGCGTCCGGGGCGAACAGCACCGGACCGCGGTATTCCTCCTCGACGATGGGCGCTTGCCGCAGCGCCACGACCGTATCCAGCATCTTTTTCGCCTCACCCATCAACGTGTCGTGTGTTGGCAATTCTTCCGCTCGGGCCACCATGAATGCTGGACTTCGGCTCAGCCTCATCCCGTCCGCCGCCTGCGCAGACCCATTCAATTGCACGCTGTACGTCGTCTTCCCGCACCGCGTGACCGTGCCTTCGGAATTCACCAGGTACTCGTTGATTGCCGAAAACCTCGCCGACGCCGTCACCGATTGCACGTCTGGATACTGCTTGTACCAACCCGTCACATCCTCCAGCGTCTTCTTCCACGCTGCTTCGTCGACTTTCAGCGACACCGTCGGTCGGACGTCAATCATTTGCGGCGCCTTCGCAAAGTCATCTACGGGACTGGGGTCCGCGCTGAACTGCTTCATTGCCGCCTGTTTCTCCGCTAGCGCCTGTCCGGCGGCCTTATACGCGTCGTCGGTGGCCAGCCAAAGCTGGTGGCGCAGCGCGATTGGATCGTTGTCCAGCGGCAAAATGTTGGACTCGCCCTGCCCTCTGCCGAAATAGCTGTCTTGCTTGTAATCGCCGATGCGCACAACCACGCGCAGCACGCGAACGTGAATATGCTGATTCTCGCGCAAGGCCCCGAAAGCCGCCTCCGCGCCAAAATCCTGCACCTCATTCACGCGGTATTCCACGTAATAGGGCGCTTGCACCTGATCCATCTTGAGCTGCGCCTTGGAACGGTCCAATTCCGTCAGCAGCGCCTCAAGCAAGCCGTCGCCCTTTGCCGCCGCGTGTGCCGCCACCATCGCCGCGTCCAGCGCCGGTTTTGATTCCACCGAATCGGCCCGTCCCTGCGTGGCGTTCAGCGGCAGCAATGCCGCAATTACCAACCCTATCCATCGTCTGCGCACGCGCGAAGCTGCCGGCCGGTGAAGAATTTTCATGGCTTCACCTCAGCCTTCATTTGCGCATCTTTGGCGGAGCCACCTTCTTCAAATCCTGGTGGCGGTAGCAGTGGCGGACGCTCATGCTCATGTGCGCGCTTCTGCACTTCCATTTCGGAGAACAGCATCGCCGGAGCCACGGCCGCAACCGGTACCTGCCCGCTTTCCGCGCCGCACACGCCGTTAAACACGTGCTGCTGGTCCCCCGTCGTCATAATCCGCGTCAGCGCCGCCAGCGGCGTCCCCACAATGTCCACGCCGCGCACCAATTCATCGGGCCGCCCGTCCGCGTACACTTTGTACACAATCACCGGCAGCACCTGAAACGCTTGCGGCAGTGAGCGCGTTGTCAGCGTGAATCCGCCCTGAATGTCGTCGAAGTACAGTCCGTAAGGCTTGCCCTGCTTCTTCACTTCTTCAATCAGTTTCTGCCGCATTTCCGCTTCCGGCACGGTTCTTGTCGATGTGACGATGAGATTTCCCTGGCGTCCTGTCGGCATCCGTCCCGGCTGGTTACGGCCATGTCCGTTCGATTGCGCGAAATTCTTGACCGGCATTCGCGACATCAGAAAATTCTCCAGCACTCCGTCTTTGATCACTTCCACTCGCCGCGCCGGCTCGCCTTCATTGTCAAAGTCATACGAGCCCGCCAGTTTCATCCCCGCCATTTCGCGTGTCGTCGGATCGTCAATCACGCTCAGGAATTTCGGCAGCACTTCCTGCCCAATCTTTTTCGTGAACGTCTGTCCTTCTTCCTCATCACGTTGCCGGTGGCCTTCCAGCCTGTGTCCCAGCACTTCATGGAAAAACACCGCCGCCGCGCGCCCGCTCAATACCGCCGGCCCATCGTAAGGCTCAGCCACTGGAGCTTTGCGCAATGCGCTCAAGTCCGCGGCCATTTTTTCAATCTTGCCCGTCAGCTCCGCTTCGCTCGGCAAGCCGCTCGCCGTGGGCGCCTGGAATGTTTCCACGCGCAGCAAATCCATTCCGTCTTCGGCGCGAGTCTGCGCCTCCATGATCAGTCGCGTCGAAGCGCTGGGCGACACGATCGCGCTCCCCTCGCTCGAAACCATCCGCGAATTCGAACGCTGCACCTGAATCATCACCGACGCGAAGTACACCTCCGGATATTTCCGGAACGCCCCGGACAGTCTCTTGATCTCGCCTTCCCATGCTGCGCGGTCGAACGGCGCCGCCGCGGGTGCTTCCTCGAGGTGCGTCTGTGGCTTCTCTTTCGAAAAGTCTGGTGACTTGTCTTCTTCTTCGGCGCGAACCGCCGTGTTCGTTCGCACGTTCAGCAGCGTCGGCACAGCGCGCTTGTACTCCCGGTCCGTCAGTTCCCACAACACCCGCGCGATGGCGTCGGCGTCGTTTCCCAGCGGTAAGCTTCCTGAAGTCACTCCGCTGGGACGGCTCTGTCCATGAGTATTGTCTAATTCCGGCGTGCCCACTCGCATCGTGACATCAGCGAAACGTCTTTGCGCTGCGCTGTCGGTCAGCAAACTGCCGTAAGCCCCCACCAGCACCACGAAATCCTGGTCGTACACCGTGTAACTGAGGTAGTACGGCGGCTGTTCCGCCTTCCCGAGTTCCGCGGTCGCGCGTGCTATCTCATTTTGCATCGCTTTCAATACTGGATCGTTCGCCGCGCTCGCGGCCGCCGGCTTCGCGGCGGCCTTGTTGCCTCCTGCCAATGCAATCGGCCACCCTGCAAGCTGCGCGGCGAGCATCCAGCAAGTCGCCGCTCGCGCGAAATCCTTCCCGCGGAAACGCGCGTTACCGCGTTTGGCTGAAAATGCAGAGATTTTCATGGATGGTGAGCTCCCGTTACCACGCCCAGTCAAAGAATGTTTTCTTTCGAGTGCATGGGATAAACCTGAAGTATGTCCTACTGGTCTGCTCCGCGCAAACTAGCTGTCGCCAAAGCGTTCACTGCTCTTCAATCGCGCGCCGTTCGCAAAATCCCTCGCCTTCACCGGCTTGCGGCCCTCCAGTTTGACGGCGCTGACGCTCAAAACGGTTGCGTCGCCGCAGCACACCAACAATTCATTCTTCTCGCCGAACAGCATTCCCGGTGTCGTGTTGCCGCCGCTCGGCAACCTGGCACCTTCTCCTTTAGACGCCGGTTCGCCCCAAACGTGGCAAGTCTGCCCGCGAAACGTCGTGTAAGCCCCAGGCCACGGCGCGAATCCCCTCATCCGGTTGTAAATCTCCCTCGCCGACCGCTTCCAATCGATCCTCCCGTCCTCTTTCTTCAGCATCGGCGCGTTGCTGGCTTCACCGTGGTTTTGCGCTTTCGCAGCAATTGTTCCGGCGGCCAGCCCGCGCAATGTTTCCACCATCAACGACGCACCAACTTCCGACAATCGGGCGGCAAGCTCTGGCGCGGTTTCTTTCGCGCCGATTTCGATTTCGCGCTGCAGCAGCATGTCCCCGGTATCCATCCCCGCATCGATCCGCATCGTGGTCACGCCGGTTCGCGTTTCGCCGTTCCCAATCGCCCAATTAATAGGTGCCGCGCCGCGATACTTAGGCAGCAGGGAAGCGTGCAAGTTGATCCAACCCAGTTTAGGAATCGGCAGCAATTTCGCAGGGATTATTTGTCCATACGCGATGATCACCACGCCATCCGGAGCCAGCTTCTGCAGCAAAGCCTCCGTCTCGGGTGCCCGAATCTTTTCCGGCTGGTGCACCGCCAGCTGCGCCGCTAGCGCCGCTTCCTTGACCGCCGAAAACGAAACGTCCTGCCCCCGCCCTCGCGGACGGTCCGGCTGGGTAATCACGCCAACAATTTCAATGTCCGGTTGCGCCAGCAGGCGTTTGAGCGTTGGAACCGCGAACGAGGGCGTGCCGCAGAAAACGATTCGCATCATCAACCTACTGCGGCCGCACTTACCACTCGCCCTGTTTCCTGAGCTTCTTGATTTTCCGTTTGATCAAGTCGCGCTTCAGCATGCTGAGGTGCTGCAAGAAGAGAACTCCATTCAAGTGATCGATCTCATGGCAGAAAGCCCGCGCCAGCAGGTTTTCCCCGCGAATTTCAAACGTCTCGCCCTTGGCATTCTGCGCCTTAATCGTCACAAACTGCGGCCGCAGCACGTATCCTCGAAACCCCGGAATCGACAAGCAGCCTTCTTCTTCGCGCACTTCGCCTTCCGCGTGGATGATCTCCGGGTTCGCCAGCACGATTTTAGCTTCCGGGTTTTTGCCTCCGGTCACGTCCACCACCGCGAGCCGCAGGCTCTTTCCGATTTGCGGTGCTGCCAGTCCCACTCCCTGCGCCGCGTACATCGAAGCGAACATATCCTCGGCAAGTTCCTCCAGTTCCGCGTCGAATTGTTTTACCGCTGCGCCCGGCTTCTCCAGGATGGGATCGCCATACTTGACGATCGGATAGATCTTTCGCGCAGCGGACCCCGGCTGCGGCGCCTCCGTGGCCGCGGCGCTGGCGGGCTCAGAACTCGTCAATTTGTCGGGCATAGGTTTCAAAATTCCGGCGCATCTCCGCCAGCGAATCTCCCCCAAATTTTTGCAGAAAAGCATCCGCCAGCACAAGTGCGACCATGGCTTCCCCAGCCACCGCTCCTGCCGGCACCACGCACCAGTCCGATCGCTCGTACGCCGCCTTCACTGGCTCTTTGGTGACCATGTCCGTCGTGTGCAGCGGTTGCCGCAAAGTCGATATCGGTTTCAAGTACCCGCGCACCACCACGTCTTCGCCGTTGGTAATTCCGCCTTCCAGTCCTCCCGCGCGGTTCGTCGACCGCCGGAATCGGCGCGCCGATTTTTCATAAAAAATCTCGTCCTGCACTTCGCTTCCGAACGCCCCCGCGCCCTTCACGCCGTTGCCAATCTCCACGGCTTTCACCGCCTGCACGCTCATCAGCGCCTGCGCTAGCCGCCCATCTAGCTTTTCATCCCACTGCGCGTGGCTCCCCAGTCCTACGGGCACATGGTGCGCCACGATTTCAAAAATTCCTCCCACGGTGTCGCCGGCTTTCAGCACCGCATCAACTTCCTCTTTCATTTTTTCCTGCACCTCCGCGTCAATACACCGCAGAGGAGAATCCAGGTCCGCGCTCACCGCGTGAATCTTTTTCCAGCTGACTGGCTTTTCCAGCCGCACGTGCCCCACCTGAATCGTGTGGCTCGCGATCTCCGTGCCAAACTCGCGCAAAAGCAGTTTTGCAAACGCCCCTGCCGCTACGCGCGCCGCGGTTTCCCGCGCCGACGCCCGCTCCAGTATGTACCGCGCATCGTGATAATCGAACTTTTGCGATCCTGCAAGGTCCGCATGCCCTGGTCGCGGCGCTACCAGCTTTCGCGCGTCAGGATTCTCTTTCCCCTCTTCCACTGGCAGGAGTTTCTCCCAATTGGCCCAATCGCGGTTCTCGATGCGCATCGCAATCGGTGCCCCAATCGTCTTCCCGTGGCGCACGCCCGCAAAAATCTCGGCCGTGTCCTTTTCGATCTTCTGCCGCCCGCCACGCCCATACCCCAGCTGCCGCCGCCGCAATTCGTGGTTAATGAACTTCACGTCCACCGGCAATTGCGCGGGCAGCCCGGAAATAAACGCCAGTAGCGCCTGTCCGTGCGATTCTCCCGCAGTGTAGAAGCGAAGCATCCCTGATTATTCCTCGCACGATTTTGTGCGGTATCGATTCAAATCAAGTGGAGTACGAACAGTGTAGCCGCCACCGCGCTCTCCGTCCAGCGCGTGGTCTCCCTCATCGCGTTGCACCTGTCAAATCTTAAGTGGCTATCATGAAGAGGAAATAATCCGCCGCCGGCCCCCCTATTTCACGGTCTCTTTTCCCCCGATGTAGATGGGCATCAATATTTCCACGGCAATGCCGCGGCGGCCACGCCCTAAATCGTCGATGCGCACTACTTTTCCGAGCGACTCGCGGTTCAGCGAGCCAGGTCCGTCGGAATAAGGATAGGTGACAAACACCCGCATCCCTTCCGTATAAAACTCATTCTTCGATGCAAAGTACACGCTGTTCCGCGAAGTGTTCAGCGTCGGTAGGACTTCGTCGAAGTGATGCCCACGCGCGTCGGACGGCCTCACGCGAACCGTCTGCGGAAGCTTGAGCCGCCCTTTGCGCCGCCGCTCCGGACCCGTCAGTCGCGCCATAGTCGAGAGCGAGCATACCTTTTTCAACTTTGAACTGTCGACCCTCCCCAGTCAGAGTTGCCCTCCCCTGTGAGCTCTACCCCTTTGTTTTCTTCTCGTTGCAAAATCATTCGAGCATCATGATACCAATTCGCTAATTCTAGTACTATTATAGTATATAATACTATATTTAATATACGGCAGGATAGGTGGTGATTAATCGACCCCATGCTCTACTCCACTCCCACATCTTATCGGCCTCTGCGCACGGCGCCTGCCCCGACCTGGTCGGGTCATCTCTGCGTTCAGTTACCCGCATCTTTCCGCCTAACATCTTTCGTTTCAACCGTTTATTTGCTTCTCCCGCTCCACGGCTATTCCTCAACTCCTTTCGAATCAATCCGTTACGCGCTCCTTTCACCCCGATGGAGTGTGGAACCCCCTCCAGGAGCAAAATCAGGAACGCAACCATGCAAGAACCCATTCTGTTCGACTTGCGCGACCGGCCCGATCGTCATCTTCACGTTCAGGAACAAAAGGGGCCGCAGGGTCGTTTCTTCTAGCAGACGCCCTGCACAGCCGCGGGTGTATCCAAGGAGAGAGTCCAATGATGAGCTTCTGGCAAGATGTCCGATATGGACTGCGCGTGTTGGGAAAGAATCCCGGATTCACGGCGATTGCTATCCTGACGCTCGCCTTGGGAATCGGCGCCAACACTGCTTTGTTCTCCGTCGTCAACGGCGTGCTCCTCAATCCGCTGCCGTTCGTGAATCCCGACGAGCTAGTCGCCGTTTACACGAAGTCGCCGACGTTTCAGGAAAGCTCCATCTCCTATCCCAACTTCCTCGACTGGCGGAAAGACAATCACTCGTTCACTGCTCTAAGCGCTTTCCGCTCCGACGACTACAATCTGGTTGGCGCCGGCGAGCCGGAGCGCGTCCACATTCACATGATTTCCGCTGAATTTTTTCTCGCTCTCGGCTTGCAGCCGCTGCTCGGCCGCAATTTTCATCCTGAAGAAGACCAAGCGGGCGCCGGTCCGGTGACCATCCTCGGCGACGGACTTTGGAAGCGCAAATTTGGATTGTCGCCGGACGTCTTGGGGAAGAGCATCACGCTGAACGGCAAATCGTACACCATCATCGGCGTGGCCCAGGGCGGTATCACCGGCCTTAGTCCTACCGATCTTTACATCCCCATCGGCCAGTGGACCGATCCCACTTTCCGCGACCGGCGCATCAGCATGGGCATGAACTCCATCGGCCGCCTGAAGCCCAGCGTCACCATCGAACAGGCCCGCGCGGACATGAATCACATCGCGGAGAATCTTGCCGCTGCGTATCCTGAAGCCGACAAGGGCACAGGCGTCTCCCTGATTCCGCTCAAAACGGATGTGGTCGGCAACGTGAAGGGAATTTTGCTCGTGCTGCTCGGAGCCGTCAGTTTCGTGCTCCTGATCGCCTGTGCCAACGTCGCCAATCTCCTACTCGCGCGCTCCACTGGCCGCACTCGCGAATTTGCGATTCGCGCCGCTCTCGGAGCCAGTCCCGCGCGGGTGATTCGCCAGTTGCTTACGGAGAGCGTCCTGCTTGGCATTGCCGGCGGTGCCATCGGCGTTCTCCTCGCAAAGCTAGGCGTGCGCGTTCTCCTCGCGACTCTGGCCTCGAGTGTGCCGCGTTCGGAGGAAATTGCTCTCGACGGCCACGTCCTTTTTTACACTCTCGGCATTTCCGTCTTGACCGGCATCGTTTTTGGATTGATTCCCGCCCTAAGGACGTTGCGGCCCGATACTCACGAAACGTTAAAGGAAGGCGGACGCGGTTCCAGCGGCGCGCGCCATCGCGCGCAAAGTGTTTTCATCGTCGTCGAAATGGCCATGGCCGTGGTCCTTCTCATCGGCGCGGGACTGATGATTCGCACTCTCTCAGCTTTGGGCAACGTCAATCCTGGTTTCGATCCGCGCAACGTTCTCACGTTCGCGATCTCCTCGACTTCCGGTTCGGCTGCCAAGCCGGATCAGCTTCGCGCCATGTATCGCGAGACTCTGCGGCAACTCGAGAGCGTTCGCGGCGTGGAAACCGTTTCCATGATGGGTGGTTCGCTCCCCATGACCGGAGACTCGGAAGTTCCTTTCTGGCTGGAAGGCCAGCCCAAGCCGGCCAACGATAACGACATGCCTTTCGCGCTTTTTTATCTTGTGAATCCGGACTATCACCAGGCTATGCGCATTCCCGTTGAACGCGGCCGTTCGTTCACGGAGCGTGACGACGAGCACGGGCCCTCCGTCGCGCTGATCGATGCCACTTTTGCCCACAAATATTTTCCGAATCAGGATCCCATCGGAAAACACCTTAACGTTGGTTTGCTCGATATGCAGCCGGAGATCGTCGGCGTGGTCGGTCACGTCGAACACTGGGGTTTGGGTTCCCGTGAACACCAGGATTTGCAGGCCCAACTCTATCTGCCGGTTTGGCAAGTGCCGGACAGATTCTGGACGCTTTTGGCCAACGGCAGCGGGTATGTCGCACGGACAACGGGCAATACCGGAGACATCACCGGCGCCATTCGACAAGCCGCCGAAAAGGTCGTCAGCAGTGCGGCCATTTACGAAGTCCGGCCGATGGAAGAAATTGTTTCTCGCTCGATTTCCACGCAGCGGCTGACCATGTTTCTCCTCAGCATTTTCTCCGCGCTTGCTCTGATTCTTTCTGCGGTTGGAATCTACGGCGTGATTTCGTATCTGACTGGGCAGCGCACCCACGAAATCGGAGTTCGTGTGGCGCTTGGCGCTTCAAGGAGAGACGTCTTGCGGATGGTGTTGGGGCAGGGATTAAAAATCACCTTGATCGGCGTCGTCATCGGAATTGCCGCGGCATTTGGTTTTACACGCCTCATTACCACTTTGATTTACGGAGTCGGCGCGTCCGATCCGCTCACGTTCGGGGCCGTTGCGATTATGTTGTCCGGTGTCGCGCTCTTCGCATGCTACATCCCCGCTCGCCGGGCCATGCGCGTCGATCCGATCGTAGCTCTGCGCTATGAATGAAAATGCGCGGACGGGTGGTTACTCGAAGCGCAGGGCGATGACGGGATTCACGCGGGTCGCCCGGCGCGCCGGAATCCAGTTCGCAAGCAAAGCGACAGTGAGCAGCAACGTAGCGACCACGGCGTAAGTCAGGGGATCGCTGGGCGCTACGCCGTAAAAGAGATCCGCAAGAAGGCGCGTGCCGGCAAAGGCGGCGGCGAGTCCGGCGAGCAAGCCGATTGCGACGATGATAAGGCCCTGGCGCAGGACCAGTTTCAGAATGTCGCGCGGAGTGGCCCCGATGGCCATGCGGATGCCAATTTCCTGGGTGCGTTGAGCCGCGGCATAGGAAGCGACGCCGTAGACACCGACGACGGCGAGAATGAGACCGAGCAAGCCCATCGCGCCGGTCAGTTGCGCGCCAAGCCGGAAGAATAAGTAGCCATTCAATCCCTGAAGCGCTTGATCCAGAGTTTGTAGTTCGGAGATGGCCAGATTGGGAGCGAGCGAGCGGACTCGCTCTTGAAGTTGTATCGAGAGAGTTTCCGGTGGAAGCGAAGTGCGCACATGGAAAGTGCGGAGCGGCATGTAGGACTGGCTCAGAGGGACGTAAAAAAACGACTGAGGATCCTCGATCACGCTTTTGTACTTGCCGTCCTGTACGACGCCGACAACCTGAATGAATGGACCGGAAGAACTCTTGATGCTGAAACGTTTTCCGAGAGGATTCTGGTCGGGCCAGAATTTCTTGGCCATGGTCTGATTGATGATCGCAACGCTTGCGGATTTTTCGTCGTCGGCACCAGAGAACGTGCGGCCGTTGTGCACGGGAATTTGCAAAGTATCAAAATATCCAGGCGTAACCATGTTGTACTGCACGCTGGGAGGCTGCTTGCCCGGTTCGACGGGATGCCCTTCGACATTTACGGGATCGAAGGCGCTCATGACCCCCATGGGAACGGAGAAGGCTTGGCCGACGGAGACGACGCCGGGCAGGGCGCGGAGCCGCGATTCCAATTCGCGATAAAAGGCGCGGCCCTGGACTTCCTGATAACCGATTTGCTGAACGTCGAGAGAGAAATCGAGAACGTTTGCAGGAGAGAATCCGAGATAAATATTTTCCGCTTTGCCGAGGCTGCGGATAAAGAGCCCAGCAACAATCAGCAACACCAGCGAACCTGCCACCTGGGCGACGACCAGCGTGCCGCGAACGATTTGAGGGCGGCGGCCACCGGAAGCGCCGCGGGCGCCATCGTGCAGCACGGAACTGACGTCGCGGAGCGCCACGCGGAGCGCAGGGAAAACTCCGACAATTATGCCGGTGACGAGGGCCGCGCCAAGCGCAAAGAAATAGACCCGCGCATCGGGCAGGAACTTCAATTGAATGGGCAAGTCCGTGCCGAGGGGAATGGAACTCAGAAAACGCATGGCCCAGTACGCGAGAAGCATGCCGCCGCCCGCGCCGAGAAGAGCGAGCAGCAGACTCTCCGTCAAGTATTGGCGAACCAGGCGAACGCGTCCAGCGCCAAGCGCGGCGCGAATAGCCATTTCGCGCTGGCGCGTCGTGGCGCGAACCAGCAAAACATTGGTGACGTTGAAGCAAGCCACTAGCAGAACGAGCGCCGCAAGAGCCATGAAGGCGGCGGCGGTGGACGGGAGGGTATTGTCGGGATCGGGCTCGGGACGGGCGAGCTGTTCGGGGAAGGCGCGAATGGCAATGCCCTTGTCGGTTTCGGGATGCTGCTGAGCGAGGCGTTGAGCAACAACATTCAGGGAACTCTGAGCCTGTTTCAGGTTGGCTCCCGACTTGAGCCTGGCCATGAGAGTGAGGGAGCGCTCGGAGCGCTGCGTCCAGGTATTCTGGACTTGTTTTTCGTCTTTGGTTCCGACGTTGACGCTGAGCGGAAGGTAGAGATCCGAATCGACGATGAAATAGGTGCCGTGAAAACCCTGCGGGGCTACACCAACGATGGTCAGAGAATGACCATTCATTTCCACTGATTTCCCGATGACGTTCGAATCCCCGGCAAATCTCTTTTGCCAATACGAATAACCGAGGACGAGGATGGGATCAGCACCTGGAGTTTGTCCTTCCGTGGGAAGGATGAGGCGGCCGAGAGCGGGCTGAACACCGAGGACGGAAAAATAATTTCCCGTAACACGCGTGGCGATGCAGTGGTCGCCGCGATTGTCGGCGGTGAGTCCGCCCAAAGTGAGGCGGTAAGCAATGACGTCGCTGAACGAAGTGGACTGCGCGCGAAGGTCAAGGTAATCCGGATAAGAAAAGCTTTGGAAGGATTTATCGCCGGCTTGCTGAAGGGCGAGGACGGCGATCTGCTCGGGATGGGGCACGGGCATGGGACGGAGGAGGAAACCGTTGACCATGCTGAAGATGCAGGTGTTGACGGCGATGCCGAGGGAAAGCGTTACGATGGCGATGGCGGCAAACCAGGGCGACTTGCCAAGTGCGCGAAACGCAAAACGCAGATCTTGCCAGAAATTTGCCATCCGATCACCTCGCACGAGAATCCCTTGGAATTAGGTGCAAAGAGCTATCCTAACCGTGGAGATTGGATATCTTATTGAAAACCTATAGGTTAAACGGAAAGTATCGGGAAAGCGGCGGGCAGGCATGCGCGGTTTCGGGACGAATTTGTGGCGAAAACGGACAGGGGAAGGATTCGAGGCGGCATTTTCACAGAGAGCGATCAGTATGTTGCTGATATTGCTTAGCATAGCGGGAATTCGAATCGCTGACTTGACGTGCTGTTGCCACGCGGTTAGGCTTTCGTGGATGTAGTTGTCCGAGCAGTTCGTCGCGGAAAGCCAACGCGAACAGGTACTCGTGGCAGATACTCATCTTCAGGTCACCGGCCGCCAGACGAAAGAAGAAGAAGTCGTCTCCGTGGTTGAAATATTAGGGGACGCGGCGAAGCGGGTGGTGGCCTCCGTTCAGGACTACGCGCTGCTCTCGGGGCGCGCCTGCAGCAACATCTTTACGAGCCCGCATTACTTCCAAGACACCCTGGAACAGATGGATTTTATCGGCGCGGGGTCGCTGCCGATCATCCTGTTGTCGGGATTTTTTATCGGCGCGGTCATGGTGCTGCAGACGGGGTCGCAGTTCATTCGATTTGGGCAGACTTCACTGACCGGAGATGTGGTGGCGATTGCGCTGGTGCGCGAACTGGGTCCGGCGTTCACGGGATTGCTGGTGACAGGCCGGTGCGCGACGGGGATCGCGTCGGAACTAGGGTCGATGCTGGTAACGGAGCAGGTGGACGCGATGCGGGCGATGGGAACGGACCCCAGCCGCAAACTTGTGGCGCCGCGCTTGCTAGCCGCGCTGCTGATGGTTCCGCTATTGACGGCGCTGATGGATTTTATCGGTTTGCTGGGAGGATGCACGGCGTCGGTGTTTTCGCTACGGCTGGATGCCATTTCATTTTGGCGGCGCGCGATTGACGCGCTGGATTTCGCGGACCTAATGCAGGGATTCACAAAACCGGTGGTCTTCGGGTTCATTCTCGCCACGATTGGCTGCTACAAAGGGCTGACGGTGCGCGGAGGCACGCAGGGAGTCGGGCGCGCTACGACATCGGCGGCGGTCGTAGGCTCGGTGTTAATTATCGTGGCGGACGCGTTTTTGACGAAGCTTTCGCTGTATCTTTCCGACAAAGTTTTCTGATGCAAGAGGCCAGCCCTTCGAAACTCCACGCAGGTTTCCTTCCCGACGCAAGCCAGATTTGCCGCTATAATCACGAATTAGCTTGATGAGCGCACTGACAAAAGAGGGGCTGGCATTCGAACCGGCCATCACGTTCCAGGACGTGTGGGTGGGGTTCGACGAGGGCCAAGTCCTGCGCGGAGTGACGTTTCAAGTTCACGAGCGGGAGACGCTGATCCTGCTGGGTGAAACGGGAACGGGAAAAACGCTGACATTGAAAATGGCCGCAGGGCTGCTGACGCCCAACAGTGGAAGCGTCATCGTGCTAGGCAATGAGATCTCGGAGATGAGCGAAAAAGAGTTGCTGCCGTTTCGCCGGAAGATTGGATTTGTGTTTCAGGAAGGGGCGCTCTTCGATTCGATGTCGGTCGGGGAGAACGTGGCCTACCGGCTTCGCGAGGACCGCGTGGCGGAAGAAGAAATCGAACCCCGAGTTCTGGAAGTTCTGAGATTTATAGAGCTGGAACACACCGTCGATATGCTTCCTTCCGAGCTGTCGGGGGGGATGAGGCGGCGCGTTTCGATTGCCAGGGCGCTGATCAACCAGCCGCCTATCATGCTTTACGATTCACCGACCGCGGGACTCGACCCGGTGACGTCGCAGACGATTATTACGTTGATTTTGCGGCTGCGCGATGTGTATGGAGTGACGGCGTTGCTTGCGACCCATCGATTGCAAGACGGTTTTGCGCTGGCGAATTTTCATTTCGATCCAGTGACGAAGCGGGTGGTTCCCAACGCGCAAAATGGAAATGCCGCGGCAGCGGCGAACGCGGCGAGAACGCGGTTCCTGGTCTACAGAGACGGCGGGATTTATTTCGAGGGCGAACCGGGAGAGATTGCCAGGTCCGAAGACACTTATCTGAAGCGCTTTCTGGAGTAATTTTAGAGTAATCTGTTTCAGAGCAGCGAAGGAGGGAAGCAGCAATGGCGCAGCGAAAACAACTGACGTGGACGGAATTACGCGTTGGCCTATTCGTGTTGGTGGGCCTCTTCGTTCTTGCGGCGGGGATTTTCTATGTGACAGGAGGAGGAATTCTGGGGCCGAAATACCGGCTAACGACCTATCTGCCGGAAGTAGCAGGGTTAGCGAATGGAGCGCCGGTACGTGTGGACGGAGTGGAGGTTGGAAACGTGGAATCGATCCGGCTTTTGCCGCGAACAGCGGGTAAGACGGTCGACAAGAACAAAAATATTGAAGTGGTGATGCGCGTGGACAAGCGTTATCAAAAGGACATTTTGACGGATTCGACCGCGAGCCTGGTCACGGAAGGGCTCTTGGGCAACCGCTACGTGAACATCACGCGAGGTTTTACGGGAACCCCCATCGGCGACGCCGGCGTGATCCCCGGCGCGGAAGAGAAAGCCATGAAAGAAGTGGTCGAGAGGAGCGCGGAGTTGCTTGGCAACCTCACGGCACTGTCATCCGACGTGCAAGAACTCATCAATGGAGTCCAGCAGGGCAAGGGATCGCTTGGCAGGTTGTTGACTGACGAGCAGGCTTACAACCACCTGAAAAACATACTGGCAAAGGGCGACACGATGATCACGAATGTCCAGGAGGGGCAGGGAACGCTGGGAAAACTGATCACGTCGGATGAGATGTATACAAAGGTGGACAAGGGATTGGATAACGTGAACGTGATTCTGGCGGACGTGCGGGCGGGAAAGGGAACGATCGGAAAGCTAATGTATGATCCAACGCTTTACGACCAGGCGAAGGAGGCCGTGACGCACGGGAATGTAATACTGCGCGACGCGCGCGCGGGAAAGGGCACGCTGGGCAAATTCGTGACCGACGACACGCTGTACAACAGGTTGCGCGATACGAGTGCGAACTTGGCGACGGCGTCCGCGAAGTTGAATGACAATACGACGACGGCGGGGAAACTATTCTCCGACCCGAAGTTGTACGACAACCTGGCGGGTTTGACCGGGGACATGCGGCTGCTGATGGGGGATTTCCGGCAGAATCCGAAGAAATTCTTGCACATTAAGCTAACGATCTTCTAAGAAGCCACGTGCAATTTGCCGGAGGTGGCCGCGTGTGTTGTAATGCCACAGTAACAATGAAGGATTAGTGTCGCAGGCGAGCGAGCTTCTCTCAAATAAGATGACGGAAACACAAGACGTTGTACAGAAGGCGCCGCGGGCAGAACCGTCGAAATCCACACTTCCGCAACCGGGCAAGCCCGTTCCCAGCCGCGCGTATCCGGGCGCATTGATTGTGGTGGAAGGAACGGATGGATCGGGCAAAAGCACGCAGCTTTATTTGCTGAAGCGCTGGCTGGAAATCGGCGGATACCGGCTGCATTTTACGGAATGGAATTCCTCGCCGCTGGTGAAATCCGCAACGCGAAGAGGCAAGCAGCGGCGATTATTGACGCCGACGACGTTTTCGTTGTTGCATGCGGCGGATTTTGCGGACCGCTGCGAGCGGCAGATCATGCCGCTGCTGCAGGGCGACTATCTGGTTCTTGCCGACCGCTACATTTATACAGCGTTTGCGCGGGATGCGGCGCGTGGCTGCCCGGCGAGGTGGCTGCGAAATTTGTACCGGTTTGCGCCGGTTCCGGATATTACGTTTTACTTTCGCGCGCCGCTGGACGTGGCGGTACACCGTATCCTGAGCGGACGTCCGAAACTGAAATACTACGAAGCGGGGATGGATTTGGGAATGTCGTATGACCGCGCGGAGAGTTTCCGGCTTTTCCAGGCGCGGATTCTGGAGGAATACGACAAGATGGTGGAGACCGATAATTTCGTAGTGCTGGACGGCACGCTGCCGGTGAACAAGCTGCAAAAACAGATGCGCGACATCGTGGCTTCAAAAATAGACCTCAAGCGTTTTGCGCCTCGCCTTCAGGAACCGGAGTGAGTATGCCGGACCAGGAAAAAGAGAAGGCACCTGCGACGGCTGCTCCCACCGAAACCTCCGCGGCCCCGCCTGCGCAGGCGGCTCCGGTGAAGACGGCGGCGACGGAAGAAGGGTCGTCGCAATATTTTTTTGGCGAGCCGCTGGTGGGATTTGATCCAAGCGAAATTACGGGCAACTTGATCGTCATTGAAGGCATGGACGGGTCCGGACGATCGACGCAGATTGCGTTGCTGCAGGAATGGCTGGAATCCGAAGGTTTTGCGGTGCAAACGAGCGGCTTGCGACGTTCGAACCTAGTGGGGCGCGACATCGATGAACTGCTGGCCAAGAACGCGGCCACGCGGCTGACGCTGGCGCTGATGTATGCGACGGACTTTTTCGATCAAATGGAACACCGCATTTTGCCGGCGCTGCGATCCGGCACGGTGGTGCTGGCAGACCGGTTTATTTTCACGCTGATTGCGCGAGGCGTGGTGCGCGGCATCAACCGCGATTACCTGGGCGGACTTTATGCGATGTCGCTGCGGCCGCACCTGACGTTCTGGCTAAACGTGAGGCCCGAGACGGCCTTCGGGCGTGAATTCAAGAAAGCACAGGCGATCAGCTATTGGGAAGCTGGAAGGGACATGTCGCTTTCGCACGATTTGTACTGGTCTTTTATCCGCTATCAAACGATGATCAAGCGCGAATTCGAAGTCATGGCCAAGAGACACAACTTCCTGGAGCTGGACGGCGAAGCCAGCGTCTCCACGGTCAATAAGCAGTTACGCCAGCGTATCGCCGAACAATTGGGGATTCGCGCGACGAAATACAGTCCTTCCGCCGCCCTAGCCCATCTCTGGCGGTAGAACGCCGAATGTCCGAGCCGGTTCATATCGCCGCCATCGACGCCGGTTCCAACGCAGTGCGCCTGTCCGTGGCGCGCGCATACTCTGCGCTGGACATCGAACCGGTGCACACGGAGCGCTATCCGCTGCGGCTGGGAGAGAGCGTTTTCGTCAGGCCCCATTTTAGCGAGGATATCTTCAAACGAGGAGCCAAGGCCTTCCGGCATTTCCGCGAAGTGATGGATGAATTCGGGGTGACCCGATATCGCGCGGTGGCCACCAGCGCCACGCGCGAAGCGCAAAACCGCAAAGAGTTCGTGCGGCGCGTCAAGCAGAAATCGGAAATCCTACTGGAAGTAATCAGCGCGGGCGAGGAATCGCGGCTAGGCAGGGAAGCCGTGCTGGCGGCGTTGGGACCAGAGACACCGCCGCGATGCATTGCAGATCTGGGCGGGGGAAGCCTGGAGATCAGCATCCTGCGCGAGAATGCGGTGGAGCAGGGAGCGCAGTTGCCGGTAGGCACGGTGAGGCTGATCACCACGCTGAACCTGCCCGGAGTGATTCGTCCGGCAGAAGCAGAGCAAGTGAGGAGGTACGTGCGCGCGCTGCTGGAGTCGAAATTAGTGCCGCGGCCAAATTTGGGCGAGAGTATCGCGGTGGCGCTAGGAGGAAACGCGGACACGCTGGCGAATGTCGCTCCCGGCCCGCGCCAGCACGGGTTACAAACCATGGATTTGGTGCTGCTACGTGAACGGCTGCCGGATATTCTCGAACGCGACGTCCGCGAACGAATGAAAGCGTATGCAGTGCGGCGCGACCGGGCCGACGTGATGGGCGTCGCGGCGATCACGTTTCTTACGCTGGGGCGGTACTTGAATCTGCGCAAATTTGCTCTTCCCGGTGTGGGGGTTCGCGAAGGGCTGCTGCAAGAAATCGCGCGGGAAGCATTTTCGCGAACAGAACCGCACCGGTACAACGGGGAGGCGCGCCAGTTGCTCGTGGGCACGCGCAGTTTTGCGCGCCGCGTTGGATATGAGCAGCAGCACGCCGAACACGTGCGGGAACTGAGCATCCAGCTATTTGACCAGCTGCAGGCGGTACATCACATGCCGGCTCACTCGCGAGTGTTGCTGGAGGCCGGCGCGCTGCTACACGATACCGGACACATGATCAGCCATCGTGGGCATCACAAGCACGGGGAGTACCTGGCGCTGAACGCCGATATCCCCGGATTGGACGGCCGCGACCGCGCCATCGCGGCCGCGCTAGTGCGCTATCACAATCGAAAGTCGGAGCCGGGGGGACATCACCCGGCCTATTCGGCCCTCGAAGATACGGACAAACCCGTCGCCAGAAGGCTTGCGGCGATTCTAAGAATCGCCGAAGCGCTGGACCACTCGCACCGGCAGCGGATCATGAAAATTCGGACTACCTTTCAGCGAGGCGCGGTTTGTCTGCAAGTGTACGCGCGCGGAGACGCGACCGAAGATTTGCGGGATGCGATTCGAAGCGCCGAGCTCTTTGAAAAGGAATTTCATGTGAAGATTTATTTCCGGCAGCCGGAGGCGAGTTGACCGTTCGCAGTTGGTCGCGACGGCTAGGAAGAAGCGTCTGATGGCGCTGTTCGCGGTTATCTGCGGCGCTTAAGCTAACGTCGAGTTAAGAGGCAGTTGAGAGGCAATCATGCAGCTCTATATCGTGCGGCACGGGATCGCCGTTGATCGCGAAGATCCCAAGTGCCCTCCAGACCCTGAAAGATATTTGACGGAGGAAGGCGTCGAGAAGACCAAGCAGGTGGCGAAAGGCGTGGCGGCGCTCGGCGTGACGGGCGATTTATTCCTGACGAGCCCGTATGTGCGCGCGGCGCAGACGGCAGAGATTTTTGCGAGCGCCCTTGATTACGCCAAACAGAAAATCCGGCGGACGGATTTGCTACTGCCGGGGTCGGAGCCTTCGCACCTTTTTCGGGAGCTTGTGAAACAGAAGCAAGCGTCTACAGTTTTCCTGTTTGGGCATGCGCCGCAACTCGATGATGTCATCGCAACAGCACTCGGTTCAAAAAAACATGTAACAACGCTGAAAAAGGCAGGAGTAGCGTTCGTGGAGCTGAAACGGCTCTCGCCGCCGATTGGCGAACTAGTGTGGCTGGCGACGCCGAAGTTGCTGAGGCGAGCGGGGAAGTAGAGGCGGCCGCTTCAATCGGAAGCTAGAACCGAAAATTCCGGAACTTGCTGGGGCGCAAGGGTCACAACTTTTTCCGTCTTCGCGGCAGTCTTCATAATCAACGGCAAGCGCAGGTACTCTTCCAAAAGATGTTTGCCAGCGGCTAAGCGCGCGGCGGTTCCAGCATCATCGGGGAGGCCGGGAACACGAAGGACGATCGTATCCGCGGATTTCTCGGCGCGAAACCCTGAGCCGCTGAGGACACCGCACTTGCGAAGGGCGCGCGCCAGGCGCAAGACTCCAGCCAGAGCGCGGACGCTGTTCTGCTGCTCCGCGGAAAGTTTAGAAAAAGAGCCGGCCTTCGCGCGGGGCTCGGCGCCACGATGGTAACGAACCGCGAGCGCGAGCAATTCCCAATCTTCGTTGGTCCATCCCGGCGGAACGACGAGGCCAAGCAAGAACTTTCGGGCGGCCTTCTGGGGTGGCTTGCGCGTGCTCGCGTTGCCGACGCCGTGCAGGCGAGCCGCCGTCAGCAAAATGCGGCGAAGGGCGGTGTCGCAAAAGGCCGGGGCGGCGTCCCCTCGCTTAAAGGCATCAAAGAGAGCGATGGATATGCGGGAAACCTGTGAAGTGCGGCGCACATGAGGATCAACGGCGCGGGCAGTGGCGCGAAGGCGGGCCAGCGCGGCGGCTTCAACGCGGCCGTTCGTGGGAAGGCCGGAGCGCCAGATGTTCCAGAGGCTGGTTTTACCGAGAGTGAGCCGCCGATACGTTTCGATGCGTTCTTTGCGCTCGCGCTCGATAAATTCATGCCAGAGCCTGAGAGAGTCCTCGGTTTCGTGAAGGTCGGACTTTTTGACGACCGCAGTCAGGACGTCAAGATCGTGGATTTCGCCGAGGATGTCTTGAAGGCGCTTGAGATTGTCACTCCAAGAGGCGTAATGCTCGGGAAGCAGGCTTTCCACGGTGTAGCGAAAACGCTTTAGCCCAATACGCAAGGCGTGCCAGGGCTTGGGCTTTTCGGTGCGCAAGGCTTTGGCGTGGAGCTGCCTGGCAAGTTCGAATCGTTCCAGCGCGAGGCATTCAGCCGCCAAGGCCCCCACGGGCACGAGGCGAGAGCGCTGGCGCAGAGTACGCTCGAGGTGCTTCCAAGTCTTCTGGTCAAATTTGCCGGCCAGCCGTATCGCGTTCTCTCGCAGTTTCGGTTCGTTCGTTTCGAACGCGGTTTGCAGATGCATGCGGACGGGATCCGTCTCGGGTGCGAGCTTCTTTACCCAATCATCCATGACTTGCGCATCGCGAAGCGCGCCGAGTCCGCGGAAGAGTTTGCGCGGGAGCTTACGCATGGCCGGCCAGGCGGGATCGGGGTCCACCTCTTCCATTGCGGCCGCCACGGAACGGATGCTCCGGGTGCGAACCGGACGGAAGCGGCGTAACAGTAGCCATGCACAGCCTCGGAAATCCGCTCGGATGTCTGCGTTGCGCCGAGACCCCTGCCGAACGGGGCCTTTAGCCTAGCGCCTGGGTCAAGGGGAGTCCAGCCGAGGGCTGTGGAAGAAATGTGGAGGACGTGAGCTGGTCGGATTGCCCATTTGCCACAGAATTCCGGTGTCAGGCGCTTTCTAATCCTTTCCTACTATTGCTGAACCACGCACCCATGGGTAGAGTTTCGCCCAACCGGGGCTGTGTATTTATCTCGCGAAGGCTGAACCGTTCGATTCTGGTGCCCGGAACCACGCTCGTTTGAGCGTGTATTTCTTTGGAGGGCAAACCGCATGAGGCGATCTTGCATACTTCTATTCCTTCTGGGACTTGCGGTGCCCGGATTTGGCCAGAGCAATTACGCCCTTCTCACGGGGACGATTACAGATTCGCAGCATTTGCCGGTGGCGGGGGCCGCGGTGGAGCTGAAGGCTGTGAGCACAGGAGCAATCCGCCGGGTGGTTACGAACCAGCGAGGACTCTTCGAAGCGCCGGCACTCTTGCCCGATGACTACCAAGTGAAAGTGGAGGCATCAGGGCTAACCACGGCAAGACAGTCATTGCGCTTGGAGGTGGGCCAGAAGCTCGCGTTAGAGATCACGCTGACGGTTGGCTCTGTTGCGGAGGGAGTGAGGGTCACGGCAAGCAGCGAAGTCTTACAGACGACGGACGCGAGCGTCGGGGAGGTTGTCGAGCCCACATCCATTCGCGAGCTGCCACTGAATGGGCGCATGTTGATTGACCTGGTGCTGACTGTACCCGGCTCACATATCGGGTTTGGAGCGCAGACGGGAGCCACGAATCCTCTGTATTGGCGGCCAGGGCAAAGGTCCGCCGTAGTGATAGGTGGGGCACGCCCGAATGCGAACTTTTTCCTGCTCGACGGCGCCACAAATACCGATCCGACGTTCAATACGCAGAACCTGAGCCCTTCTCCAGATGCCGTCAAAGAATTTCAAGTGGAAACGAGCAGTTACACCGCCGATATGGGAGGCGCGGGCGGTGGGCAGATCAATATCGTGACGCATTCAGGGTCGAGCCAATACCACGGGACGGTTTACGAATTCCTCCGTAATGGTGCAATGGATGCGAGCACGTTCGCATCTATGGGCAACAATCATCTGGTACAAAACAATTTTGGGGCCTCGTTTGGCGGCCCGCTCATCGGGAAGAAGACCTTTTTCTTTGTCAATTATGAGGGTTTGCGCCTGGCGCAGGCACACGCCCAGATTTTGACCGTACCGACACAGGCTGAAATCACAGGAGATTTCAGCATGAGCAGCGTCAAAATTTATGACCCGACCACTGCGGTCAATAATCCGAATTACAATCCGGGTCTGCCGACCGGGCGCTCGAATTTTCCGTATACGCGCTCGCAGTTTTCCAACAACCAAATCCCCTCAGACAGGATCAATCCTCTTCTTGAAAGCTTTTTGCTCCAATACTTGCCAATGCCGAACATGATGATGGCGGCGGGAGCGGCGGATTCGAACAATTACCACGATGTACGCAACGAAACCCACTTCCAGGATCAGGGCACGTTTCGTGTGGACCATAACTTTTCGAACGGCGACACGCTGCTGGCTCGGTACTCTGCCGGGGGCGAAAATGGCTTCTCGCCGAGTAGCGGAATGACCACGACAACGGAAAACCTGCCCGGGTTTGGAGTGAACTTCAACAACCTGTCGCAACAGGCGGTCGGGTCCTGGAACCACGTTTTTGCGAGTAACAGAATCAACACCGTTTCGCTGGCGCTTTCCCGTCTTTCCATGGACCGCACGTCACAGAATGACGGAGTCAACGATATCGTGAGCGCGCTGGATATTCAGGGAATTGGATTCGGAGGCAAGAACGCGTGGGGCGCTCCATGGTTTGCCGTTCAGGGCTACACGGGAATCGGCGATACCTTCGCGGCAACACCCATGCATGCCTGGGACACGACAATTGAACTGCGGGACACCTATGCGTGGCAGCGCGGCCGTCACGGAATGAGGTTTGGCGGCGAATTCCATCGTTATATCTGGCCGATGTGGGGATTCTTCCAGAATCGGGGCTTCTATCAGTACACGACGGGGTACACGACCGAATTTGGTTTCAATGACGGAAGCGGCTCCGGACTGGCCAGCCTGCTGCTTAGCCTGCCAGCGGTGAAGCAGCGCCAGGCTGGCATACCCCAAATGGATTTGCGTGCTTGGGGAACGGCGGGGTTTGCTGAAGATAGCTGGCAAGCGACGCCGACGACGACTCTGAACCTCGGCCTTCGCTACGAGTACGCCAGTCCACTCTATGACAAGCAGAGCACCAATACGAACCTGATTTTTAACAACAGCGTTCCATCCGTTTTCATCGGTGGCCAGTTGGGTTACCCGAAAGGGCTGATGTACGCGAACCAGCACAATTTTGCGCCGCGCCTGGGAATTGCTAAGAATGTTCCCAATAAGGGCTTGGTTTTACATGGCGCTTATGGAATCTTTTTCACACCCGTGGACCTGAACACGTGGTGCAACCAGCGGCACAACGTCCCGTACGTTTTCCCTGAGACGCAGCAAGCCGACAACTTCACGCCGCCGGCCGCGCTATTCAACACAGGCATGAACTTTGGGACGCCCGTCCTGGGCACAGGTGTGCTGACGCCAACGACCGTGAGCTTTACAGCGTTCGATTCTCACGCACCCGCGCAATACGTCCAGCAATGGAACACTTCCGTGCAGAAGAGCCTCGGGCAAAACACTTCTCTGGAGGTCGGTTACATCGGCTCGCGCGGTTTCCACCTGCAAAGGGCGCACTTGATCAATAACACTCTTCCCGGTCCGGGCCCCCTTGGCCCGCGCCGGCCGTTCAAGTCACTCACGTTTGTGCCGGGCACGGTGTTGACGCCGAGCAGCACCACTGCCGTTGTACAAAGTCAAACTTTCCCGGTCAGCACGATTAATTTATTGGAGAACACGGCGCAGAGCTGGTATGACGCAGGCTACATGAATGTGCGCCGCCGGTATTCTCATGGGTTGAGCCTTCTGGCCAGCTACACACTGGCGAAGAATCTGACCAACGCGCCAGACTTCCGTTCTCCGATGGACGAATCAACAATCCCGCAGGACAACAGGAACCTAAACCTGGAGAAGGGCCCAGGGTGTGACGTACGGAATCGGTTCGCACTGAGCAGCGTCTATGATATTCCCGCGTTGCGAAAGCAGGAATGGGTTCGCCTTGTCACCGAGGACTGGCATTTGTCGACGATATACCAGGTGCAATCGGGAATGCCGTTCACCATTTCCGTGTTCGGAGACACAGCGAACTCTGGGACTGTACTAGGCGAAAATCCGATCCGAG
Source organism: Acidobacteria bacterium 13_2_20CM_2_57_6 (assembly GCA_001917435.1). GTDB lineage: Bacteria > Acidobacteriota > Terriglobia > Acidiferrales > UBA7541 > Acidiferrum. The sequence goes on from MNEA01000037.1 coordinate 30,187, forward strand.
CGAACGTCACCGGCCAGCCGGTGTTTGGCCCTGGAACGCATACCTCCGCGGAGTGGTTTAACCCTGGGGCGTTTGCCGTGCCGCCGGCTTTTACGTATGGTAATGCCGGCCGGAATTCCGTGTATGGCCCCCCGATGCAGACTCTAGACTTTGCGTTAGCGCGTGCTTTCCGCATCAGCGAGAGAGCTAATTTTCAGTTCCGCGCGGAAGCATTCAACGCTTTAAACAAAGTGAACCTGGGCACGCCGAACCGTTTTGTGAATACGCCGCAGTTCGGGACGATCACCATGGCGATGACGCCCGGTCGCGAAATCCAGTTGAGCGCCAGAGTTTCGTTCTAAAATCGGAAGAGTTCTAAAATCGGTAAGCGTCATCCCATGGCCGTCTGGACGAATTGAGAGTAAAAAAGGATGCTGTCCGTTGTGGGCACATGGATAAGTGTCCACGAAGGGATAGATGGACACTTCCGAAGAGACGACGCTTGAGACAATCAAGCAGACGAAAAGGCGACGTTATGTCCGCGAAGTACAGGCAGCATTACACAGCCAATCCGGCAATCCTGCTGTGTGTGAAGAGCGTCTGCTCTTTACGTAGATGGTCAATGCATCTAAAACAGAGTGCCCGCGCGGCGCAAATGTTTTAGAATCAATGCCCAACGCGCCCGTAGCTCAGTTGGATAGAGCGTCTGCCTTCTAAGCAGAGGGTCGGGAGTTGACTGCCCACCGGGACAAGCATCTGGATCGCCGCCGGATTCACGGATCTGCGGCGCGGTTTTACAGGGCTGAGTGGCATGGTACAGACGACACTTCAAGAGAATCCGTTTTCTGGTCACGTGTTTGTTTTCCGCGGTCGGCGGGGTGATCTGATCAAGATGTTGTGGTGGGACGGCGATGGGCTGTGTCTTTTCGCGAAGCGGCTCGAGCGTGGGCGCTTCATCTGGCCGCAAGCGACAAGCGGAACAGTATCGCTTACGCGAGCACAGTTATCGATGTTGCTGGAAGGGATCGATTGGCGGCGACCGGTACGCACACACACGCCGCAGTTGGCGGTGTAAGCAGAAATTAGCAACAATTGATTTGCCACGAATTTAGTTGCTTGGCATACTGCGCGCAAGATGAGTGAGCGCGCCGCCCTTCCTGATCTCGATACGCTAAACCACGAAGCGTTGAAGGCCTTGATCGTCGCACAGCACGCACAAATTCTTTCCAAGGACGAACAACTGGCCTCGCGAGACGAAGAGATCGAACGGCTGAAGCTGCTGATCGCCAAGCTGAGGCGGATGCAGTTCGGGCGCAAGTCGGAGAAGCTGGACCGGCAGATCGAGCAGTTGGAGTTGCGGCTGGACGAACTGGAAGCGAGCCGAGCAGAGAAGATAGCTTTTACTTCCGCTACCCCGACGGCTGTGCCGGTTGTGAATCAAACGGCGAAACGTGCGCGGCAGCCACTGCCGGCGCATCTGCCACGTGAGACGCGCAAGGTTCTGCCGAAGCAGGAAGCGTGTCCGGACTGCGGCGGCAAGCTGAAACAACTCGGTGAAGATGTCTCGGAAACACTGGAGTATGTACCGGAACATTTCAAAGTGATCCGGCAGGTTCGGCCGAAGCTGGCTTGTGCGTGCTGTGACAAAATCGTGCAAGCGGAAGCAGCAAGTCGTCCGATCGCGCGAGGGATGGCGGGGCCCGGACTTCTGGCCCACGTGTTGGTCTCGAAATACTGTGACCACTTGCCGTTGTATCGGCAGTCGGAGATCTACGCGCGCGAAGGAGTGGAGCTGGATCGCTCGACCATGGCGGAATGGGTTGGAGGATGCAGCCGGTTACTGGAGCCCTTGGTAGAGGCCTTGCGACGTCACGTGATGAGCGCCGAGAAGTTGCACGCCGACGATACGCCGGTGCCGGTGCTGGCACCGGGGAATGGCAAAACAAAAACGGGGCGACTGTGGACCTACGTGCGGGATGACCGGCCCTGGGGAGACCAGACACCGCCAGCGGTGTGGTTCGCCTACACGC
>MNEA01000146.1 GCA_001917435.1 Acidobacteria bacterium 13_2_20CM_2_57_6
CGCCAGCCCACAGCCGCTGCCACGATGAGGATAAGGGAATCCGTAGTTAGGAGCGCCAGGCGGTAGCTGAACTGATAGGCAGACGCGAGGAGGCCTTGTTCTTCTTCGTCCTCTGCCGATTCAATTCGCCACGCATCGACCACAATGTCCTGTGTTGATGAGGCAAACGCGACGACGAGCGCAAAAGCGCCAAGCCGGGCGAGCCCGGCTTTCGTGCCAGTTCCGCCCATGGCGGCCAGTGCCAGCCCGACGACTATCTGCGAGAACATTATCCATCCGCGCCGATGTCCAAGCCGTCTAAACAACGGCAAGTCGACGCGATCGATCAAGGGCGCCCACAGAAACTTCAGCGAATATGCAATGCCCACCCAGGAAAGAAACCCGATCGCCGTCAGGGAGGTGTGTTCATCGCGGAGCCAGTAGCCGAAGGTATTGCCGACCAGAAAAAAGGGAAGACCTGAAGAAAACCCGAGCAACAACATCGCCAGCGTTTTGGGCCGCAGGTAATCGGCGAGCCGGTGCTTGTGCGGACTCACGCCTTCATTGTCTACCGGAGCCTCACGAGTCTCCGACAGCGCGTGGTGCAGTGGTGCGCAAACGGTAAAGATGACGCGAGAAAAGAAAGATACTAAGGAAGATGAAAGAAAGATGCCGGGCTCCCCGTAAAGAACCGGGACGCATAAAGCGCGAAGGCGCGGCGCAACATAAAAGCCCTGTTCGGCAAAGGAATGGCAGCTAGGAGTCGCCGGGGGAAGATTTCTGACCTTTGGCCAGTTGGAGCATAACATCGGCAGAGTTCGCAGGCGCGCCTTCCGTTTGGGGAGAACGGACGCGCTGGATTTTCACGCGAGCGACGCGCTTGCCGTCCATTTCCACAACCGAGAAGCGAAAGTTGCCATATTCAAAGCTTTCGCCACCTTTGGGTATGAATCCTAATTGGTCTAGGACGAATCCGCCTACGGTTGCGTAGGCCGGATCTTCAGGCAACGTAATGTTGTATTGCGTGTCAAGGTCGCGCACATTGAGGGCGGCGTCAAAAATAAGTGCGCCATCGGCCAGCGTCAGAGGCCGTTCGACGACGTCAAATTCGTCGTGAATTTCTCCTACCATCTGTTCAAGAATGTCTTCCATGGTCACCAGGCCGAGGATGCTGCCAAACTCATCCACCACCAAGGCCATACCGACGTGGCGAGTGCGCAACTCGAGAAGCAGTTCGCTGGCAGGTTTGGTCTCGGGCACGATGAGCACTTCACGCAAAACGCGGCGCAAATCGAAAGGAGGGGGGGACAAGTTCTCTTCGAGGCGTCGTTCGCGATCGAGCAGGATCCATATCATATCCTTGATATGAACAAAACCCAGGATGTGATCGGGAGTGCCGCGATAGACCGGGATTCTAGAGCGCTGGGTTGTTGCGAAAACACGCATCACCTCGTCCAGACTGGACTCCACCGGAAGCGTGTGGATGTCCGGCCGAGGCACCATAATCTCCCGCACTTGGATCTGCGCGAGTTCCATGGCGCTGAGAATGAATTTTTCTTCGCCGGGCGCGATGAGGCCGCGCTCGCGGGCTTGTTGAATCTGGATTTGTAGCTCTTCCGTGGAATGCGCAACGCCATGTATCTGTGGCGAAGTCACACCCAGAGCTTTCACGATCGCGGTGGAAACGCCGTCAAGCAGGTTAATCGCCCAATGAAATGTGTTAAGGAACCACTGAAAAGGCAGTGCCACCAGCAACGCAACACGTTCGGCGCGGGCAAGGCTCAGTGTCTTCGGGACCAGCTCTCCAATCACCACGTGCAATGTGCTCAACAGCGCGAACGCACCAGCGAGGGCGATTGCATGCGCGATCAGCACAGTGTGCGCTCCCGTCTTCCCCGCCCAGATGGACTGAAAGACCTTCGCCAGAGTGGCTTCGCCAAGCGCACCGATTGCCAAGCTGGTCAGCGTTATGCCGAGCTGCACGCCTGAAACCACGCGGTGTAAATCGCTAACGAGCACTTCAACAACGCGCGCGCGTGTGTTTCCCTTGGCAACGAGCTGTCGCACGCGCGACAACCTCACGGCGACGAGCGAAAACTCCGTCGCGGCAAAAAAGCCATTTAGCGCGACCAACGCCAGGACGCCGATCAGGCGCACAGCAATCATACTGGGAACCTGTCCTCCCCAGCCGCATTGTAACAGTACTGCCGTGGGGCACAGGCAACCGTTCTATGGCGCGTGCGTCTTACTATATGGACTCGATCAACAGTGAACTCCAACGCCTGGATGCCGGGAATGAAATGAAGAATTCCGGTGAGATATTGACATGACGCTTTGGACCTTTTTAGGATATTGTTTCGCAGTCGAACAGCAACTTTTCGGCTAGCTAGGTTTGCGGCAAGACGAAGGGTCTAACACTCAAAAAGAAAATCCTATGATCAGCGTAAAAGATCTTTCCAAGAGGTACGCTCGTAACACGGCTGTGGATCACATCTCCTTTGAGGTGGAAAAAGGCCAGATCGTCGGTTTTCTGGGGCCTAACGGCGCCGGCAAGACGACCACGATGAGGATGCTGACGTGCTTCCTGCCGCCCAGCTCGGGCACTGCGACGGTTGCGGGATTTGATGTCCTGGAGGTGCCGTTCGAGGTCAAAAAACGCATCGGCTATCTTCCTGAAGCGCCGCCACTTTATCTCGAGATGCGAACTGCGGAGTACCTGACGTTTGTGGGCCGCTTGAAGGGACTTTCCGGAGCGGATCTACAACAACGTGTCGATGCCGTTTGCGACCGCTGCGCAATTGGGGACGAAAAGAAAAAGCTTCTCGGAAAATTGTCCAAGGGCTACCGCCAGCGGGTCGGCCTGGCGCAGGCCATCATTCACAATCCCGATGTGCTCATTCTCGACGAGCCAACTGCAGGACTGGATCCCAAACAAATTAACGAGACGCGCGATTTGATTAAGAGTCTCGCCGGCGACCACACCATCATTCTGAGCACGCACATCTTGCCGGAAGTCGAGCAGACCTGCGAGCGGGTCATCATCATCAACAAAGGAAAGCTCGTTGCCACGGACTCGGTGAACAATTTGCAAAGCCGGGCGCGCGGGGCCGAACTGGTGCTGGTCGAAGTGGCCGGACGAAACGGCGCGCTGGATTCCGCCAGAGTACAAGAGCGGCTCGAAAAGGTCGCGGGCGTGGGCCGCGTGGCATTCAAGGAAAAAAGGCGGAGCAGCGCCATATTCGAGGTGGAAAGCGTGAAGGATAAATTCGTGCGCGGCGATCTGGCCCGCGCTGTCGTGGAAGCTGGCTGGGACCTCAATGAGTTGCGTACGTCCGCTGTGAGCTTGGAAGAAGTCTTCCTGCAGCTAACTGGCGACCAAGTTGGCGCCCTATCACGTGACGCACAGGCAAAGGAAGCTGGACAATGAAGAATATCTGGATCATTTGCCGCAAGGAACTACGCAGTTATTTCGTTTCTCCAGTCGCTTACGTTCTCTTTGTCATGTTCGCCCTGCTCTTCGGCTGGTTCTTTTGGAACATCCTGGGCGCTTTTGTCTTTTACAGCATGGCCTCCCAAATGCGCGGCGAGATGATGCCCATGAACATCAATGAACAGATCATCCGTCAACTCCTAAGCGATTTGAACGTGACTGCACTTTTCGTCATACCGCTGATCACCATGCGGCTCTTTGCGGAAGAAAAACGAAATGGCACGATGGAACTGCTCGCGACTTCACCTATCCGGGACATCGAGGTAATTCTCGGCAAATGGTTGGCCGCAGTAACTCTCTATATTGGCATGCTTCTGCTGACGGGACTGAACTACGCGTTCATCTTCAAGTATGGCAATCCGGATTGGAAACCGTTGGCAGTGGGTTATCTTGGAATGCTCTTGCAGGCAGCAGGCCTGCTGGCAATCGGAACATTCATTTCCAGCCTGACTAAGAATCAGATCATCGCCGGCGCGGCAACGTTTGGCGCGTGCCTCCTGATTTTCGTCCTCGGATGGGCAAGCGGGTACGAAACCTCAACTTGGGCGCAGGTACTCTCCTATATGTCGGTGACCACACACATGGAATCCTTCGCAAAGGGAGTCCTGGATTCCAAAGACGCTGTCTATTACGTTACCGTGATTTTTCTCGGGCTCTTCCTGACGGCTCGCTCCCTTGAGTCGCTCCGGTGGAGGTCGTAAGTGAATCTGCAACTTCTCAAGGCGCGGCAAACAAAATACATTGGGTATGCAACTCTATACATCGTGGTCGTGCTGGCTATTGTGAGCACCGCGAATATCCTTGCCAATCGCTACAACAAGACTTACGACGCGACCTCCAACAAGCGCTACAGCCTTTCTGAACAGACCGCGAAGATCGTCAAGGGCTTAAAAGAAGATGCAAAGATCACCTACTTTGATCAGGGCACGCACTTCGAACGGGCCAAGGATCAGCTGGACTTGTACGCGAATCTTTCTCACAAAGTTCATATTGATTACGTCGATGTGGACAAGAAGCCGCAATTGGCCCGCGAAGCTGGAATCAAGAACTACGGCACAACCGTCGTCCAAATTGGAGCGAAACGAGAAGAAGCAAAAAGCACCAGCGAGGAAGACATCACGGGTGCGTTCATTCGAGCCCTGAAGAACAATGCGCGAACCGTTTGCTTTGCCTCCGGAAGTGGAGAACACCAAATTGACGATACCGATCGAACTGGCTATTCGCGCCTGCGGGACCTTCTCACCAAAGAGGAATACACCCCAAAATCAATCAGCCTTTTGCAAAAGGCTGAAGTCGCTGCCGACTGCACAGTCTTAGTCGTTGCTGGACCGACCGGGGATTACCAGCAGCCCGCCGTTGACGCCATCAAGAAGTACGTTGAAGAAGGCGGCCGGGCGTTCTTTTTACTTGATCCGCCTCTGAAGATGGGCCGTTCAGAAATTGCGGACAACGATGCGTTGGCGAGTCTATTGCAAAACTGGGGCGTAACTTTGCAGAAAGACTTGATCCTTGACCTCAACCCGATTGGGCAACTCGCCGGCCTTGGTCCGCAGGTAGCGCTTGTAACCCATTATGACCGGCACGCCATCGTGAATGACCTGAAGGGATCTGCCACGGGATTTCCGCTGGTGCGTTCCATGGAAGTGAAGAGCACGGACAAGACTACGGTCGAGAAGCTGTTTGATTCATCCGAGAGCAGCCTGGCCACTACCAAATTGAATTCTCCGGAAGTCAATCCAAACGATCCGAAAAACAAGAAAGGGCCGCTCACCATCGCAGTCGCCGGCTCCTACAGAACGGGAAAGGAGAACTCGGAAGGACGTTTTGTCGTGGTGGGAAGCTCGGCGTGGGCCGCGAATTCGTTTATCAGCTTTAATGGTAATCGTGATTTGGCGTTGAATACCACGAACTGGCTTGCCTCGGACGAAGACTTGATTTCCATTCGCCCCAAAGACCGTGATGATCGCCGGATTACGATGACGCGGGGCCAGTTGAATTGGGTGGGCATCACCAGCCTTGGGCTGCTGCCGCTTGGGATCGTGATCGCAGGAGTTTCGGTATGGTGGCGACGCAGGTAAGGCGTAGCGTTCGTGGCTTAACGGCGAATTCTGAGGCGCTCCGATGAAAAGTCGCGGTTTGCTGGTTGCCGCCATCGTACTCGCGGCGTTGACTGGAACCCTCTATTGGTCCAATCATCGCAAATCGCTGACAAGTGCCGCAGACTCTGCTGTTGAATCACCGCCCAAAATTCTGACCCTCCAGCCGGCGGATGTAACCGCGCTTTCGATTCGAAAAAAAGACGGTGATTCAGTCGTGCTCTCGAAAAATGGCTCGGGCCAATGGAAAATCACAGCGCCGAGAGTGCTAGCCGCTGATCAGGACGCTGTATCTAGCGTGCTTTCGACACTCTCTTCGCTGAATTCAGACCGGCTTGTCGAAGACAAGGCGGCAAGTTTTGATCAGTACGGCCTGGCTCAGCCTTCCATCGAAGTGGCGATTACCAAGAAAGATGGAAAGACTCAAAAGCTCCTGATCGGAGATGATACGCCGACAAGCAGTGGCGCGTACGCAACACTGGCGGGAGACACCCGCGTGTTTACCATGGCGAGCTACAACAAGAGTGCCTTGCTCAAAAATGCGAACGACCTGCGCGATAAGCGGCTGCTGATCTTTGATTCTGACAAAGTTTCCAGTATTGAATTGACCGCCAAAAAACAAACCATCGCGTTTGGCCGCAGCAAAGATGAGTGGCAGATTGTGAAACCGAAACCGTTCCGGGCGGACCGCTCTCAAGTGGAAGATCTGCTGCGAACCTTGCGCGATGCAAAAATGGATTTAAACGCAAGCGAAGACGAACAGAAAAAGGCCGCCGCGTTCAGCGCCGGCACTCCTCTTGCAACCGCGAGAGTTACTGATGTCTCGGGCACGCAGGAGCTGCAGATTCGAAAGAACAAAGACGACTACTATGCCAAGTCCAGTGCCGTCGCAGGCGTTTATAAAATTTTAAGCGGGACCGGAGCCGGCTTGGATAAGGGCCTCGACGATTTCCGTAACAAGAAGCTCTTCGATTTCGGCTTCGTCGATCCCGACAAAATCGAATTTCACGACGGTTCCAAGAGTTATTTCCTTACCCACAGCGGCAGTGATTGGTGGTCCAATGGTGCAAAGATGGATCCAGGCACGGTATCGGCGCTCATTGACAAAATCCGCGATCTCTCTGCAAGCAAGTTCCCCGAGTCCGGATTCGCCGGTCCGATGATTGACCTGACAGTGACTTCCGATGGCGGCAAGCGCACCGAGAAAATCCTAATCTCAAAAAATGGCGACAATTTTGTCGCCAAGCGCCAGGACGAGCCCGCTCTTTATGAGCTGACCGCTTCGGCGGTCGCGGAATTACAGAAATCCGCCGCTGATTTGAAACCCGCTCCTCCGCCTGCTAAAAAGTAGCTCCATATAATCTATCGTGGAAACATTTATCCACCATTCGCGAACACTCCAATTTAAGGCTATCCCGCATTTACCTTTCCTCGCTTTGGTTGCGCGCACGAAGCGTCTCCTCTAAACTCAATTCTTGCCCAAATCGCTGGGAGCAAACTTGCGGACCCTTCTTCGCGTCTTCTATTGGATCTTCGCCATTCTTGTCACCGTAACAGCCGCCTTGGCTTGGTGGTTCATCTACCGCCCACTGCCGCAAATCGATGGGAGCGCTTCCCTTCCCGGCCTCCACCAGGACGTCACCGTCGAACGTGATCGGTGGGGCGTTCCGCGCGTACGCGCCTCTTCAGTGGAAGACCTCGCAGAAGCGCAGGGCTACGTAATGGCGCAAGACCGTCTCTGGCAGATGGACCTGCTCCGCCGCGTCGCCCGCGGCCAACTTTCCGAAATTCTGGGCCCCAAGACGCTTGTCATCGACAAAGAGTTTCGAACCAACGGATTTGCTCGCGCCGCCGAGCGCGACGCCACGCTCCTTGATCCCGAATCTCGCAAGGTCATGGAAGCATACGCCCGCGGCGTGAATCACTTTATCGAGCAGCACAAGAAAGCCCTTCCTCTTGAATTCTCGCTTCTCCGCTACGAACCCAGTCCCTGGCAGCCTTCCGACACCATAGCGATTTCCGGCTACATGTATCGCACTCTGACGAACACCTGGGAAAGAGAACTGAATCGCGCCAAAGTCGCGGAGCGCGCCGGGCCGGACCGCGCAAAGGATCTCTTCTCGGAAGAAGCCGCGATGGATCATTTTGTCGTCGGCGATCCCAAGGTTATCGATGACGGCTCGCAACGTTCCGCCGCGGACTCGGACGATGACGATGATGACGACGATATGCAGCCGGATACTGTTCTAAAAGCAAGAAGTGGTGTTCTACCGAACATCGCAACGCGCGAAAGTGACCCCGACGTGACCTCTGCACTCGCAGAGTCTGTTCAAGCTTTTCTGAGTGAATCAAAAAACGAGATTCGTCAGGGCCTTGGCAGCAACAACTGGGTCGTAAGTGGCGCCCACACCGCCACAGGAAAGCCCTTGCTCGCCAACGACACGCATCTCGAGCTCTCCATCCCGTCCATATGGTACGAGATTCACCTCACGGCACCCGGTTGGAACATCAAGGGTTTCACACTCCCCGGCGCGCCGATGATCATCATCGGCCACAATGACCGCATCGCCTGGGGGTTCACCAATAACGGCGCCGACGTTCAGGATCTCTACGTCGAGACGTTCAACCCCGCCTCCCCGGATGAGTATCGCGTAAAAGCCGCGTGGACGAAGGCACAAGTCTTCGATGAGACCATCCACGTCAAAGGTCAGGCGGACGAACACTTAAAGGTCACAGTGACGCGCCACGGCCCCATCGTTCATCGCGAAGAAGACAAAGCCTACGCGCTGCGTTGGACCGCGACGGAACCGAGCGGCCTCGCCAACAGCTACACGTGGCTTGGCAAGGCGCGCAACTGGAGAGAATTCCGTGAGAATATGAGGCGCGTTTGGGGCCCGGCGCAGAACGGGGTTTACGCCGACGTCGACGGCAATATCGGATACGTGATGGCCGCGCGCGTGCCCATCCGCAAGAAAGGCCATGGCGAAGTGCCCGTTCCCGGTGACACAGACGATCATGAATGGAGCGGTTACATTCCATTTGACCGCCTCCCCCAGGCGCTCAATCCGGAAAGCGGGCTGATTGTTACTGCCAACGCACGCGTAGTGGCCCCAAATTACAAACCGTATCTCACGGACCGCTGGGAAGAGCCCTATCGCACCGCGCGCATCTACGATTTATTGCATGACCGCCACGATTTGCGGCCCGAAGACATGCTGAAGGTTCAAACCGACACGTACAGCTATCCCCACGTGTTTCTCGCCGACGAGTTATTGGCAGCAGCGAGAACCGTGAAGCCCAAAGACCCGCGCGCTCAAAAACTTATCGATGGTCTGAAGGATTGGAACGGAATCGCTGACGCCGACTCTCCGGAAGTTTCTTTTCTTCATACGGTACGCCGGGCGGCCATCGACCTGCTTCTCGAGCCGTTCCTCGGAAAAGATACAAGTCTTTATCAATGGCGGACCACCACGTTTCTGCAAAAAATTCTCACGGATCGTCCCGCAAAGTGGCTCCCCGCGGCCGACAAGAACTATGACGAATTGCTTTCCACCGCTGCCGACATCGCAGTGACCAAACTGGCGGAACAAAGCAAGAGCGAGCACGTTGAAGATTGGGCGTGGAAACGCTTTAACTCCTTGGACATGTTTCATCCCCTCGGAAGCGACGGTCTTTTGAAGCGATTCCTGAGCATTACAGACAAGCCGCAGGCAGGCGCCGTCTATAGCGTGCGTGCAGCCGCGAAGACTCACGGCCCCGCCATGCGTTTTGTCGCCAATCCTAAAAACTGGGATCAATCCATTATGCTCATCACCGCAGGAGAATCCGGCCAGCCTGGAAGCAGCCATTACTCGGATCAATTCTCTTACTGGTATGAAGGCAAACCCATTTTCGCGCCGTTTAGTGATGCCGCTGAAGCGCAGACTCGGAAGCACACGCTCACTCTTAAGCCTGGAACTTGATCCTATACCGCGCTCATGCCTGAACTCCCGGAAGTGGAAGCCGTCGTTCGTACACTGCGCCCTATCGTTCAGGGCCGTCGGATCCGCCGTGTCCACGTTTTTCATCTCATTGCCACAAAGCCGCAAACCCCTACACGGGTGGCACGCCAAGCCAAGGGAAGTCGCATTCGCATCGTCGATCGCAAAGGCAAGTACCTGCTCCTCATCCTTGACAGCGGCCTCCTGACTATGCACTTTCGCCTTGACGGCCAGCTTCTCTGGTTCTCAGATTTCAAAGAATTGATGGAACGTGCCAACCACGGCAAGAGCGGTGTGCACGTCGATGTTGCCCTCGAACTGGACAAAGGCGTCCTCGGTTTCGCCGATCGCCGCCACTTCGGCCGCGTTCATACGTGGAAGTCCGCAGATGATTGTCCCGGCCTCAGTGCTCTGGGCATCGACGCCCTCTCGCGCGATTTCACCTCCCGCCGTTTAACCGGATTGCTCTCTGCTTCGAAGCGGCCCTTGAAGGATTTCTTGCTGGACCAATCGCGCGTCGCGGGCATTGGCAACATCTACTCCTGCGAATCTCTCTGGCACGCTCACCTCGACCCGCGCCGCAGTGCCAACAGCCTCCAGCCGCTGGAGGCGCGCCGCCTGCACAAAGCAATTGTGTCCGTTCTCGCGCGTGCCTTAGAATGCTGTTTGCATCCAGCGCCCGACTTTCGCAATCCGGAGTGGTGGTTCCAGGGTTTGGAAAGCATTCTTCGCGTCTACAGTCGCGAGGGAAAACCCTGCCGCCGATGCGGCCAGCCGGTTCGGCGCGTGGAGCAGGGCGGTCGGTCAACTTACTATTGCAGCCGCTGTCAGAAATAGGCGTCTCTACTCGCTGCTAAAGGATACGGGCCAGTCGCGTGAATTCACCTGCTCCCAAGAAACCCGAACCGCAAAAAAAGCCGGATTTTGAACGCTCGCTCGCCCGCCTTGAGGAGGTCGTCCGCCGCCTGGAAAGTCCGCAACTTTCTTTGGACGACGCAATGAAGTTGTTTGAAGAGGGCGTTGCACTCTCCCGTGAATGTCAGAAACAACTCGAAGAGGCGGAGGGACGCGTGGAAATCCTCCTCAAGAAGGCCGATGGCAAGCTTGCCGCAGAGCCGTTCGATCCCGAGCGGGAGTCCGAATCGTGACGCGCTCGGTCTGCCGGCTGCGCGCCAATTCCCTCCAGCGATGAAACTCCCCCCATTTTTCGAAGAGAACCGCGTCACTGTCGATGCCGCTCTTGAGCGGCTCATCCCGGCCGCCGTGGCGCAACCGACTTCCATTCATACCGCCATGCGCTACAGCGTGTTTGCGGGTGGTAAGCGTATTCGTCCCATCCTCTGTCTAGAGACGGCGCGCATCTTCTCGAGCGATATCAAACCCGCGCTTCATCCCGCTTGCGCCATCGAGTTCATCCACACTTACTCTTTGATTCACGATGATTTGCCGGCCCTGGACAATGATGACATCCGCCGCGGCAAACCCACTTGCCACAAAAAATTCGGCGAAGCCATCGCCATCCTCGCTGGTGACGCACTCTTAACGCTGGCGTTTGAAACCGTCGGCGCGACGCCCGCTGCCGCAGAACGCCGCGCCGCAATCCTCTCGGAAGTCGCGGCCGCTGCTGGCACCATCAATGGAATGGTCGGCGGCCAGGTTGCTGACATCGAAGCCGAAGGCAAGCCCGTCGATCCGCAGATGCTCGAGTACATTCACCGCTCGAAAACCGCGGCCCTGATTCGTGCTTCCATCACCGCAGGTGCCTTGTGCGCTGGAGCGGCGTCCGAAGATGTCAACCGCCTGCGTCGCTTCGGAGAGACTATCGGCTGGGCCTTTCAGGTCACCGACGACATTCTTGACGTCGAGGAATCCTCCGCCGCACTCGGCAAGACTGCGGGAAAAGACATGGCCCAGCAAAAGGCGACCTATCCCGCAGTTTACGGTCTCGAGCGCTCTCACCAGATTGCCAAGGATCTCGCGACAAAGGCCATCGCCGAGCTTGCACCATTCTCGGATCGCGCGGCCCGCCTCCGCGAGATCGCAGAATTTCTCGTTCTTCGCCGCGCTTGATCATTCGAACTGTTATGAAACAAAAGGCAAGCCGCAGGCGGCTCGATCTTCTTCTCGTCGAGCGAAGCTTCGCTGATTCTCCTCAGAAAGCGATGGCCATGATTCTCGCGGGAGAAGTTCAGGTAGATGGCCGGCGGGCAGAAAAGGCAGGCATGCCCGTTGAGAAAGGCGCGCGCATCGAAATCATCAGCCGCGCGCAGAAGTTCGTCAGCCGCGGTGGCGTAAAGATGGAAGGCGCTCTGCAAGACTCTGCCATCGACCCGAGCGGGCGCGTTTGCCTGGATATCGGCGCTTCGAACGGTGGTTTCACGGATTGCTTGCTCCAGCATGGCGCGGCCCGGGTCTATGCCGTAGACGTGAACGTGGAACAGCTTGACTGGAAGCTGCGTAAGAATCCTCTCGTGACTCCGATCGAGCGCAACGCGCGCGAACTGTGTGCGGAAGACCTTCCTGAAACCGTAGATCTTATCGTTATAGATGTTTCCTTCATCTCGGCCTGCAAAGTCATTGCGCCAGCAGTCGCAGTGGCAAAATCCAATGCCGATTTTCTCATCCTCATCAAACCGCAATTCGAATTGCGCCGCGAGCAGATTACCCATGGCGGAATCGTCGTAGACCAAAAACGTCATGATCAGGCAATTCGATCCGTGCGCGAACACGTCGAATCTCTTGATCTCGAATGCCTCGGAGTTCGCCCCAGCCGCCTCTTGGGCGCCGAAGGCAATCAGGAGTATTTTCTCCACGCGCGCAAAAAGGCCCTGGAGTAGAATCGCTTACGCACATGCATCCCGGACAATCTTTTCAAACCATAGGCATCATTTCCCGCCCCCGCCGCTCGAATCTCGTCGTCGTTGTTCCGCCATTGTTGAAATGGCTCGATTCCCGCGGCATACAAACCCTCATTGACGAAGAGACTGCTGAGTGTTTGCCGAATGGTTCAAAGGGTTTGCCTCGTCAGCGCGTGGCCGACGCATCGCAACTTCTCCTCGTGCTTGGGGGTGACGGCACCATGCTGGCCGCTGCGCGCCTTGCCGCCCCGCGCGGGATTCCTATCCTCCCCATCAATATGGGCAGCTTGGGTTTTCTTACCAGTTTCACTCTGGAAGAGCTCCACCCGGCCCTCGATGACACTTTAGAGGGGCGTTTTTCGCTCAGCGAGCGCGTGATGATCAGCGTCGAACTCGAGCGCGCAACCAAAGTCATCGAGACGCAGCGCGTGTTGAACGATGTGGTGATCAATAAGGGCGCACTCGCCCGCATGATCGAGCTTGAGCTCCACATTGACGGCGCGTTTGTCTGCCGCTACCGCTCCGACGGCCTGATCGTGGCAAGTCCAACCGGTTCCACCGCCTATTCCTTGTCCGCCGGCGGGCCGATCGTTCACCCCGCCGTGGAATCTTTTGTGATTACTCCCATCTGTCCGCACACTTTGAGTGACCGCCCATTGGTAATCCGCGATTCATCCTCCATCGTGATGAAGCTCTCCGGTAACACCGAGTCCGTTTTTCTGACCCTCGATGGACAGCGCGGGATCCCGTTGCAACCTACGGACCTTGTCCGCGTCTCCCGCGCGAAAGAACCGCTGAAACTTATCTATCCGCCAAAGAAATCCTACTTCGAGATTTTGCGCAGCAAGCTGAAATGGGGCGAAGCATAACCCTTTGGCTGCGGCTACGACACAGCGAAGAACTAGCCGAGCACATCCGTTCGAAGCAAGTCGTCCTGAGTCTCGCGCCGGCGAATCAATCGCAAGCGATTCCCTTCGACCAACACTTCCGCAGGGCGGCATCGCGCGTTATAGTTTGACGCTTGCGACATTCCGTAGGCCCCGGCAACCCAAATCGACAGCAGGTCCCCCGCTTTCACTTCCCCGAGCGGCCAGTCCCGCAAAAAACAATCACCCGTCTCGCAAACTGGCCCGACAATGTCCACTCGTTTGCGTCCGCCGCTCTCCTTCCCTTCCCGCGCGGTTTTCGTGATTGGGTGAATCGCCCCGTAGAGCGCCGGCCGCATCAGGTCATTCATCGCCGAGTCCACCACCACAAACGTCTTGCCTCGATTCGTTTTCTTATACACCACGCGAGTCAAAAGCACGGCGGCCGGAGCTATGATCGAGCGCCCTGGCTCCAGCAGTAGGTGTACTCCGAGTTTGCGCACCATTTGCGAAACCAGCCGCGCATACTCCGCCCGCGTCGGCGGCTTCTGGTCGGAATAGCGCACCCCAAGCCCGCCTCCAACATCCAGGTAACGCAAATCAATTTGCGCGCGCCGCAATTCTCCTACGAATCCAGCCAGCCGCTTCAGCGCCCGCCGAAATGGAGCCAGCGTCGTAATTTGCGACCCAATATGCGCGCTGATTCCCTGCCATCGAATCCATTTCGAATCGCTATGCGCCAGGTAAAGCCGTCTCGCCTCCGGCCAGTCCAATCCAAACTTATGTTCGTGTTTTCCGGTTGCAATGTGTGGGTGGCCGCCGGCTTGCACATCGGGATTCACGCGAATCGCCCCCGCAGGTGGCTTGCCCCCGCGTCCCGCCAGTCGCTCCGCCTCTTCCACTAAAATTTCGAGCTCGGCCTCCGATTCCACGTTGAAAAGCAGTATCCCCGCGCCTCCGCCTCGCGCGTGAACCCGATAGTTTAGCGCCTCACGAATTTCATATCGGTCCTTCCCAACCCCCGAAAAAACGATGCGATCGCCACGCACGCCGATTCGCTGCAAGTAGTGCAACTCCCCGCCGGACACGATGTCAAAACCACTCCCCATCTCGGCAAGATGTTTCAAGATGGACAAATTTCCGTTGGACTTCACCGCAAAGCACAAAGTGTGCGGCAGCGCACCAAGCCCCTTGTGCAATTCCCGATAGGCATCGTCAATCGAGGCGCGGCTATACACGTAAGTCGGCGTCCCAAATTTCCGCGCCGCGGATTCCAATGGCACTCTCTCGCACACCACCTCTTCGCCACTGGCGTTACGCGCTCTGCTCTTCACCCAGGCAAAGTGCGGCGTACAAGTAGCCGGATCCAGGTATTTTATTTTTTGAGAAAACGATCCATTCGAATGGCTCATCGGACTTTTGCGACCACCAGCGTCCGGTCGTCCGAGAGCGGTGCGCTCTGCGTAAACCAATCCACCTCGCGCAGAATCGCGTCGGCGATTTCCGCCGCGGATGCATCATGGCGCTCTTCGATCAGCTTCATAAGCCGCGTCGTGCCGAAGAACTGGCCCTCGCCGTTCGCCGTTTCTGCGATTCCGTCGGAGTGAAATACCAGAATGTTCCCTGTTTCGAGCGTAACTCCCCATTCGTCATAATTCACATCTTCAAAAATCCCCAGCGGAAATCCCGTTAGCTCAATTTTCCCGCAGCGCCCGTCTTTGTAGAGCAACGGTTGCGACTGCCCGGCGTTTGCCACTCGCAGCTTCTGCCGTCCTTTTTGCCATGTGGCGAAGCACGCCGTCATGAATCGTCCTTCGATGCGCCGTTCGCCGACCAATTGATTCATCTGCTTCAGCATCTCCGCGGGCTGCAGTTTTTGCGGCGCCAGACTTCGCATGATCCCGATCGCCACTGCACCATAGAGCGCCGCTGCGGTCCCTTTGCCGCTCACGTCTCCCAGTGCAATCCCCAGTTGCTGCGGTCCATAGCGCAAGAATTCGTAGAGGTCACCGCAAACTTCTCTCGCTGACAGATACCGCGCCGCCATCTCCAACCCATAATCTTCCGTCGGAACCGGGCGCAGCAGCGCGCCTTGAATTCTTTTCGCAGCTTGCAAATCCCGCTCCAGCCGCGCTTCGTCCCGCGCCAATTGCTCGTACAGCCGCGCATTTTCAAGCGAAACCGCCAGGTTCGCCGCCAGAATCGAAAGCGTCTGCACATGATCCTCTGTAAAATAATTCGCCTGCGGGCTTTCCAAATCCAGCACGCCAATCACTTTCCCTTTGTGGATCATGGGAATCGCCAGTTCCGAACGCGTTTCCGGATTCACCATCAGGTACCGCGGATCAACGGTCACATCCGGAACAAGGACCGGCTCCTTCAACGTGGCCGCCGCTCCGACAATTCCGTCGCTCGCCGTGGCTCGTAGTTTTCCCTGCACGTGATGCCCATGCTTCATATCTACTCTGTGGCGAAAAATCTTCTGCTCTTCGTCGTAGAGCATAATGCTCAGGATTTGGTAATCAATCACGCGCTTGGTCTGTTCCGCTGCGCGGCGCAGCAGTTCTTCCACTTCTAAGATCGCACTGGTTTCCCGCCCCACTTCGCTCAGCAGCAAAAGAGTGTCCGCCTGGGCCCTCACCTTTTGGAACAGCCGCGCGTTTTCAATCGCCACTGCCAGCCGGCTGGCCAGCAGCGTCAAAATGTTTTGCTGGTCCCGCGTAAAGTAATCGAGGTGGCGGCTCTGAATGTCCAGCACCCCGACGCACTTCCCCTGTAGCATCAGCGGCACGGCCAGTTCAGACCGCACGCTGTCGATGGCGTTGATATACCGCGCGTCCTTCGAAGTATCGCTGACTCGTACAGAGTGGCCCGTCGCTGCCGCGGTTCCTGTAATCCCCTGCCCCAGCGGAATCCGCAAGTTGTCCGCCAGTTCGCGGGGATAGCCGATCGCGAATCGGTGCCGCAGGTAGGTTCCGTCCCCTTCGATCATCAGCACGCCAAAAATCTCGTAGTCGATATGCCGCTTGATGAGGGCCGCTGTCCGTGCCAGCACCTCGTCCAGATCCAGCGAGGCGTTCACTTCTTCGCCGATTTCCGCCAGGGTAGAGAGCACTTCGGCGGAGATCTCCGCGCCACCGCCCAACGCAGTTACCGTCGCATGTTCATTCGTGTGACTCATGAAGTCTAACTATTATAGCAGGCTGCCAACCAGAGGCTGCGCAACGGCCCGGTTCCCAGTCAAAGTTTCGGTTTTCCCTGTCACAGGGTGAGTTTGTTCGCCGGCCCCGATCGCAGACTCCCGACTTTTGTCCGGACCGGTCGCAGTCTTCTCTGTGCTCCGTGCGTTCTCTGTGAACTCGGTGTTCAATCTCTTGCTGTTGATTTCTCGAGGGCGCCGCGCGGTCTAATCTTCCGCCGGTTTCTTCTTCAACCCGGGGCCAAGCAGTAACACGCCAACATACGGCAAATTCCTGTATCGTTCGGCATAATCCAGCCCATAACCAACCACAAACTCATTCGGAATCGAAAATCCGATGTAGTCTGCGTGTACTGCTGCGATCCGGCGTTCCGGCTTGTCCAAAAGCACCGCCACGCGCAGATGCTTCGGTTTGCGCTGTTGAAACAGCCGCAAGAGATACTGCAGCGTCATTCCCGTGTCCAGAATGTCTTCGACAACGATCACCGTTCTTCCCTCGATGCTGGAGTCCAGGTCTCGCGTCAACCGCACTTGCCCAGACGAGTGCGTCTTCTGCCCGTAGCTCGACACCGCGATAAAATCAAATGAAACTTCCCCCGGAATATTCCTCGCCAGGTCAGTCAGGAAAAAGACCCCGCCCTTCAAAACGCTCACCAGATGCAGCGGCTCGCCCGGAAAATCTTTCCGGATTTCCTGAGCCAGCGCATGAATGCGTCTTTGAATCCGGCCTCCCGTAATCAAAACTCGCACGCGTTCCCGCGGCGCTCTGCCATCTTTCTGTTCAGCCTTCTTGCGTTTCGGCATTCTTTTCCTCGTCCGTGGCATCGAGACTCTAGCGCACGCGCGTCCCCCGGGCAAGGCGCTCTTCTAATGAGCCGTTTGCAAAACGTTTATACAGCGTCAATCCGCCTTCTTTAGTCTCAGGCAACGATTGAGTTGGGGGCTGAAAACATTCTTGGTGCTGGCGTGCATTGAATTTACCACTTCGGGCGCGCCAAGATTTTCCACAGAGTTTTTCTTCTATACAGGTAATACCTGTGATAGAAAATAGGTACGAACTTGGATGTTGGGTGCTGTCGAGAATCGGCGCTTGCGGCCACTGGAGTCTGCCTTCTAAATAAGGGACCCTTCCCCGTCACCCTGGAGGAGTCAGGTCCGCGCGCATGTGCGCGAAGTGTCGGCAATAAGAGAAAGGAAGAAACGAATATGAGTACGCGTGGGAAACAGTTCCCCATCATGAGATTTTGCTTCGCCCTGATAGTTGGCCTGGTATTCGCTTGCGGCGCATTCGCCCAGTCCACCACCGACGGCGCCATTGGCGGCACCGTTACGGATTCCAGCGGCGCTGCTGTCCCCAATGCCAGAGTGGTGGTTAAGAGTAACGGCACCAACGCCGAGGAAATAGCAATGACCGATGATACCGGCTATTTTCGCGTCGGAAAGCTTCAACCGGCGACATATACAGTCACTGTGGATGTGCCGGGCTTCGCACCGTTCAAGGCGGAACGTGTAGTCGTGCAGGTTGGCAGCATCACCGACATTTCTGCCCGCCTCAATGTGGCTTCGGCCGGCGCAACAGTTCTCGTATCTTCGGATTTGCCGCAGGTCAACACAACTTCGGCAGAGTTCGCGCCCGTCGTTGACCAGTTGCAGATCAACAATCTTCCTATCAATGGCGGACGCTGGTCTAACTTCGCTCTTCTTACACCCGGCGTGGTCAACGATGCCAACGGGTTTGGTTTGTTGAGCTTCCGGGGGATCAGCACGCTTCTGAACAACAACACTGTGGACGGCGCCGACAACAATCAGGCCTTCTTCTCCGAGGAACGCGGCCGCACGCGCGCCGGTTACTCGAGTGCTAAGGCCGCGGTCCAGGAGTTCCAGGTTAACACTTCAAACTACTCGGCCGAATACGGTCGTTCCGCGGGCGGCGTTGTCAACACTGTCAGCAAGAGCGGGAGCAACCAGCTCCATGGGGAAGCCTACTTCTATGACCGGAACAATGACTGGGGTGCCACCAATCCGTTCACTACGCTCACAACCCAGACTTCTCCAGGAGTCTTCACCTCCGCTCCCTTCAAGCCCAGCGACGTGCGCTACATTGGCGGCTTCGGCGTTGGCGGTCGCATCATCAAGGACAAGCTGTTCTTTTTCCTTGCCTTTGACCGCTTCTCACGCGACTTCCCGGGCGTAGCGACGGCGGGCAGTCCAAGCGCGTTCTTCGCTGCTCCCACCGCCGCCCAGATCAATACACTCGCGCAAAATATTTTCAACACCGCGGCACCAACTCCGACCCAGACCGCTCAAGCGCAAACGGATTACACCAATGGTTTGAATTCCTTACTCGGCGAGCTTGGTTCCGTCCCTCGCACGGGTGATCAGGCGATCCTCTTCCCTAAGATCGACTGGGAAATCAACAAGAAAAACCATGCATCCTTCTCATTCAACCGCATGCGTTGGACTTCTCCGGCCGGCATTCAGACACAGAGCAGCGTTACGTTCGGTGTAGCCAGTTTCGGTAACGATTACGTGCGGGATAGTTGGGGCGTGGCAAGACTCAATTCCTTCATCACAAACACACTTTCCAATGAAGCCCGTTATCAATATGGACGCGATTTTGAGTTTGAGTTCGCTCAACCGCCTACCCAATTTGAGCTAAGTAGCTTTGTGAATCCTCCTGGCTACACGAATCCACTGGGCCTGGCCCCCGATATTTTTATTACCAATGGATTTGACATGGGAGTGCCCACGTTTTTACAGCGCCCAGCCTTCCCCGACGAGCGACGCCAGCAGTTTGCCGACACCCTGAACTGGTCCCACGGCAAGCACTCCCTGAAGTTTGGGGTCGACTTCACTCACGTCGATGATCTCAGTCAGAATCTCCGTACTCAATTTGGGTCCTATTCCTACAGCAACCTAGTCAACTTTTTCTCGGACTTCTACAGCCCAAATAGCTGCGGAGCGACTCACACTTCGAGCTGCTATTCCAGTTATTCGCAGGCTTTTGGTCCGCTCGGTATTGAATTCGCCACCAAGGATTATGCGTTTTTTATCGAGGATAGTTGGAGGGTTCTACCCCGCTTTACTCTGAATGTGGGATTACGCTACGAGTACGAGCGGCTCCCTGACACCTTCAGCAACCTGGTGAATCCGGACATCTCTCAAACTTCACAACTGCCGAGTGACAAAAACAATTTTGGTCCTCGGATTGGGTTCGCCTGGGATATCTTCGGCAATGGCAAGACCTCCCTCCGCGCTGGCTACGGCATGTACTTCGGTCGAATCATCAACTCCGCTGTGTACAACGCTCTGATCACCACGGGTGCAGCTACTGGTCAGCTTACCTTCCCCTTTAATTCGGCGGCTGCGGGCGGTCCGACCTTCCCGAGAATCCTAGCTGCGGCTCCCGGGGCTGGTGCAAGACCAAACGCAGTCTTCTTCGATCCCAATTTCCAGGCCCCTCAAATTCACGAAGCGGATCTGACTTTAGAACGCGATCTTGGCTGGGGGACCGTGCTGTCCGTCAGCTACCTTGGCAGCTTCGGTCGTAGTCTTCCGGACTTCGTGGACACCAACATCGGTCCTTCCACTGGCACAATCACTTATACGGTCGTAAATTCAAACACCGGTGGCGCCGGACCTCTCTCCAACGGCTCGACCTATACGACCCCGCTATTCTCTGTCCGTAGGAATGCCAAGTACGGAGCCATCACAGAAGTCTTCAGCGGCGTAACCTCGAATTACGATGCCCTGGCCCTACAGGTCAACCACCGTCTTAACCATAGCGTTCAATTCGGTGCCAATTACACCTGGTCTCATGCTTTGGACACCGGAGTGAATGGCTCTACTTTTACGGACACCAACGACTTGCTCGTGCCCAACAGTATTAGGCCCGAATACGGCAACTCCAGCTTCGATGTGCGCGATCGTTTCGTGCTAAACGCTATCGTGAATTCTCCTTGGAAGACAAAAGGGTGGCTGGGTTACCTCGCTAATGGGTGGGAGATTGCTCCCATATATCAGGCCCAGAGCGGTCTCCCTTTCTCTCTCTCCACCGCCGGAAACGCTCCAGGTAGCCTCCCTGCGGGTGGTGGAGGCGTCAATGGGTCGGGTGGCCGGAAAGGCATCGACATCATCGGACGCAACACGTTTAGATTCCCCCGGACCCAAGTCATTGACCTTCGCGTCTCCAAGAGGTTCACCTTCGCTGACAAATACAATTTCGAAGTTTCTGGCGATGCGTTTAACCTATTCAACCGCGTAAATCCAACGGTAATGAACACGACCGGATACATCGTCTCTACGAACCCTGTTACCACAGCAGCGGGAACCACGGTCCCGTGCAGCGCTGCCGCGCCTTGTCTCAACTTCAATGTCAATAGCAAAACCTTTGCGCCGGTCTTTGGCACAGTCAGCAACGCAAACAGCAATTTTGCTTACTCCAGCCGCCAGATTCAGATCGGCTTCCGCTTCCTGTTTTGAGCGGATTGCAGACTCTCACGAAACGCGGCAGCCGCTTCCCCCGGCCGCCGCGTTTCCTTTAGTGCTCCCTGTACCCTTCCGGCGTGGCTGTCCTCTACGGTAAGCGATAAATAGACCGCTCGACGCGGTAGGCGTTTACCTCGACCCGGCCTCAGCAAGCGCAGGGTTGTTGACGTTCCTTCCTCTTGCTCTCCACCGTGCATTCTTCTGAACTGGTGTGCCGCACATCGAGCATTTTCCCGGTTCTCCATCGCCCTTCATAAACAGTTTGCACCGGCACCAGTGTGCTCTACCCCTTTGTTTTCTTCTCTTTGCAAAATCGTTCGAACAAAACATGCCAATTCGCTAGATACTAGTACTATAATAGTATTTGACAATATATTTAATCCATGCTAGCATTCCTGGTGCATTCTCCGTCTCACCGTTCCCCTCCACGCCGACATCCTTGTCTCCACGCACGGCACCGGCCCCGACCTGGGCGAGGTGTCTTTGCACGTCTTTCCGCCTAACCTCTTTTCTTTCATCCGCTTACACGCTTCGCCACACAACCGCCGTTCCTCAACCCCTTTGCAAATCAATCCGTTACGCACTCTTTTCATCTCGACGAAGGGGTACCCCCTCTTCCACTCTGGAGCGCACACTCCCAACGCGCAACCAGCGAAGCCTCGTCTCGGCTATACTCTCCCGTCCGGAGGAGCCCCTTGCTCGAAGTCGCAAAAAGTATTCTGCTCATCCTCAGCGCTCTGTTTCCCATCGTGAATCCGCTCGGCGGCAGTCCCGTCTTTCTCGCCTTGACGCGCGACTATCTTTGTCCCATGCGCCGCGTCCTGGCGCTGCAAGTCGCTTTAAACAGTTTTATTCTGTTGATCGCCTCCTTCCTCATCGGCACCCACATCTTGCATTTCTTTGGAATCTCCATTCCCGTCGTGCAGGTCGGCGGCGGTCTCATCGTCATTTCTAATGGCTGGACCATGCTCAAAAGCAAAGAGGAAGGGGACCGCGGCCCAGAAGTCCAGAAAGAAGTGAATCCCAACGATGTTTTCCGCAGCGCCTTCTACCCGCTCACACTGCCGCTCACAGTTGGACCAGGTTCCATCTCCATGGCCATCACGCTCGGCGCCAACGAGCCTCATCATCTCGGCCCAAACTTCCTCGCGATTCTCGCAGCGGTTATCGGTTCAGCGCTCGTCGCGGTGAGCATTTATATTTGCTACGGCTTCGCCGATCGTCTCGCCGCCATCATCGGCGAGAGCGGTATGAGCATTATTTTGCGGCTCTCTTCCTTTCTTCTCGTTTGCATCGGCGTCCAGATTCTCTGGAACGGCGTGAGTACCTTGGTTCGTTCTCTGCACGGGATCGGAGCTTGAGACTGCCCTATCCCGCTTGGTGTATCATGGAATTTCACCAACGAGATGAGACTCGAAACGCTGAAATTTATCGTGTGCCCCAATTGTGCGGGCGACCTAATTTTAAGCAGCGATGCGCCGCGCCCCGCAGAGGACGGCCACATTCTGACCGGCAATCTCGCTTGCCGCGCCTGCGCCTCGCGATTTGCGATTCGCAACGGCGTCCCGATTCTGCTCCCCGCCAATCTCGCCAGCGTCAAGCTCGAAACAGCTTCGCGTTTTGCCGAGGAGTGGACGCGCTGGAGCGATCTTCGCGACTACTACGAGCAGGAATTCTTCGATTGGGTGGCTCCGCTGACGCCCAAGGATTTCGCGGACCAGTTGGTCTTCGAGGGTGGCTGCGGAAAGGGACGCCACACCGCCATCGTCGCTTCGCATGGCGCAAAAGCAATTGTCTCGCTGGATTTGGGCGAAAGCGCCTTCGTGGCCTTCGCGCACACCCGCCAGTTTCCAAACGCGCACGTGGTGATCGGCGATTTGCTGAACCCGCCGGTTCGCGCAGTCTTTGATTTGGCATTTTCCGTCGGCGTTCTGCATCATTTGCCGGACCCTGCGGCTGGTTTTGCAAGCCTGGCCTCGCGAGTGCGCGAAGGCGGGCGCGTCGCCTTCTGGGTTTACGGTTACGAAGGAAACGAATGGATTACGCGATACGTCGATCCGGTTCGCAAAGCGATCACTTCGAAATTGCCGGCGGCATTTCTGCGCATCGCCGCGATTCCGCCCGCTGCCGCGCTTTGGGCGGTTATAAAACTTTTCTATCGTCCCCACGCCAACGGAAAAGGTCCCTCCAAGCTTCCGTATGGAGATTATTTTACCGCTCTCTATCACTACCCGTTCGACGAAATTCACGCGAATGTTTTCGACCAACTGGTCACACCGGTCGCTTACTACTTGCGCGAAGACGAGGTTCGCCCCTGGCTGGCATCGGGATTCCGGGACGCCCTGCTGCGTTCGCATCGCGGGTACAGTTGGACGGGGCTTGCAACCGTCTCCCGAAGCAAAGCAGCCGTTGCCGATTAGCATGCAGGAATTGGAATTTTCGCGGCATCAGCGTTGCGCCTCCGCGCAGGCAACGGCTACAATTGAAGTTCGAATCTCTTGCACACTTTCATTTCGCTCGACTGGATCGCGCGCAATCCAGCCAGATTTGCTGGATCGTGCGGCGCAACATTTCCGGCCGTGCATTGCAGTATGCGGCAGTGAGCGGCGGAACGTTGATCTCCCGAAGCTCATCGTGATTATAGAAGAGCGCCCCAACATTCGAGCGGCGCTCCGCGAGGTATAAGAAGTTGTGCGGAATTGCGGGATTCACACATAAAAACTGGGCACCGCCTCCCGACCGCATCCGGCAAGCGACGGAAACACTGATTCACCGTGGGCCGGATCAACAAGGCGTATTTCAGTCCAGCCTTTTTTCAGCGGGCGCAGCGCGCCTGAAAATCATCGATCTGGATTCCGGGAACCAGCCGATTCTCTCCGAGGACGGCGATTTCGGAATCGCCTTCAATGGCGAAATTTACAACTACGTCGAAATACGGACCGAGCTGGAAAATCTCGGGCATCGCTTCGAATCTCATTGCGACACGGAAACCGTTCTTCGCGCCTTCATGCAGTGGGATAAGGAATGCTTTTCGAAATTGCGAGGAATGTTCGCAGTCGCATTGTGGAAGAAGTCCGCAAGGCGCCTGGTTCTGGCACGCGACCGCATGGGAATCAAACCCCTCTACATCATGCGCCAGGGGGAAGATCTCTTTTTTGGCTCCGAGCTGAAAGCAATTTTCGTTCACCCGGAAATCGAACGGCGGCTAAGTCTGCATGGGCTCGATTGTTATCTGTCACTGAACTACGTGCCATGCCCGTGGACGCTCGTGGAGGGAATCGAAAAACTTCCGCCGGGGTACTGGCTGGAGTGGACGGACGGAGAAATAACCTCGGACGCGTATTGGAAACTTCCGTTCACTCACGCATCCAATTACACGCTGGACTCCGCAAAGGAAGAACTCGACAGCCTGCTGCAGCAGTCCGTGCGCGAGCACATGATTTCCGACGTTCCCCTGGGGATTTGGCTCAGCGGCGGAATGGACTCGACGACCATTCTGCATTACGCGTCGAGGGCCACGACTTCCCAACTGAAAACATTTTCGATTTCATTTCGGGGAAGAAGTTTTGACGAGACAACGTTCATCGACCGCGCCGTGCGCCAGTACGAAACGGACCATCAGGAGCTGGACTTAACGCCCGCGCAGGATTTGTGCGGAGCAATCGAAGAGTTTGCGTATTATTCCGACGAGCCAAGCGCGGATGCGGGTTCGTTGCCGGTCTGGTTTCTCTCCAAATTGTGCAAGTCCAAGACCACCGTGGCATTGAGCGGCGAAGGCGCCGACGAACTCTTCGGCGGATACATCACCTGCCGCGCGGACATGCTCGCCAGATGGGCGCGGAGAATGCCGCGTACGCTTCTGCACGCAGCGCTGGCCGGTGTCCGCCACTGGCCGGTTTCGGACGAGAAAATTAGCTTCGAATATAAATTGAAACGATTCCTGGAGGGCAGTCTGCTTGCGCCAAACCAGGCGCATGTCTATTGGAACGGAACATTCTCCGACGAGGAAAAGGAATCGCTGCTTCGACAGCCGCTTCCCGCCGCGTTTCACCATCTCCTCGATGAAGTTGACGAGTTGCCGAAAACCGAAGATGCACTGGCAAAGTTTCTGTGGTTCGATCAGAAATATTACCTGGCCGATGACATCCTGGTGAAAAGCGACCGCATGAGCATGGCTCATTCCGTCGAAGTACGCCCGCCATTCCTCGATCACCGCATCGTGGAGTTTGCCGCCAAACTGCCGGCGCACCTGAAGATACGCGGCTCGCAGCAGAAACTGGTTTTGAGCGAAATGCGCAAGGATAAGCTGCCGGCCTCCATTCAGGCCGGCAAGAAAACGGGTTTTGACATTCCCGCGCACGAATGGCTCCGCGGGCCGCTGCGTTCGATGCTGGTCGAATCTTTGCGCGAAGGAGTCGCGGAATATGGCCAGCTCTTCCGTGAGGGCGCCGTCGAGAATTTCCTGGCCCGGCATCTGGAACGAAAAGCCAACGTCGGCTATCACCTTTGGGGCTTGATGATCCTCTTTCAATGGATGAAAAGATGGCGAATACAAGCGACGTCAAGCTCGACGTCGCAAGCGTTCCTACAAGTAAAAGCCGGCTCATTTACCTGATCGTCGCCCTGGTCGCCGGAGCGATCTACCTGGGTTGCAGCGTTTCGCCGCCGTCGCTGATGGACGATGTCGACGGGGCCGTGGCGCAAATCGCAAGAAACATGGTTACTTCCGGCGATTGGGTGACGCCGCGCGCCGACGGCATCGCCTTCCTTGAAAAGCCCGCGATGTTTTACTGGCCCATTGCCGTCTCGTTCGAGATTTTTGGCATTCATGACTGGGCGGCGCGCACACCCTTCGCGTTTTCGGCCGTCGCGCTGGCCTGCCTGACGTGCGCGTTTGGCACCTGGGCGTTCGGCCGCAAAGCAGGCCTGTGCGCAGGCTTGTGCATGGGGACATGCGTCGGACTGTTCTTATTCACGCGAATCGTTATTCCGGATGTGACGCTGACGCTGACGATCGCGCTGGCGATGTGGGCATTCCTGCGCGCGCTCGACGAAGAAGAGCCGCATCCGAGGTTCTGGGCCTTCGTTCTCGCCGTCAGCCTGGGAGTTGGGGTGTTACTGAAAAGCTTGATTGGCGCCGTTTTTCCGATTGCTATCGGATTGCTCTATCTTTTCCTGACCAAGCAGTTGTTTGTCGCTCGAACCTGGAAGAGGCTACGGCCGCTCAGCGGGTTTTTCATAGCTCTTCTCGTGGCAGCACCCTGGCACATTCTGGCTGCGCGCCGCAATCCGCCTTATTTCTATTTTGGGTTCCGCGGCGGCCCCGGGGAATACCAAGGCTTTCTCTGGTTTTATTTCATCAACGAACAGGTTCTTCGCTTCCTCAATCTGCGTTATCCGCGCGATTACAATACCGTCCCTCGAGTTTGGTTCTGGCTCTTCCACTTTCTGTGGCTCTTTCCATGGAGCGTGTACTTCCCCACCGTCGCCAAACTTTCCTTTAGGCCCGTCGACCGCGCCGGCCGCGCGCGCTTGCTGACGATTTGCTGGATCGGATTCATCCTGGTGTTTTTCACCCTTTCCACGACGCAGGAATACTATTCGATGCCGTGCTACCCGGCGATGGCTTTGCTGCTGGGATCCGCGATGGCCGAGGACGGTAATTGGATCCGGCGTGGGACTCGCGTCCTATCTGTAATTACCGGCTGCGCGGGGCTCGCTTGCATCACAATTTTCTTCTTGGTGAGAAATCTCCACACACCGGGCGACATCTCTTCCGCCCTTGGCCATCATCCGAGCGTCTACACGCTCTCCCTGGGACATATGATGGATCTTACCTTCGATTCCTTCGCCTATCTGCGCTTGCCGCTGGCAATCGCGGCGATCGCGTTACTCGGAGGCGCATTTGCGACTGCAAGGTGGATCGGTGTGCGTTCTTTCGTGGCGGCAGCGCTGATGATGGTTTTGTTTTATCACGCCGCCCGCCTCGCCATGGTGGTCTTCGATCCATTCCTGTCGTCGCGGCCATTGGTGGAAGCACTTCTCAAGTCTCCCGACGGAAGACTGATCGTAAACCATAATTACTGGACCTTTTCCTCGATCACGTTCTATTCGAATCGCGACGCGTTGAACCTGAACGGGCGCTACTTCAATCTTGAATACGGATCCTATGCTCCCGGCGCCCCAGACGTGTTCATCGACGATGCCCGCTTCAAGAGCCTTTGGCAGGAGGCGCAGCGCTATTATCTTGTGGCCTATCAGTCCGAGCTGAAGCATTTCGAAGAGTTAGTGGGCCAAGAGCGCCTGACTATAGTTGCAGCCAGCGGCGGCAAAGTACTGCTCACCAACCATCCCCTGGGGTCCGCCAGCCCGATCCAGGGGATGTCCCGTTTGTCAGCAACTCTCAAAAACCAGCTTGCAAAGCCATGGTTATACAGGTAAAAAAAGAAAGTCCAGTCCAGAGCGGTTTTTTGAAACCTCTTCTTGCCGGCTGCGCATCAAAGGAGAGTGGTTCGCAGTTCGGATTGCCGAAGAAATCTGCAAATAGATTTGCCCTGAGGAGGGTACATGAAGATTGCCGTGCTCGGTGGGGACGGCTACTGCGGTTGGGCAACAGCTCTCTATTTGTCACAGCGGGGTCATTCCGTCGCCGTCATTGATAATTTTTTGCGCCGCCTTTGGGACCACGAGCTAGGCGCGCAAACGCTGACCCCCATTCGTCCGCTGACGGACCGCGTCAGGGTCTGGCAAAACATCACAGGCAAGACCATCGAGTTGTTCATCGGAGACGTTGCCGATTACGAGTTTCTGGCTTCCGCGTTCAAGTTCTTCGAACCGGACGCGGTTGTTCATTTCGCGGAACAGCGGTCCGCTCCCTATTCGATGATTGACCGCAAGCACGCGGTCTTCACGCAGGTCAATAACGTGGTCGGCACGCTGAACGTACTCTTCGCCATCCGCGAATTCCTGCCGAATTGTCACCTCATCAAATTGGGGACGATGGGCGAGTACGGCACGCCCAACATCGATATCGAAGAAGGCTATATAGCCATCGAGCACAACGGCCGTAAGGACGTCGTTCCCTTCCCAAAGCAGCCCGGTTCCTTTTATCACCTCTCTAAAGTGCACGACAGCCACAATATGATGTTCGCCTGCAAAATTTGGGGGATTCGCGCCACCGATCTCAATCAGGGCGTCGTTTACGGAACGATGACGGACCAATCGGCGCTCGACGAGGCGCTAATCAATCGATTCGATTACGACGATGTGTTCGGCACGGTCCTGAATCGTTTTTGCGTGCAGGCAGCGATCGGCCAGCCGCTGACGGTTTACGGCAAGGGCGGCCAGACGCGCGGCTTCCTGGACATCCGGGACACGGTCCGATGCATCGAGATCGCCTGTCATAACCCTGCGGCCAAAGGCGAGTGTCGCGTTTACAACCAGTTCACCGAGCAATTCTCCGTTCTCGATTTAGCCCGCATGGTGGAATCGGCCGCCAGAAAACTAGGGGTGGCGGTAGAAATCGATCACATCCCCGATCCTCGCGTGGAGGCCGAGCAGCATTACTACAACGCGAAGCACTCGAAGCTCATCGATCTCGGCTTGCAGCCGCATCATCTTTCGGATTCGCTGCTGGATTCGCTGATGAACATCGCGATGAAATACCGCGATCGAGTGGATGCGTCACTCATGCTGCCGCAGGTAAACTGGCGCGAACCGAAGAACGATCGCCGCATGCAGATGACCATGCCCACACGATCCGCGGCGGCAGATGCGCGCGCGGAGCATTTGACGTCAACGGCGCCGTCAGCCGCGGTTAAGGCGAAAAAGGCGTAGCAACGTCAAGCCGGATTTCTCCTTTTATAGGCGTTGAGTTCACCGGCGACACGCAGCGCAAACTCCAAATCAAACGGAAAGGCCTCGCCATCCAGAGACGCTTCTATTCTTTTCATGAAGCGCTGGATGATAGGTTGGCTATGACTGAGGAGATCGATCGAGGCGAGACGTTGCTTGCTATTGTCAATCCATACCAACCGCTCATCGGGTAAGTCGTAGCCGCAACGAATCCCGGAAATCGTTGCGGAAGGGACCGCGTATTCTCGAATGGACAGCAAATGGCAGCCGAGATTGTCGATTGCCGGGATTCCTGATCGATCGGAACGGCCCAGGCGAAAACGGCCGCCGAAGCGACATCCCGTTCCGGGATGAAACTGGGCTCTCCATTGTTCCACTTCTTCGAGGACCAGATACTCAAAATGGACAGCAATGATGCGCCCGTTTGCGCGAGCCAGCGATTGTAATTTCTGGGTGTCCTCGTTCGAACCGTACCAGGGCTTTTCTGCGATGACGTGCAAACCCGCATCGATCGCGGCCTGGATCATCAACGAGACGTGGGGGCCCGGCAGCACGCAGAGCCAAGCGATTTGCGCGCTGCTGGCTCTCATGGCTACCGCGAGGCGGTCAACGTAATCCGGTTCTGTTTCGAAAGGAAGCTGCCGCGTTTCCTCGATCGCGACCACGCTTCTTCCTTCGCCAGAAATGATCGGGCAAAGCTTACGGGCCCAGCGCCCGCGGCCCAGGATGACGTAAGCAAGGGATTCAGGCATGGAGGGAAACCCTCTCGCACCAGGCGCGACTTTGTCGGAAACGCACGCCGCCCCGACCGCAGCCGCTTCTTATTGGGACGAATGTTGGATGGGAGCCTGCACGACTGGCACGAGCATCCCTTCGCGAATCTGGTAATCCACATTGCGCCAGCGAATACTGCTGCGCCCGAAAGTCAGCAACCAGATCAGGAATGCGGTTGCATCCCACATGATGATGAGCGGCATTTTCTTCCAAAGCCCAATCTGCCTGAGCCCCCAGGCGCCGATCAACCAACTGATTAGTACGCGGAACCCCAGATAAGCACCCACGTACGCGAACCCCATCCCTGCTGAATGAGTCAGAGCAACAGCGAGACACCAGGGCAATCCTTGCGTAAAAGCGAGCCCGATATGCCCCCAGGGACGCATATGCCGCATCACCGTCATCCAACGAAGCCGCTTGACAAAAAGATCCTTCATTGAATCGCAGTCCGGAACGGTCTTGACGGCGTAAGGAAGCAGCTCGACTTGAAAACCCTGCTCCGCGATCAACCGGCCGACGAGAAGATCATCGGCGGGGCGGTTCTCAATGGCTTCGTAGCCGCCGAAACCGGCGAGGTGGGAGCGCGTCGTGACGATCGTCTGCCCAAGAGCGAATTTGATTCCATCCAGTTGGCGCGCCACTAAAATTCCGGGGTAGAAATCGGAGATCATGCCGACGGACTGAAGATGCTGCGTGAATGTCTTATCCTGAGTGGAAACGTACAGGCAAGTCACTCCGCCAACCTTGGGATCGCGCAGTGGGGCCACGACAGTGCGTAAATAGTTTGGCTCGACGCGAACGTCACTGTCGTTGATGACCAGAACTTCGTTGCGGGCTTCGTTCACCATGCGGACCAGTTTGGCGACTTTGTCGTTGATGGCGTTGCGTCCCGAGCCATAGAGGATTCGAATCTGGCACTCGGGAAAATCGCGCATCAGCTTCTGGAGAATGGGAACCGAGGCGTCGTTTTCATCTCCGACGCAGAAAATCAGCTCGTAATCCGGGTAGTCCTGGCGGCAATAGCTGGAAAAATTCTCGTAGGCTTCCGGATCGAGGCCGCGGACGGGCTTAAGGTTGCTCACCGGCGGAGTAAAGTCCGCATTCTTGGGCGCACCGTCCTTCGAACGACCAAAGAAAAGCCAGGAACTGTACAACACGAGTACGTAGTAGATGAAGGGAGCGGCAGCAATAGTGAGAAACAGGTAATCGGCGGCTTTGGAAATCATTGCACCTCGCGAACCAGGATTATGCCAAGCTGCTCCTTCGACGGTACGGCGCACCAAATACCGAATGTTTCCCTGCAAAAAGCATAGCAAAAAACGAAATATTCCGCTGGCTGCGGCTTTGGCCCCGGCACGACCTCCTGTAAGATGATTTTGACCAATTAAGGAATGCTGCGAATGGCGTGGGTTGTCCCTTCTCGGACGCGCGGCAGCATCCATTGGAGAAGCCAGCGCGTATGGATTCATCAGCGGCGGCGTGCAAAACGGCGTGTTGCCAAGGAACCGAAGCAAGGAGCGTATGAAAGACTCTCCGGGCCTGCACCTGAAGACTTACATTTTTATTTTGTTCATAGTCTTGTTTGCGCCCCTCGGCAACGTCTTGCTCAGTAAGGGAATGAAGGGGATCGGCTCCGCCAGAAATTGGGCGCCAGCCGATCTTCTTCACATTTTCGCCAGGATCCTTACATCGGGCTACATTTGGCTGGGAGTCGCCTGTTTGCTCACTTTTTTTGTGGCCTACATGCTCGTGCTCACCTGGGCGGATTACAGTTACGTTCAGCCTGCTTCCTCGTTTTCTTACGCCGTAGTCGCGTTGCTGGGCTATTTTCTTCTGGGAGAAGCCGTGCCTCTCCTGCGCTGGATTGGAATAATTGTTATCTGTGTCGGCGTCTTTATTGTCGGGCACACTCATCCTCGGACCACGGGGAAGGCGTAAACGTGCTCGAGTTTGTTTTCCTTTTTATGATTGTAGTCGCAGGAACCGGCGGCGAACTCTGTGTTTCTCGCGCCATGAAAGTGGTTGGCGAAGTTCACGACTTCCGTCCGGCTGCGCTGATTCGCTTTGTTTTCCGCACGATACGCGTGGGCTGGATGTGGATGGGCATTTCCATGATGACGCTGGCCTTCTTTTCGCTGTTGGCCATGCTTTCCATTGAAAACGTGAGTTTCGTTGTTCCCGTGACGGCCCTGAGTTACGCAGCGGGCGCCGTTGGGGCGATGTTGTTCTTGCACGAACGCATCAGCCCGCAACGCTGGCTCGGAGTTTTCATTGTTTGTATCGGAGTAACGCTCGTCTGGCTCAGCAGACGCTAGGCAACAAGTTCAGTTTCGCGCCGTTACGGCTTCTCCGGGTCCACCTGTGTGGCCTTCCCGATCTTGATGGTGGAGCCGAACCGCTTGTAGTTCTGGTAGCGAACCGACAGACGGATGTGCACGTCCTGGCCTGACTTGAAGTGCAAGATGTCATCAGCCCGCGTGTAGGTGGGAAACCAATAGTGGCCTTCGATATTTTCACGAAAAGTCTCGAACGTGGGAAAGGCCTGGTCTTCCTTTTTCTTCAGCAAGCCGGTGGCTTTTCCCCGGGTTTTGACAATCTGTAGGTCCTTGTCGTCGACCCAGATGCGGCCTTCAAGGTAGCGCAGCTTCTTTTCCAGTCTTTTTGGCGCTATGTCGAAGACATAGGTACCGACTTCGTCGACCTGCTCCCGGCCAACATATTTGACGTCATACTTGGGCAATTCGTCCGGGGTCAGGACAAGTGGCCATACCTTTTCGATATCATCGAAGTCCTGCTGAGACATGGAAATGCGTTTGAGCGTGGGCGCGGGAGCCTCGATAACTTTTTCGTAGCGCTTCCCCGCGGGCGTAAAAAGAATGTCGCTGGTCAGGCGATACTCTCCGTCGGGGCGGCCATCTTCATCGAGTTCCTGGAAGACGAAAATCTGCGTATACGTAAAGTTGTCGCGCTCCTTGCGAAATTCCTCCTCATGTTGCGTAAACTTCTGGATAATCTGCTCAATAGGCAGGGCCGGCGGTTCGTTGGTAATATGAGAGGACATTTCCTGCCGGGAAGCATTTGCCTTCTCAGAATCCGCAGGCGCACCGGACGGAACCACAGTACCCGGCGGCGGTGGCGGCAACGGACCCCGTTGCTGCGCGGCCAAAGGCAGCGCGAGCACGGCGCACGCAAGAGTCAAGACTGTTGACATTGTGATTTTCCTGCGTTTCTTCTCTGCAATCTCGAAAATGTCCACACTCATTCTCCCGGGACTCCTCATCATCATTCAATCTCTACTGTACGTTAAGATTCGATGCGTCGAACAAACGTTTCGTAACCTGCACCTGGCTCACAACAGGAAAGATTAATGAGGCACCCATTTGGGACTGTGGGCGAAAAGGCCGTTTACGAAGCCCATTTGATAGACAATGAACAGACCGAAGGCCAGACTCACCAGACCGGAGGCCAGTCCTAAGCCACGATTGAGTCGCGTAAAGCGGTCTTCGGAAAACGTAAATGGAACCGCAATCGCCGCAGTGATCAGCATCATTCCCGTGACCGTGCCAATTCCGAATACGAAGAGATATAGGACTGCCCACCCAGGCACGCGAATCGTGGTGAGTACGAGCAAAGCGACTGCTGCCGATCCGGCAAGACCGTGGACGATGCCCACGGCCAAAGGACGCACGACTTGATAGAAACCCAGACTGCCAAAGGCACGGTCCATCCAACCAACCG
>MNEA01000099.1 GCA_001917435.1 Acidobacteria bacterium 13_2_20CM_2_57_6
AGGCACATGACGGCAATCAAGCTCCTGCGCGGACTCAATACGGCTGAATTGCGTTACAAGACGAAGCTTGGCGCCTACGCAACCAGAGATGAGCTCGCTGCGAGCGACGAGTTCAGGGTAACCCTGTCTGGCTGGTCGTTGAGGCTAAATGTGACCGCTGACGGAAAAAGGTATGATGCCGTCTTGGAAGACACCACTGACAAGTCCTGCGGGTACGCTGCGCTCACTGATGAACGCGGGGTCATTCGGCAAGGCAAGACAATTGATTGCGAGATTTAGCAGATTGTCATATGCGATTCAGTAAAACGAGACGCCGCCGTCGACATTGATCGACTGCCCGGTCATGGCGCTGGATTGCTCGGAACACAGGAACAACGCGGCGCGCGCAATTTCCTCGGCTGTTTGCGCGCGGCCCTGGAGCAGGCCGTTCAGAAATCCGGCCAATTGCTCTTCTTCGTTGACGCCCATTTTCTTTGCGAGCACCGCACCCAGTTCTTTCGACATTTTTGTCTCCGTCACTGGTCCAGGGCAAATGGCATTCACGCGAACGCCTTTGCGCGCGCCTTCGGCGGCGGTCACGCGCGTCAGCCCCAGCATTCCCGCTTTCGCAGCCGCATACGCTGAGCCCCAGGCGTAGGCAGCCTTCGCAGAGAGACTGGATATGTTCAGGATTACACCGTACTGCCGCGCATACATTTCCGGTAGCACTAGTTTCGACAACAGAAACGCCGCGCGCAGGTGAACGGCAATCACTTTGTCAAACTCCGCCAAGGGATAGTCTTCCACAGGAACCACGGGACCGTAGTGGCCCGCATTGTTGACCAGGATGTCAGTCCGGCCGAACTTTTCTCGCGCTGCAGCAACGACTTGCGCGCAGTCAGCCTCCCGCGATAAATCCGCCGTGACGTAATCTGTGCGTCCCCCGCCGTTTTCAATCTCTGCCGCCACAGAGGCGAGTTCCTTCTCCGTACGCGCCGTAAGAAATACAGCGGCGCCTTCTCTCGCAAATAGCTGAGCGATGGCGCGGCCAATTCCACGACCCGAGCCTGTAATAAGTGCAACCCGATCTTTGAGCACCATAAGGACCACGAGAATAGAGGGAACGAAGCCTCGGGGCAAGCGAGGCCCCCGCACGCTCACGTGCTTCCAACACGCTGGCCAAGAACTGTACGTCGGGCCAGGTGCAAATTCCCAATTGCGAATCTAATCTAATATGATTGTACAGTTTTCACCTGGGCCGGATTTCAGGGCATTCTTCTCTGGGCCGGGTTTTATGTTTTCGCTAAACTCCTTACATTCATCCCGGCGTCTAACTCTATACTCAGCCCAGCCGCCTAAATTTTGTATCGAGGTATGCTGATGTTCCGAATCCCACTCTCATGTTCAATTATGAGCATTCTCGTTGTTTTCTCTGTCGCGGGATGTGGCGGCTACGGCAGTGGTTCGGTAAATGGTGGCGCGATTGCCCCCTACATCAACATACAGCCCGCGAATCAAACAGTGTCTGTGGGGCAGACCGCTACTTTTAGCGTCGGTGCGGCCGGCACGCCCCCCCTCACCTATCAATGGCAGAAAAACGGAGTCGACATCCCTGGCGCTACGTCGTCGAGCTACACAACTCCCGCAACGACGTCCGCCGACACCGGCACCGGCACAATATTCCGCGTCGTAGTAAGCAACACTGCCGGAAGTGTGACCAGCAATTCTGCGACACTGACCGTCAGCACCGGACAAGTCGCCTCGACCGTGGACGTCATCACCTATCACTACGACAATAGCCGCTCCGGCCAAAACCTGAGCGAAACGGCGCTAACTCCCGCAAACGTGAATTCGACGAAATTTGGAAAGCTTGGTGAATTCGTGGTCGATGGCAAAGTCGACGCGCAGCCGCTGTATCTTTCGCAGGTAACCATCGGCGGGCAAAAAAAGAACGTTCTTTATGTCGCGACCGAACACGGGTCCGTCTACGCCTTTGACGCCGACTCCATTAATGGAACCGCATCAACTGTCCTCTGGAAGACTTCCACGCTTGGCAGCGGCGAAACCACCAGCGACGACCGCGGCTGCGGCCAGGTTACGCCGGAGATCGGCATCACGGCGACGCCGGTCATCGATCGCTCGCGCAATGCGATCTATGTCGTTGGCATGTCGAAAAATGCCGGTGGAGCGTATTTCCAGCGTATCCACGCGCTGGATTTGACCACTGGCCTGGAACTATTCGGGGGTCCCAAAGACATCACTGCGACTTATCCCGGCACGGGGGATAACAGCTCCGGCGGAAACGTGATCTTTGATCCCAAACAATACAAGGAACGACCAGGTCTGCTGCAAATCAACGGGACAATCTACACGACGTGGTCTTCCCACTGCGATATTCGTCCTTACACCTCGTGGGTGATGGCCTTTAGCGCCGATGCGCTGGCGCAAACGAGTGTCCTGAATCTCGTACCGAACGGCAGCGACGGCGGCATTTGGATGTCCGGCACCGCCCCCGCCTCGGACGCGTCTGGGAATTTGTTCTTCATAATCGGCAACGGAACGTTTGACACCGCGCTTAATGCCAGCGGTTTCCCGGTGAACGGCGACTGCGGGAATTGTTTCGTCAAGCTTTCTACTGCCGGCGGCCTCAAGCTCGCGGATTATTTCACCCCGCACAACACTGTCTCCGAATCAAACGCCGACCAGGATTTCGGCTCAGGCGGCGGAATTGTGCTGATGGACGTTCAGGATGCCGGCGGGACCACGCGCCATCTCTCCGTCGGAGCGGGCAAAGACTCTCTGATTTATGTCGTGGACCGGGATTCGATGGGCAAGTTCAATGCCACCACGGACCAGATCTACCAGGAAATCTCCGGTCAGCTGGGTGGTGCCGTCTTTTCAATGCCAGCCTTTTTCAATAACACCATCTACTACGGAGCCGTGGGCGACGCCCTGAAAGCATTTCCGATTGCCGGCGCGAAACTCGCTGGCGTTCCCTCGTCGCAATCCACGCACAGTTTCGGTTATCCCGGAACGACGCCGAGCGTTTCCGCAAACGGCGCGGCCAACGGCATTGTCTGGGCCATCGAGAACAGTGGCGCCATCCTGTTTGCCTACGACGCCACCAATCTCACCACGGAACTTTACGATTCTAATCAGGCCGCGAATGGCCGCGACCACTTCAGCGGCAACAAGTTCATCACGCCTGTGGTCGTAAATGGAAGAGTTTACGTTGGCACCCCAACCAGCGTTGCCGTATTCGGCTTACTGCCTTAGCTTGCCATTAATTTCTGTTTGCACTGGATGTGGATCAGTTTCAGCCGCTAACCTTCAACTTCCCCAGCATGTGATGGACAAATTCCGAAATCTCGCTTTGATTGAATGTATCCCGGTGTACCGGCTTCTGGCCAACGGCCCGATACGCCAGCCGCTTGCTCGATTGCTTCACGAGGTCGAAAACCACGGTACCTTCGCGAAAACGAATATTTTCATAGCCGACTTCCGGCGGTCCCCAGCCCCACGATTCCCAGCATCCAAAAGGGCCGCAAACCAGGCCCGGGTACCCGCCGGGGTAAACACGTCCCACCGTAACGTCGTGCCGCCGTACGGCTACGTGGTAATCCACAAGGAAATCCGCAGCTTGCGCGTCGCTGACTTGCCGCAATCCCTTGGACGACAGCGTTTGCTCGATTGCCGTGCGGATACGCTCGCGAACGATTTCGTTGTTGGCGCCGGGGTCGCGCGCCACAGTTTCACGTCGCGAGATTACGTCTCGCGAAACAACAGGACGCCGGTCCGCGTCTTTGGGCGGAGCGGCAGGCTTCCAAGCCCAGGTGCTTCGCTTCACGACTGGGATGTCTGGATCGCGAGTCACGGTGATGTGGTCGTCGCACCCAGCGAGCAACAGCCCGCAGGCTAAAAGGGAAGCCGCCATTAGCGGCGATCTTCCAATGCTCTTCATCCAGGATTTCATCAGAACGTCCTCCAAGCGGACACCGTCCCTACGCGATAAAACCCTAAATTCCTTGGAAAGTTGCGGCTGTCAGAGGAACGCGCCTCGGAGGACAAGACAGGTACGGGGGCAGTTCCTACCACTTCCCTGGGCAGACTGTCAGGCGCGCGGGGCGGCCCAATCGGAGGGCGGAAAAACCACCGGCCAAAACTTCGGATTTGGTTGATCGAACTCGAAGGCCACTGAAAAAAAATCCGAGGGCGCTTCGTCCACGCGGACCACGCGGCAGTTTTGCTCCACATTGTTCTTCGGGTTCACCAGGCGCATGGGTTGGCCTACATGCAGGTCCAATTTCATTTTGAGCAGGCCGCCATGAGCGTTCACCACCAGCGTCATCGCTTCTTCCCGCCGTGGCTTGTGTCGGACGTCTTCCGCGATCACCATGACCTTCATCTGGAGCATCACACGCTCGCTACGCCGGCGGTTCATTGGATTGGACTGACTTGCCAAACTTATCTCCAAGTATTAAGTGCACTAGTCTGAAAGCAGCAAAGGATCCACTTGAGCTCTGAGATGAATCTTATCCTAGTTCATAGCAACGGGACGCTGGCCAAATAGCCAGACGTTGCTCAAAAGGTAGGACATCACGCCACCTGTGGGGCTTGGCGCTTGTGGGAGTTCAGTTTCGCTTCGAGGCGCCCTTTCACCACGGGCCACTCGGAATCGATAATGCTGAAATAAACGGTATGCCGGATGCGCCCGCTTGCGGTAATCATATGATTCCGAAAGATGCCCTCTTCCCGCGCACCGAGGCGCAGGATCGCCGCCCGCGAGCGCTCGTTCAGCGAATCGGTCTTGAGCTCCACGCGCATGCAGCCCAGCGTTTCGAATGCATGCTTCAATAGAAGGTACTTCGCTTCTGTGTTTACGGCCGTGCGCTGCCAGTCGCGCGCCACCCATGTCCAGCCAATCTCCACGCGATGATGCCCGCGGTCTATATTTCCGTAGCGCGTGCTCCCGATGACGCGGCCGGTAGCCTTTTCAACAATCGCAAACGGCAGGGCCACGCCCCGCTCCTGTTCGCCGAGCGCGGTCTCGATGTAGGCGGCCATTTCGTGGTGCGTTCGAACAGGTATGGGAATCCACTTCCACAATTCCTCGTCCAGTCCCGCTTCGGCAAGCCCTGCTAAATGGGACTTTGCCAGCGGCTCCAGACGAACGTGCGCGCCTTCCAGCACGATCGGGGAAACGACCATCTCCGTCGTCATGATGGTTGTATATTACGGCTCGCGTTGCTCGCTCAGCGAGGGCCATTTTGGATAGGGATCGAAAGTTCTCGAAATGGAAGGAACAGAATCGTCGAACGGCGCCCGCTACGCGAAGTAAGAGGCCAGCATCGTTCTTCCCCTTACCGGGAAGTATTGGCCTTCTCTGCAGATGCGCGAAAATTTCCACACCAGGGAAGCATCAAGCCAGCCATACGCGGCCTCCCGGCTCAAAGTTCCCAGGGCGTTCTCCGACGAAAGCGCGTCCCGGTATGGGCGATCGGTGACCAGCGCATCGTAGATGTCCGCAATTTGCAGGATTCGCGCCATCAGGGGTATTTCATCTCCCCTGAGGCCATCCGGGTACCCACTCCCGTCCATTCGCTCATGGTGATGCCGAATCCCGGGCAGGATGCGCCGCAGCGATTTTAGCGGCGCACAGATACTCTCTCCCGCGACGGGATGTCGCCTGACAATCTGCATTTCTTCTGCCGTCAACGGGCCCGGCTTCAGGAGAATTTCGTCCGGCACTGCTATCTTTCCAACGTCGTGAAGTAAGCACGCGATTCGTAAATCTTGCAAATCTGTTTCCGGCAGGTCCAGGCTCTTCCCGAGCTGAACGGCGTAATCCACGATGCGGTCCGAGTGGCCGTTCGTAAGCGGGTTTTTCGCTTCGATGCTGCGCGCCAGCGAAAGCACCACAGACTTGGCTTGTTCATCGATGTATTTCTTGAGTCGCAAGAGCGACTGCACGCGGCTTAACGCCTCTCCGAGCGAGTTGCAAGTTCCCCAAAAGTCCGCCGCTCCCGCAGCGCGTCCGCGGACGGCATCCTCGGGTTCCGGCGAAGGCTTGATCAACACGATGGGAATATGCTGGTTGAGCGGGTTTCCTTTCATCCGACGGCAGAGGTCGAAGCACTCAAGATCCGGCAAACCGTCATGCAAGAGCACCAAGTCAGGCTGAAGCTGGGCACACTCCCGCAAAGCGGATTCTCCGTCTTCCGCTGTAAAGACCTCGTAGCTCTGACTCTGTAGAAATGATTTCCAGGAATCGCGGCTCTCGGAAACTGCGTCAACAAGAAGCAAGATAGCTGAGTTCATCAATCCCTCGTCATTTCTCAGCGCGTGCGGAGGGCGGAGGCACCACTCCCTGCGCGCGTGAAAGACAATTTTTAAAGGATTGGACTTGTCTGCGTTCTCCAATCCCTGCGTGCGGAGAAATTCAATTCTCCGCTTCCCGGGGACGAGAAAGGAATGAGGTGGCTCGGCAGGGGGTGTAGTGCTCCTGTTGTGCCAAACGGGAAATTTGCATAAGTGACGAAGAATTCGAGCTTTGCAGCGATGTTGGAGGGGATGACTGCACACAGGTGCAAGGAAGAATTTTCATGGTGCCGCCCATGTTTACCCGATACTTCGCGTCGTGCGTCCTCCTTTCGATGCCTCTTCGCCAATTTCCAGAAGACTCGACGCAGATTTGCATCGAAAAGGTAGGGAAGAGTGTCCGCCCAAAGATAGGCGATCTTATGGAAACGGGATGCGGGCAGGGCTCGCCGTGAGGTATGATGGAGTCTCCTGGAATTAACTCATTAGGGTGACAATGCCAACTGCATCGAATGGAAAAGTTTTGTTGAGGGTAAGGCCGCGAGGTTTCTGCGCGGGCGTTGTGCGCGCTGTCGATATCGTCGAGCTGGCGCTGGAAGCTTATGGCGCGCCGGTCTATGTGCACCACGAGATTGTCCATAACACGTATGTTGTGGAGCAGTTGCGCCGGCGCGGTGCGATTTTTGTCGAAGCCATCGAGGAAG
This sequence comes from Acidobacteria bacterium 13_2_20CM_2_57_6, assembly GCA_001917435.1. GTDB lineage: Bacteria > Acidobacteriota > Terriglobia > Acidiferrales > UBA7541 > Acidiferrum. The sequence continues at coordinate 7,002 of MNEA01000099.1, forward strand.
TTCCCCATGGTGCGGTGCTCGTTTTTAGCGCCCACGGCGTTCCGCCGACGGTCCGCGACGAAGCCAAGTCCCGCGAGCTGAAAGTAATTGACGCCACTTGTCCGCTCGTCACCAAGGTGCACCTCGAGGCGCTGAAGTTTGCCCGCGAACAACGCACCATCATTCTCATCGGTCATCGCGACCATCAGGAAATTGTTGGCACCTCAGGCGAAGCCCCGGACCGCACTATTGTCGTGGACTCCGTCGCCGCCGTTGATGCGCTTGAGGTGGACGATCCGCAGAAACTGTCCTTCCTCACGCAAACGACTCTGAGCCTTTACGACACGCAGGAAATCGTGGCTCGGTTACGTCAGAAGTTCCCGTTGATCCAGGGTCCTGCCAGCGACGACATTTGCTATGCCACGCAAAACCGCCAGGAAGCGGTCGAGCAGGTCGCCAAAGATGTCGACTTGATCCTCGTCGTGGGTTCGCCGAACAGCTCCAATTCTAACCGCCTTGTGGAAGTCGCGCAGCGCAGCGGCGTCAAAGCTCAACTGATTGATTCCGCAAAAGACATCGATGTGAAGTGGCTCGAAGGGGTTTCCCGCGTGGGTCTGACCGCGGGTGCGTCTGCTCCGGAGGTCCTCGTCGAGCAAGTAAGCGAACGGCTAGCCGAGTTTGGCTTCACCGATCAGCGCGATTTGGATTTGATTCGCGAGGACGTGCGTTTCACGCTGCCTCCGGAACTGGCGACTATCGCGCCCGCGCCGCGCCGCTAAAGATTTTTGCATTGCAGGGAAGGGGAACCTTGTAAATGACCGGAGTGATTTGCCGGCCTGAACCATAAATGGTCCGTTCGTTGTTATCCTGGCGATAGGCGGAAATACAAAAGCGGAAATACAAAACAAGGAGCTAGACCTTGGCGGTCAAAATTGTCCGTCAGCCGAAGAAAATTGCCCTGATCGGCGCGCCCTTTAGCGCTGCCGGTTTTGCGCCGGGGACGGAAAAAGCTCCCGCCGCGCTGCGTGCTGCTGGCATCATCGAAAAATTGCAGGCCGCAGGCTACGAAATTGTTGACCATGGTGACTGCGCTCCGCGCCTCTTTGCGGACGATGACGAACACCGGCGTGCCCGCAACCTGACCGAAATCGTTGCTGGCCTGAACGATTTGAAAATACGTGCCGAACTCGCGGTGAAGAGCGGCGCGTTCGTGCTGGTCTTGGGTGGTGACTGCGCTCAGGCCATCGGCTTGCTCACCGGCGCGCGGCGCTACTACAAGCACCTGAATCTTCTGTGGTTCGATCGCGACGCAGATCTGAATACTCCCGCGAGCACTCCTTCAGGCCGCATTGACGGAATGGTGGTGGCCCACATTATCGGCAAGGGCGCGCCGGAGCTGGTCCGTTTCTGGAGCGAAGCCCCGCTGGTGCGCGAGCCGGATGTCACCCTCTTTGGACTCCAACGGCTCGATCCACCGGAGCAGGATTTCCTCGGCAAATCGCCGATGCGGCATATTCACGCCGCTGACATTCAATCCAAGGGTGCGGCCAATGGGGCGCACGACGCGCTGGCGCAAGTCCATGCCGACGCGCGCGAATTTATCCTCCATCTCGACGTCGATGTGATCGCGCAGGAAGATTTTCCCGCGGTGAACGTCCCCGGCAGCGGAGGATTGCGCTTCGACGATGTTCGTGGATCGTTCATCGAATTTCTGAAGCACAGGAATCTGCTGGGCCTGGATGTGGCGCAGTACAATCCGGGCAAGGATTCCGATGGCAGCGGCGCAAAGAAGCTTCTCGATTTGCTGGTCGAAGCCCTCTCTGCGCGCCTTGAAGTTCTGACGGCGCCTGCGGCAGAGCCCGCGGCGGGGCCTGAGGAAATGACCTCATCAGGAACGACTGCGTAGTTCTTCCACAATTCAGTTCTAGCCACGAAATATTGGGGTGCAACTCAGGAGGCGACACTGGCGCGCTTGCGCAGATACCGCGCGAGCCCCAGAAAAGACAGGTTCAGTCCGGCGCTAAAGGCGTAGTGATCTGCTTCGTCCGCTGGGAGATGTTCCGAGATTTCGGCGTACGTAGCAGCCATGAAGGCATCCATCGCCGCGGAATCGCTGGCGGCGGTGCGCAGGATTTCTGCGGTAAGCGTGGCCCACCGATGCAGCCGTTCGCGAAAATGCAGGATGTGCTCGGAAGGATTGTCGGAATAGCCGAAGTGCGTGAGAAACAGCCGCGCGGGCTTGCGCTCCAGGATCGCTGCGAAGGAAGTATCCCAGATCCCCAGATCGATGTCCGGCGGGGGAGTCGCAGGCATGGCGAAAGCATTTCCTTCGATGCGCACGCCCGCGGTATCACCAACAAACGCGACTCCTTCCGCCTTGTCGAAGTAGCTGACGTGATGTGAGGCGTGGCCGGGCGTGTAGACGACCTCCACTTGCCGCGAACCGAGCGTGAGCGTTTCGCCGCCTTCGACAATGTGCAAATTCTCCGCTGGAACGGGAAGAGTCTCTCCGAAAAGTCGCTGCAAGTCGTTGGGCCACAGTCTTTGCGCGCTCGCAAGCAACTTGGACGGATCAATCATGTGCGGCGCGCCGTTCGTGTGTACGTACACGGCAAGCCGCGGATTCTCGCCCACCAGCGCGCCGGTAGCGCCGGCATGGTCCAGATGAATGTGCGTCAGAAGAACGGCGTCGAGATCGCTCACACTAATGCTTCGGGATCGGAGGCCCTGGCGCAAAGTCTCGAGCGTAGAACCCGGGCCGGGATCGACAATGGTGCGATGCCCGTCCGATTCAAGTAGGGCCGTCGCAATGGAACGCGGCCGTCCCATCCACAGATCGTCGAGCTTGATGATCGAGTTCATGACGAACGGTTAGTGTAGCTCAGGAGCGGCGAAGTCGAATAATTTGATGATTCAGCGTGCGAATTGCCATCCTATTCAGCATGAGCCACGCAGAAATTGCGGCTTGGCTCAGCGCAGAATTCCGTTTATTTACTCCGCCGCTTGAATTGGAGATCATGCTTGGGCCGATTCCTGGTTTCTTGCGGCGACTGGAGCGAAACTGCATGGCCAAGCAAACTACGATTGCCGCTGTCATTCTGCTTTTTTGGGGTACAGCGTTGGGCGCTCAACAACCCGCCGCTAGGCCTGCCCCTCTCGCCACGCAACAAACGGAATCTGACGAATACACGCGCTACGAATTGCTCGCGCCCGAAACCGCCAGCTTCAAAATACATTACGAAGTAACCGCCACAACTCCCGGCGCCAGGGTGTATTTCAATCCTATCCGCAAAGGCAGCACTGCAAGCAACGAAGATGTCTACGACGCCATGACCGGCGAGCCCCTGCGCTTCGAAATTGTTAGTGGAGCAGAGGCGCGCAAGGATCCGCTAATGTCCGTCGCAGATTCCTCCGGCAGCTACATCAAGGTGCAACTCGCTCGTCCCGTTCCTCCTGAAGGGCAAGGCCGCATCGTTATCGTCAAGACCTACCAGGATCCGAAAAGCTATTACCGTGAAGGCGACACCATTGTTTTTAATCGCGGCTTAGGCATTAAACGCAACAGCGTAGTCCTGCCGAAAGGTTTCGAATTGGTGGGCTGCAACATGCCGTCGCAAATCTTGTCGGAGCTGGACGGGCGCATCGCCATCAGTTTCATGAACGCCGGCCCTGGCGAAGCGCCGCTGATCCTCCGCGCAAGGCCGGACGCACAAACCGGTCCTTCCGCCGCGCCCCATCCATTCACGCAAACGCGTAGTTGGGAAGCGCCTTTCCCTGGAGAAACCGAGCGCGAGCGGCTCTCCGAACGGGCGCATCAGGACCGAGATATCGTCTATTTCCTCCAACAACCAGAGTCGCACGCGTTCAACCTGTATCATGACTACACGGAGTCACGGACGGGTGTCGACAAATATCTCAACGTCGTTCGCGAGGGCAGCACCGTTTCCAATCCTTCCGCGGATATCCTGGACACCGGCGAAAAGCTTTCCACCCGACTGATGACCGGCGCCGAACTCGTTGCCGCAAAAATCGAATCCGCGGAGCCGGTAAAGCCGGCGACGCAGATCGTCGTGATTCCATTCCCTCCGGTGAAAAAGGGGCAATCGATCCGCTTGCGAATTTCGGAAACGTATAGCGCTCCTGGCAGCTATCGTCTGGACGGAGACGAACTGGTTTTTGACCGCCGCCTGGGCAGGCCGCGTAACGCCGTTGTACTTCCTGTCGGCTGGTACTTGACCGCCAGCGCCATCCCTGGGACAGTCACGCAACTTTCTGACGGGCGCATCCGCCTCGATTTCTGGAATGCGCGCCCTGATTCCGTGGATGTGCTATTGAAAGCCAGGCGGCGAGTCCGCCTGCCGGACCAAAGCCGGTGAAATGCCAAGGGGATTGGCCGTAGGCAGTGGAAAGTTCTCATCGAGGTGACAGCAAAACGTCCTCGCGCAGTGCGAATCATCCCGGATGCATACACATCCGGGATAGAATACAATTGTTTGGTGGATGTCCCGCGTTTCGCGCCGTCAGCGACAGTCGAGGCGCGACCACTGCGCGCCAGTAGCTCAGATGGATAGAGCATTAGCCTCCGGAGCTAAGGGTCGGGGGTTCGAATCCCTCCTGGCGCGCCACTTCTTAACGGGGTCCGGCCCGGAGACATGGGTTACAGAACGTACTGGCTACATGGGTAATGGGATGCCCCATCCTCGGTTTTTGGAGGACGGGGCATTTGACTTTGCTTCTTTCTTGTTTCCCCTGAAAGTCAGCCCCTGCATAACACGCAGGCGCTGTCTATCGTTGGCTAGGACGCGTCCTTGATGTCCTCGCGAGCGCGTTTCTCGGCGTTCTTGGCTTCCGTCCGGAAATTGGCATTGGGCTTCAGCACGTGAATCGCTTTGGAGAGATCCATAGCCTTGTTGTTCGACGGGGCCGCGCACGACTTGACGTCGCCAGCCGGTTTCACGCCAATCATATCCCACTTGAGACAATTGAATTTGATTGAGAGATTGTGGCTGACGTGAAGCGATGCGACACAATCGTTCAGGCTCTTGAATCCCGCGCAGGCATCCTTGAGGCTGGTGCGCGGAGGCAGAACCGCTTGCAACTCCAGAGACAACTTCTTTTCTTCTTCTTTATTCGCGGCGAGCTGTTCGCTGGCCGTGGGGCTCGGACCTTTCCTGATCCATTTGATTGGATTGTAGGAATGCGCCAGCGTTCCGGCGCCACCGAGCAAAACGCCTACTCCAGCAACTCCAATGACGATCCATCGGTTTTTCATACAGGCCTCTTTCGAGGGCCGGGCATAGCTCTGGCTACAGTAAGCCACGCCGCCAGCCACTCTTCGAGGGGTTGGAAGGACAGTACTCCCCCAATCGGTCACGCTGACCTTGCGGCCACATTTTTAGGGTGAAGTTTCCTGTACCCGGCATGTGAAGTGCGGCGGTTTTGTAAAGCGGCAGGGAGCTAAACTGGATGCCAAGAAGCGCTCATTTGGCCAAATAGCCCGCTTGCAAATGTGGCGAGGCTGCTTTAACGCTGC
>MNEA01000004.1 GCA_001917435.1 Acidobacteria bacterium 13_2_20CM_2_57_6
TGGCTGGGTCGATGACACCCATCTTCACCATGTCGCCGTACTCGCCGGTCTCAGCGTTGAAGCCGAAGTTTTCTTCCTTGGAGTCGCGGATCCTGCCGATCACAACAGCGCCTTCGTGGCCGGCATTGAGAGCGATCTGCCGAGAAGGCTCCTCGAGAGCGCGCCGCACGATGCCTGCGCCAACGGCTTCGTCATCGTGGAGCTTGAGCTTCTCGACGGCCGCGATGCAACGGAGCAGGGCCGAGCCGCCGCCGGGGACGATACCTTCCTCGACAGCCGCGCGGGTGGCGTGCATAGCGTCCTCGACACGGGCTTTCTTTTCCTTCAGTTCGGTTTCCGTGGCTGCGCCGACCTTGATGACGGCGACGCCGCCGACCAGCTTGGCAAGGCGCTCCTGGAGCTTTTCCTTGTCATAGTCGCTGGTGGTGTTTTCGACCTGCGAGCGGATCTGCTTCACCCTGCCTTCGATGTCGGCAGACTTGCCGGCGCCTTCGATGATCGTGGTGTTGTCCTTGTCAATGGTGACCTTCTTGGCGCGGCCGAGGTCCTCAAGCTTGACGTTTTCGAGCTTGATGCCGAGGTCTTCGGTGATGGCTTTGCCGCCGGTGAGGGTGGCGATGTCTTCGAGCATGGCCTTGCGGCGGTCGCCAAAGCCAGGGGCCTTGACGGCGGCGCACTGCAAGGTGCCGCGGAGCTTGTTCACCACGAGAGTGGCCAGCGCTTCGCCTTCCACGTCCTCAGCGACGATCAAGAGCGGCTTGCCCATCTTGGCGGTCTGCTCGAGCAACGGGAGTAGGTCCTTCATCGAGCTGATTTTCTTTTCGTGGATGAGGATGCGGACGTCCTCCAGGACGCATTCCATGCGCTCGGGGTCGGTGATGAAGTAGGGCGAGAGGTAGCCGCGGTCAAACTGCATACCTTCGACGACTTCAAGGGTGGTCTCCATCGTCTTGGATTCCTCGACAGTGATGACGCCATCCTTGCCGACCTTCTTCATGGCTTCGGCGATGATGCCGCCGATCTGCTTGTCATTGTTGGCGGAGATGGTGCCAACCTGGGCGATCATTTCGCCCTTGACGTCCTTGTGAAGCTTCTGGATTTCGGCAACCGCGACTTCGACGGCCTTCTCAATGCCGCGCTTGAGAGCGGTGGGGCTGGCGCCGGCGGCGACAGTCTTGACGCCCTCGCGGAAGATGGCCTGGGCGAGCACGGTCGCAGTGGTCGTGCCGTCGCCGGCAACGTCGGAAGTCTTGGAAGCGACTTCGCGGACCATCTGCGCGCCCATGTTCTCGAGAGGATCGCGGAGTTCAATTTCCTTGGCCACGGTCACGCCGTCCTTGGTAATGATGGGCGCGCCGAACTTCTTTTCGATTACCGCGTTGCGGCCCTTGGGACCGAGCGTAATCTTCACTGCGTCGGCGAGGGCATTCACGCCGCGCAAAATCGCCTGGCGGGAATTCTCACCTGTTACAATCTGCTTCGCCATACTGGTCATTCCTCCTGATATTTTCTTTTGCGAACTGCGAATTCTGTTAAGAACACCGCCCCGACCGGGTCGGGGCCACTACCCGGAACAGAGTTACTTCCTGGCTGCTTTCGCCGCGCCGCTCAACTTCGCCAGAATTTCTTCTTCGCGAAGGATGAGATATTCCTCGTCTTCGATTTTGATTTCTGTACCGCTGTACTTGCCGAAGAGGACTCGGTCGCCGGGCTTGACGTCGAGAGGGATCAATTCGCCCTTCTCACGCTTGCCGGCGCCGACGGCGATGATTTCGCCTTCCATCGGCTTTTCTTTCGCGGTGTCAGGGATGATGATGCCACCCTTGACGGTTTCTTTCTCTTCAATGCGCTTCACGATGACACGGTCGTGGAGCGGGGTCAGATTCACTGCCATCTTGAAAAACCTCCATAGGTGAACTTGCGGTTTGTTTATAGTGCGGCTGCAAGGCAAAGAGATTTAGCACTCCTCGCAGCCGACTGCTAATATAGCAGAAACTTCTGTCATGTCAAGGATTTAGCGGACGATTTGGGTGATTCCCTGTGGATTTCATGGTATGCTTAAGCTGTTTATTTATAGCAAGTTAGGTGGTGCAAGGAAAATATGGCACTTGGAGATTGTTCTGCAGGTCAGCTGGGCGTAGAATCCGGCACAATGGAGTTGCATGGGGTTGCTGCTCTACATTCGGCTGATTGTGTACACCGCAGGAACGCTGCTGCAGCTCTTTTGGATGGTGGTGATCCTTGGCTACCGGCGCCAGCGGAATTTTGAGCGGGTGTTCTTCTTTCTGTGCCTGGCGCTGTTCTTTTTTTATGGCGGATCCCTTCTCGCACTGAATGCACAGATTCACTACGCGGTTCCCCCGCCGACGTTGCAAGCGTTTGCCGGAGCGCTGCTGTACCTTGGGCTATGTACGTTGCCGCCGATTCTGATTCATCTGCATTTTGAGTACGCCGCTACGCGAGGGTTGCTGAAGAAATCAGACAGGAAACGCGTGGTGTTGCTGGCCGCGTACGCGCCGATCGTTTTTTTTGGCTTGCGGGTCTATCCGTTGCTGGCGAATAACTCCGCATTGGCTTTGCTGGCGCCGGGGAGGGCCCTGGGCTTCGTGTACGGCCTATGGTTAGCGGCGGCGTTCTTGATTTGTTTTTGGTTGCAACGGCGGTTCTTGGCGGAAGCGCCGGACGCGCCTCAGCGGACGTTTCACAAACAACTCGCGAGGTTCTTTCTTGCCATCGGCGTACTAGTCGTGCTGCTGCATGCCGCACCGGGAGGCCTGAGCCTTGCCGGGGCGGAAAAATTAAGCACGGGGTTGGCGCTTCTCGCCATGATCCCTTTCGCGGTGATGATGTGGATGGTGCTGCAGTTCAATTTTCTGAATATCGGCCGGCAAAAGAACCTCGTTTATGCGGTGTCCATTACTTTCTTGGCGTTGCTTTACCTGAGCCTGGTGCGCAGGGTGGGCACGTGGCTTGAGCCGGTGCTGCCGCCCGAGGCGACTGCCGCCGTGCTGTTATTTGTTCTGGTTGTCTTCATCGAGCCCATCCAGCGGATTTTTGGAAGGAGGCTTCAGGCGACTGCTCAGCATGAGATGGACAGGGTACAACGCTTGACAAAGGAGATTCAAGAAGAAGCGCGGCAAGGCGATCTGGCCAGGCTTGAGAAGTTCATCGAGCGGCGAGTAAAAGAGCAGTTTGAGCTTCGCGAGGTGCGGTTGCAATTGAACCAGAAGGGAAGCTCGCCGTCAGATGACAATATCTCCGCGGAGCCAAGGGCCGCACTGGCCTTCGATCCGAGGGAATTCCCGCTTGTTCAAGGGAATCGGAGTCAGGGTGTCCTTCGCGTTGAACCTCATGGGGCTATTATTTCCGGCGACACGCGGGCGGCCCTGGAGTTTTTGTGCGAGCAATTGCCGGGGGCACTGGATTTGTGCCGGCTGATCGAAGAAAAGCTTCGGCTGGAAAGAGAATTGGCGGAGCGCGAACGGCTGGCGCTCGTGGGGCAGATGGCGGCGAGCATTTCGCATAACTTGAAGAACCCGCTTGGGTCGATGAAAACGATCCTGCAAGTGCAATTGGAGAATCCGGGGCTGCCGGGATCGATTCGCGGCGAAACGAAGATGGTGCTGGAGGAAATTGGGCGGTTGTCGACGAAGCTGAATCAGTTGTTGCAATTCAGCCGGCCGGCTGTGCGAGGAGGCAGCGCCATTGGCAGTTGCGACGCGCGGGCAGCCGTGGAAGAGGTAGCAGGCGTCTTGTCGCACGAAGCAGAGCGGCGAGGAGTGAAGATGCAAATCAAAGTTTCCGGCGGAAGCGCGATGGTGGCAGCGAGCGCGGAATCAGTCAACGACATCGTGTCTAACCTGCTGGTGAATGCATTGGAGGCCGCGCCACGCGGAGGGCACGTCATGGTTTGTGCTTCCTCGCGCGATGGCGTTTGCACCCTCGAGGTGGAAGACGATGGGCCGGGAATTCCGGCAGCGCTGCGCGAAAAGATTCTCCAGCCCTTTTTCACGACCAAGTCGCAAGGGACAGGATTGGGTCTGGCGATTGTGGCGCGGCGCGTCGCGGAGTTTGGCGGCAAGTTGGATTGGGAGAGTCCCGCAGGGAATGGAAGCGTCACGCGGTTCCGCGTCACGCTGCCGATGCAAGAGACGAGAAAATAGGCAAGCAGGGAAAGCGAATGATGAAGACCATTTTGATCGTGGATGACGAACCTGCCGCGAGATACGGGCTGCGAAAGGCGCTGGAGGCCAAGTATCGGATCGCGGAAGCGGATTCTGCCGAAGCGGCGCGAGAAGCGCTTCCTCGCGAACAGCCGGACCTGGTGCTGCTGGATGTAGTGTTGCCCGGGCAGGATGGACTTTCGTTTCTGCGCTGGATGCGCGAGCAGGGGAGCGAAGTTCCAGTGCTGATAGTTTCGGCGCTGGACACGGCGAAAACGGCGGTCGAAGCGCTGCAGCTTGGTGCGGCGGATTACCTGGTGAAAGGATTCGAGCTGGAGGAGCTGCGCCAGCGCGTAGCGAATTTGCTGAAGCTGGTGACCCTGGAAAAAGAGAATGATGTGCTGCGGCGCCGTTTGACCACGGAAGGGCAGTTCGGGCAAATGATCGGACGCTCGGCGGAGATGCGGCGGGCTTTCGAAATGGCGGACCGTGTGGCGGCAACGGATTCGACGGTGCTGATTTTAGGCGAGAGCGGGACGGGAAAGGATTTGCTGGCGCAGGAGATTCATGCGCGTTCGCCACGGAGCGGCAAAGCGTATGTGGCGGTGAATTGCGCGGCACTGCCGGAGACACTCATCGAATCGGAATTGTTTGGTTACGAGCGGGGAGCGTTTACGGGCGCGGCGCAGCAGAAAAAAGGGAAATTCGAGCTGGCTTCGGGCGGCACGATTTTCCTGGACGAAATTGGGGACATGAATCCAGTGACCCAGGCGAAAGTCTTGCGGGTACTGGAAAATCGCACCATTGAGCGGCTTGGCGGGACGCAGTCGATCTCCGTGGACGTTCGGGTGATCAGCGCGACGCACCGCAATCTGCAGGCGGAAATTCGCGCGGGGAAATTTCGCGAAGATTTGTTCTACCGGCTCCGAGTAGTGACTATCGAGCTGCCGCCGCTGCGTGCCCACAAGGAAGATATCGCCCTTCTGGCGGGAGGTTTTTTGCAATTGCATGGAGCGCGCCTGGGGCGGACGGCGCGCCTGAAGCGCGAAGCAATGACGGCCATCGAGAAATATGATTGGCCGGGCAATGTGCGCGAATTGAAAAACGCGCTGGAACGGAGCGTAGTACTTTCTCGCGGTGATGAAATTAGCGTCGAAGATTTGCCCGGCGAAGTGGTGCGCGGCGAGGCCATCTCCCACAAACACTGCGGTGAAGAGATGGACAATGGTATTGGCGAAAGGGATTTTCGGGAGGCCAAGCGGAAATTCGAGGTGGCCTACTTGACCAGACAATTAGCGCAGCATCGGTGGAATGTCTCGCGAACTGCGGCGACCATCGGGTTGCACCGGCAGAGCTTGCAGGAGAAACTTCGCGAGCTGGGCATCCGGCGGCCGGGACGCGAGCCGCTTGAAGACGAATAGAATTTGACACAGAGACCACAGAGCGCCGAGGACACAGGCAAGAGAAATGAAACAGAGAGTCAAAGGATGAGTGCCGGGGAAACTGAGACGAAAGTCGCCGGATACATTTTGGCGGGGGGTGGGAGCACGCGATTCGGGAGGGATAAGGCGCTTGTGGAAGTTGGCGGGACTCCGAGTGGGGACTATCGAAGACCGCTGGCCGGGAGAAGGGCCGCTTGGCGGAATTATCACGGCGCTTGAGGATTCGGCGAAGAATGCTGCGAATAACGAATGGAATTTGATCGTGAGTTGCGACATGCCGTTTCTGACACGCGAGTGGCTGGCCTTTGTTTGCGAACGTGCAATAAGAAGCCAAGCGCAGGTTGTGGTTCCATATTCGGCGTCGGGGCCCGAGCCGCTCTGTGCTTGCTGGCATACGGCGGCCGCAGGGAAGCTGCGTTCCGGATTCGAACGCGGCGTGCGCAAAGTGACAGAAGGAATCGCACTGCTTCGCGCGGAAGTCCTTGACGACGCTGACTGGAAACGATTTGATAGCGAGGGACGGTTGTTCTGGAACATGAATACGGCGGCGGATTACGAAGAAGCGCGGCGGGTTCTGGAGGCAGAGCGATAGTGAACGAAGAGAAGCCCGTAAATTACTTCGAGTTTCGTGACGTGTGCAAGAGCTTCGACGAGCGGCTGGTGCTCGATCAAGTCAGCTTCACGGTGAAGCGCGGGGAGACGTGCGTGATCATGGGGCGCAGCGGCGTGGGCAAGTCTGTATCGCTAAAGCACATCATGGGTTTCCTGAAAGCGGATTCGGGGCGGATTCTCATTGATGGACAAGACGTCACCGATTACAAGGAAGAGGACTTCGAAGAAGTGCGGCGAAGAGTGACGATGGTTTTTCAGTCCGGCGCACTCTTCGACTCGCTCACGGTTGGTGAGAACATTGCATTTCCACTCGAAGGCCAGACGGGCCTGACCGCTCAGGATGTCGACGAGTACGTCATGAAAATTGCGCACACGGTGGAAGTCGAGAACGTCATGGAAAAATTGCCGAGCGAGCTTTCCACCGGCATGAAGCGCGCGGTGGCCATCGGGCGGGCCCTGGCGCAGAATCCCGAGGCCATTCTGTTCGACGAGCCGACGACGATGGTGGATCCGATCATGGCGGGGCACATGGGCGAATTGATTCTGCGCCTGAAGAAAGCGTTTCAAAAGACATCCATCGTTGTGACTCATGACACGCATTTGGCAAAAAAGCTCGCGGATGTAGTCGTCTTTCTTCAGGAGGGCCGGGTAACGCTTTTCGGGCCGTGGGAGGAATTTGAGAATTCGGACGATCCTTTCCTCAAGAATTTCCGCATGCAGGATGAACTGATTCCCGCGCTGGACGTGACTCTGTGAGCCAAACGGCGGACGGCTCTCCCGATCCAATCAAACAACTGCGCAAGGAGATGGGCTTCTGGGACGTCCTGCTGTTCAACATCGCCACGGTGCTGGGTCCGCGATGGGTGGCGGCAGCGGCGCACAACGGAACTTCGTCGATCAGTTTGTGGATTCTTGCGGCGCTTTTGTTTTTCGTGCCTTCGGCGCTGGTAATCAATGAATTGTCGTCACGATTTCCGGAAGAAGGCGGGCTGTACGTTTGGGCCAAGGAAGCGTTCGGAGATTTTCATGGTTTCGTGGCTGGATGGAACTACTGGATCTATACGGTCTTTTATTTTCCCGGATTGCTACTGGCCAGCGCGGCGATGAGCGCTTACATCATCGGTGAAAACGGCGCAGCGCTTTCACAGAACCGGACGTTCTTGCTTTCAGTGTCAGTCGGCATGCTCGTGGTGGCAGTCGGACTGAATATCATCGGATTGAACATCGGCAAGTGGCTGCAGAATGCGGGCGGAGTGTCCACCTATTTGCCGCTCCTAGCGCTGCTGGGCATCGCAGCGGTTCTATGGACGAAGCACGGGCCGATCACACACTTCACGCTCGCCAACATGATGCCGGTCTGGAACTGGGACACCGTGAACTTCTGGTCACAAATTGCATTTGCGTTTAGCGGGTTGGAGCTTGTTTCCGCGATGAGCCAGGAAGTGCACAACCCGCAGAAAACTCTGCCGTGGGCAGTCTACGCGTCGGGAGTGCTGATTGCCGGAATGTACATCGTGGCAACGGTCGCCGTGCTGGCATTGGTTCCGGCTGCGGAAGTATCCACAACCAGCGGCGTGTTTCATGCGATTACAGTGGGCTCTATCGCGCTAAAAATTGGCGCGTTGGGAATTATTGCAGCCGTCGTGGTGACTGTCGGCAATGCGGGCGGAGTCGGTAGCACGGTGGCCGGAATTGCGCGCGTGCCGTTCGTGGTGGGCATCGACCGCTACATGCCGGCAGCGTTCGGCAAAATCCATCCGCGGTGGAAGACGCCGTACGTTTCAATCCTGGTGCAAGCGATCGCATCGTGCGCGATTCTGCTGATTAGCCAGATCAATGAGACGACGCGCGGCGCGTATCAATTTCTTGTGGATGCGACCATCATTCTTTACTTCATTCCTTTCATCTACATGTTTGCGGCGGCGATCAAGCTGTACTCGCGGACGGATCGGCGCGCAAACAAAGATGCCGTGCTGATCCCTGGGGGCAAAGCGGGCGTATGGATCGTAGCCGGAACCGGCCTGGCAATCGTTCTGATTGGCATTCTGGTTTCGCTGGTGCCGCCGGGAGATTCGTCAGACAAGGTCGGATTCGAATTGAAACTTGTTGGTGGAACCGTGGCCGCGATTGTACTGGGATTGATGCTGTATTGGCGCGGGGCGAGGCAGAAAAGCCGCGGTGTGTCCGCAGCGGGCGACTAGAAACCTTCCTCAAGCAATCGTACGACAGTCAGTGGCGAATCTGCTGGCGCGGCGAGTTCGCGCTGCTGCAGATAGCGCTCCACGTACTTTCCTAAAATATCGCCTTCGAGATTGACAGCGTCGCCGGCCTTGCGGTCGCGGATGTTGGTGTGCTGATAGGTGTAGGGAATCACGGCGACTTCGGCGATATTGTCGTGCCAGGTTGCGACGGTGAGGCTGATGCCATCAATGGTGATCGAACCCTTCGGCACCACGTAGTGTGCGAATTCCTCTGGAACCTCCACGCCAAACCACCAGTTTTCTCCTTCGGGGTTGAGTTGCGTTACGCGGCCGATGGTGTCCACGTGGCCAAGGACAAAGTGCCCGCCAAACTCCTTACCCGCGGTAAGGGGCTGCTCCAGATTGACCCGCGCCCCCTTTTTCAGCTCGCCGCCCTTGGCGCCAAAGGAAGTCTTGCGAATCGTCTCGCCGGATAAATCTGCGGAGAACCGGCCGTTGTGGAGATCAACGATCGTCAGGCAGCACCCGTTCACGGCGATGCTGTTCGAAACGGACAGCGACGGAGCGACGGACGGCGCGTGCATGGTGACACGCCCTCCGTCATCGTTCAGGACGAGCCCTTCGATCGTGCCGGTGTGTTCGATAATGCCCGTGAACATAGTGGTGGCGATCGCTCTGGAATCCGAGTGTACCGTATTTCGCGCCCACGGTAGAAAGCACTAGACTAGGCGAATCGGATGGGCTGAGATAACGCCGAGGCTTTACGATGAAGGCATGTATGTTGCGCTCGCCGGCTGCGATTGAGACGAATCCGCTGGAATGCACCGAAGTTCCGATGCCGCAGCCGAAGAGCGGGGAAGTGCTCGTACGTGTGCGTGCTTGCGGGGTGTGCCGGACCGATTTGCATGTGATCGAAGGAGAATTGCCGCCGCGCAAATCGCCGGTGATTCCGGGCCACCAGGTTGTGGGTGTCATCGAGAAACGGGGCGAGGGTGCGCAACGATTCGCAGCCGGAGCGCGTGTTGGCGTCGCCTGGCTGTATCGAACGGACGGAACTTGCGAATATTGCCGCAGCGGCGCGGAAAATCTCTGCGACAATCCGGGGTTCACAGGCTACAGCGTGGACGGCGGCTACGCGGACTACATCGTTGCGCCTGAAGATTTTGTTTACACGATTCCCGAAAGTTTTCCCGATGAACAGGCTGCGCCGTTGCTTTGCGCGGGAATCATCGGGTTCCGGTCGCTACGGCTTTCCGGGACTAAAGCAGGAGGGCGACTGGGTTTTTACGGCTTCGGCGCTGCGGCGCATGTGGCGATTCAAGTGGCGCGACATTGGGGAATCGAAGTTTATGCTTCTACGCGAGATGCGCGCCACCAGAAACTGGCGATGGAACTGGGCGCGGTATGGGCCGGAGGAACGCTTGACGAGCCGCCAAAGAAACTCGACGCCGCAATCGTGTTTGCGCCGGCAGGTGAGATTATTCCCGCTGCGTTGAAGGCCCTCAAGAAGGGCGGCGTGCTTGTTCTAGGCGGAATTCATATGAGCCCGATCCCATCGTTCAGCTACGACCTGTTGTACCAGGAGCGCATGATTCGAAGCGTGGCGAACAATACGCGGAAAGACGGAGAAGATTTCTTGCGTGTGGCAGCCGAGATTCCGATTCGAACACGCGTCCAGATTTTTCCGCTACACGAAGCCAACCGTGCCTTGAATGCTCTCAAGAATGATGCCATCCCCGGCGCGGCCGTCCTTCGTGTCGACGAATAGTCCAGTTTATTTCTTATAAACGTCCCGCAGATAAGCTTCGATGGCGATGTCGGGCCCGAACTGGTGCGTGCGGATGTTGTGCAGCGGAGGAAGGCTGAGCTTCTGGGCCAGTGCGAAAGGAACACGATTTTCGCCGGCGATCTTCGGCGCGTAGAGGAGAAAAAGTTTGTGAACGATGCCTGCCGCGAGCGCCGCGCCATTGAGTGTTGGACCTGCTTCCAAAAGCACGTTTAGGATTTCGCGGCGGCCAAGTTCCGCCAGCACAGAAGTCAGCTCAATGCGGCCATTTTTCATTTTAGAGCGAATCACTTCAGCGCCCGCGTCTTGCAGCTTGCGCGCTTTGGCTGAATCAAGCGACGCGCATGTGAAAACGAGGAGATCGTCATCTGAGGTCTTTACAACGCGTGATTTGGGCGGCAGACGCAGTGTCGAATCCACAACCACGCGGAGAAGAGGTTTGCGGCGCGGGAGACCGCTGCGATCGCTGAGCAGAGGGTCGTCGGCGAGAATTGTGCCGATTCCCGTGAGCAGCGCATCTGAGGCATGCCGCATGCGCTGAACTTCGGCTCTCGATTCTTCTGACGTAATCCACGCGTCATTAGTGCGTTTACCCGGGCTTTTGCCAGGGTTCTTTTGGGATTGTGAAAGAGCGAGCTGCCCGTCAAGCGTCAGCGCGGATTTTAGCGTGACGAATGGTTTCTTCGTCCGAATCCAGCAGGCGAAGGCTTCATTGAGGCGGCGTGCTTCGTCTTCGCAGACGCCAGTGAAGACTTCGATGCCTGCGGCGCGGAGACGCTCGAGTCCCTGGCTGGAATTGACAGGATTGGGATCTTCCATAGCGGCGACGACGCGTTGAACGCCAGCGGCGATGATCGCTTCCGTGCACGGGCCAGTGCGGCCAGTGTGATTGCACGGTTCGAGGGTGACGTAAAGGGTCGCGCCGCGCGCCTTATCGCCGGCAGATTTCAGCGCGACAATTTCCGCGTGGTCCCGCCAGTCGTATTGATGAAAGCCTTCGCCAACAATCTGGCCTTCGCGCACGATCACGCAACCCACGACGGGATTGGGGCTGACCAGGCCAATGCCTTTCCGGGCCAGCGCCAGCGCGTGTTGCATGAAGCGAATGGAGTGTGAGTCCACGATTTAATCAAAAAGAGAGTTGGCGTAGGTTTCCGCGTCGAAGGGAACCATGTCGTTGATCTGTTCGCCCGTGCCGACGAAACGAATGGGCAGGCCCAGCTCGCGCGAAATCGCCACAACGATGCCGCCTTTGGCCGTGCCATCAAGTTTCGTGAGAATGATACCAGTGACGCCGACGGTGGTAGTGAATTCGCGCGCTTGCGCAAGACCGTTCTGCCCCGTGGTGGCGTCGAGTACCAGTAAAACATCGTGCGGCGCGCCGGGAATCACCTTCGAGGCGGTGCGTTTCATTTTTTCAAGCTCAGCCATGAGGTTTGATTTGGTGTGCAGACGTCCAGCGGTATCCACGATGACGACATCGGACGAGCGCGCCTTGGCGGCGGTGACCGCGTCGTAAACAACTGCGGCAGGGTCGGCGCCGGATTTTTGCTTGATGACCTCGATGCCGTTGCGCTGCGCCCAGATTTCCAGCTGCTCGACGGCCGCGGCGCGAAAGGTGTCCGCCGCGCAGAGCACGACGCTGCGGCCTTCCTGGCGTAGCCGGTTCGCGAGCTTTCCGATGCTGGTGGTCTTGCCCGCGCCATTCACGCCGACAATGAAAATAACGCGCGTGCCGCTGCCATTCTGCGAAGCGGAAATGCCGCTCCCGGCAGCCACATCGGGCCGGACAGGCGTGTTCAGAATGCGAATGATGTGCGACTTGATCTCGCGCTTGAGCTGCGCGGCATCGGTGAGTGCGTTGCGATCCAATTTTTCGCGCACCGCATCCAGAATCTCGCGTGTCGTCTTGACGCCCAGGTCAGCGGAGAGAAGCGCCGTCTCCAAATCTTTCAGGATCGAAGGGTCGATCTTCCGCTCGCCGAGAAAAATCGTGTCAACGGTTTCGGAGAGCGCCGCCTTGGTCTTGCTGACGGAACTCTTCAGTCGCTCAAGAAGTGTCGGCTCCGGCTCATTCTTGCCAAAAAGTGAAATCATAAGGCTGCGCGCGTAACGATCGCTGCAACCCAAAATTGTAGCAGATGCCGCCTCGCGGACTGTTATAGGCCAGGGCGAATTCGCCAGCCGCCCCAAAGACACGAAAAACAGAAAGGGCGAGAATAGTCGGGGATTATCGCTAGACGTGAACTTCAACGGCGCTGAGGCGAAGCTTGCCAGCGTTGACAGCAGACTCGAGAGCAGTCACGACGACAGCATCAAATTTTGAACCGGTCAAGGCGCGAATCTTGTCCATCGCGTAGTCCAGTTCCATCGCCGTTTGATACGGCCGGTTGGTGGTCATGGCGTCGAGAGTATCAGCCACGCCGATGATGCGCGCCATCAATGGAATCTGCTGCCCTTGCAGCCCATACGGGTAACCGCGGCCATCCATGTGTTCGTGGTGCAGCTCGATGCCCGGGAGCATTTCCTTCAACTGCGAAACGGGGCGCATGATGTTTGCCCCCTTCACGGTGTGTTGCTTCATCAAGCCAAATTCTTCCGGCGTCAGCGCCCCCGGCTTTTTCAGCACGCGGTCCTCGACGCCGATCTTTCCGACGTCATGCAGCAGCGCGGAGATGCGCAGCTTGTCCAATTCTTCGGTGCTGAGCCCGAGTTCCTGCCCGATCAGCATCGAATACTTTGCCACACGGCCGGAGTGACCGCGCGTATAGGGATCCTTTTCGTCGATGGCCGCCGCAAGCATACGGATCGAGCCGATAAACAGCTCGCGATTTTCTTCAGCGGCTTCCTTCAGCCGCTCGATGTATTCCTCGATGTCGCCGGCCATCTTGTTGAAGTTTTCAGCGAGCTCGCTGATCTCGGAAGCACCACGTACAAGAGAGCGCTGGTGGAATTCGCCCCGGCTGATGGCGCGAGTGGACGCCGCCAGACCGCGAATCGGCCCGCTGATGCCCACCGCGAAGAAATATCCGACGAGAATCGCGGCTAGAATGACGATGCTGACGAACGCGAGTGCCTGGCGGTTCAACTCCGTGACGCCAGTGTCGCTCTGCGCTTGATCGAGACGCCGCTGCGCAATGACCGTCCAATTCAATTCAGGAATCGTGCTATACGTCCCGATCATCTCGATTCGGTGCTTTTTGTTGGTTTCCGCAAAGCGCACCGTTTCGGTGTTGCGAAGCTCCTGAGGCAGCGCTTTCACTTGCGCTACCAGGGAATTGCTGCTCACATCCGCGCCAGGGACAAAATTTTTCGTGTCTTGGTGAGCTACCAGGCGGCCGTTGTGGTCCACCAGGAATACGGTGCGTTCTCGCACGCCGGCTTCCTGCAAGCGGCGCAAAATGGGATCCAGGGAAACCACTGCGGCCAGCATCCCCGTGAAATTCTCGTTCACGTCTTTCAAGGGCACTGCTACCACAAAGGCCGGCCGGTTTCCCGGCGCCACGGCCAGAGGATCGCTGCGGAACTTGACTACCTGCAGTTGCTGGGATTGCAGGCAGGTAACAAAGGCCCGGTTCAGCGCTTTCGCGACGAAGGGGTCCTGCTCGGCCCGAAAATTTCCCTGCGATGCGCTTGTGCCTTTTCCGGATTTACCCACTGCCGTCAGGTAAATGAACGTGCTGCGATTGGTCTCTACAAAGTTTTCTAGCAGGCGGGTGACTTTAGGTTCTGCCGCGGTATCTTCGACGTTATCGATGAGGCCGGTCAGAGCCAGAATCTGGCGTTCGCTCAGAAGCTGTTGCGTCAAATTGGATTCGAATTGCTGAATTTCCTGCGCCAGCGACCTGGTCAGATCCGTCTGCTGAACGCGCTCGGTATCGACCAGTTTGTCCTGGCTAAGCTGCAATACCTGGCGGTGGTAGAGGCCGATGGGCAACGCGCTGACCAGCAATAGCGCACCTAGAACGAGCCAAAGGATACGCACGCGCCCGGAGCGCACACGTTCCCAACGGGCTTTGAAGGCCGGGTTCATCTCGACTATTCATTCTAGGAGAACCTGGCACGCTTAGGTGGCCGCGTAACGCTCCGCGTCACGCATATGCAACTGGGACTTTAGTACTAGAAGGGCGCAATAGGGAAAATCAAGGGCACTCGCTACTCCCGCTTTAGAGGCCGTTCCATGATTTCGCGAATCGCATTCTGGGGGGACTTGCCCGCGTGCAGGATGGCGTTAACCTGCTCAGTGATCGGCATCTCGATTTGATGCTCGCGGGCCAGCGCCAGCAACGGCTCGGTGGTATGTACGCCCTCGGCAACCATGCGCATATTGGCGAGGATTTCGCCCAGCGCTCGCCCCTTGCCCAGCTCGATCCCCACAAAGCGATTGCGGCTCAGAGAACCCGTGCACGTTAAAACCAAATCGCCCAGTCCCGCCAGGCCGCTGAGTGTTTCCGAACGCGCTCCCAGAGCCACAGCCAAACGCGCCATTTCCGCCAGTCCGCGGGTGATCAGCGCCGCGAGCGCATTCGAACCAAGACCAAGCCCCTGGCACGCCCCCGCCGCAATTGCCATCACATTCTTCATCGCACCGGCAAGCTCCACGCCCAGAACGTCGTCGTTGGTATAGAGGCGGAAGTTTGGACCGGCAAATTCCTCCTGCAGCTCCGTGGCAAGCGCGGCATCCCGTGAAGCCAGGACGACGGCCGTGGGTTCGCCGCGAGCCGCCTCCGCCGCGAACGACGGCCCGGAAATCACCGCGATGCGCGGCGCAAACTTTGGCGAGACGACTTGCGCGACCACTTCGCTTACCCGCAAGTGCGTCCCCGGTTCAAGCCCTTTGGTGGCGCTGACGAAAGTCGTCCCAGCGTTGGCATGAGCAATCGCGGAGCCGTAGACGGCGCGCGCATGCGCCGACGGCATTGCGCCAAGAACCAACTGCGCGCCAGAAAGCGCATCTTTCAATCGAGAATGAACGCGAACGCTCTCCGGCAGTTTCAAGCCAGGAAGGTACGCTTTATTTTCTCTATGGCTGCGGATCGATTCAGCGAGCTCGCTGTCGCGCACCCAAAGGGACATTTCGTGCGGCTTGCGGGTGCGGGAAAGCACAATCGCCAGCGCCGTTCCCCAGCTTCCCGCGCCCAAAATGGCGATCCTCGTCATTCCGCTTCTTTCTTTTTGCCAAAGGAAAATCGCGGCTCCGTGCCTTCCACCAGCCGCTGAAGGTTTCCGTCATGCTTGTAGATCACGAGCAGCGCGATGGCCAGCGTCCCCGCGTCGACGCTGATGGGTGGCGCGTGATGTGGCGCCCACAGAAAATAGATGGTCAGCGGCATCGCCGCCGCCGCCGCAACGGAACCCAGCGAAACATAACGCCAATAGGCTACGCACAGAAGGAAGAGCAGCAAAGCGGCGGCCGCTGCAAGCGGGCACAGGGCTAGAAACACACCCAGAGCCGTAGCCACGCCTTTGCCGCCCTTGAACTTCAGCCATACTGGAAAGCAATGTCCCAGCAGCACCGCGATAGCGCCGATCATCATCCATGTAGCGCTTTCTTGGGTGAACCGGCCTGCAAGCCACACGGCTGCCGCACCCTTCGCGGTGTCGAACATCAGCGTGAGAACACCTGCCAGCGGGCCCACGACGCGTGCTACGTTGGTCGCTCCGATGTTGCCGCTGCCGGCTTTGCGAACGTCCCCGCCGCCAAATAATTTTGCGAGCAGCAATCCAAAAGGAATCGAGCCCAACAGATAGGCCGCGCATGGAATCAGAATGGCAGTGATCGAAACTGCAAGCATGCTCCGTCAGGCCTCCGCCGCCGCGAACGAAAAACTTTCGACCGTAGTGTACTCTGCGCCAGAGGGTTTTAGCTTGCTTTCGATCAGGTGAAATTGACTCGCGCGCAGCGAACCAAAATCGCGCGCTGCATTTTCCCGGATCGGCGCGCGAAGGGTTTCCGGCAGCCGCGGAGGGTCGAACCGCGCGAGCGTCAGATGCGGCGAAAAAGGCCGCTGCTCCCGTGGGATGTCCAGTCTTTCCGTTGCCCCGTCGATATCGGCCGCCAGAGTTTTCAGATTTGCCGAAGCCGCAATACCCGTCCAGAAAACGCGCGGACGTTTTTCGTTTGGAAAAAAGCCGAGTCCGCGAAAATCCAGCGTGACGGATTGCGCAGAGCGCACGCTGGCAAGTGCACTGCGAATTTCGGCGAGTTTTGTTTGCGGCACTTCACCAATGAACTTCAGCGTCACGTGCAGATTTTCCGGCCGAACCCAACGGATTTGCGGCGAGACTGCGCGAAAGGATTGCAGCAAGCTTGCGAGATTTTCCCGCACCTCAGCGGGAACTTCCAGTGCGACGAATAGCTGCATGGAATGTCACGCCCTTTTGGCGATACGCGATGGCGGTTCTCCGCCGTTGTAGAGGAAATGGATGCGCACTAGGTCCAGCGCCAGTTGCGAGGCATGCCAACGAATGGCTTCGCGGTCGCCCGGGAAGACCACGCCGCGCTCTTTCACGCCGCCGGCATGTGACAGCGCGATGTGTACGGTGCCGACGGGTTTTTCCTCGCTGCCGCCGCCCGGCCCGGCGATACCGGTGATGCCCACGCCCAGCGTGCTCCCGACCTGCCGCCGAATGCCCTCCGCCAGCGCGATAGCCACCTCGCTGCTGACCGCGCCTTTCGTTTGGATGAGTTCCGCCGGCACATCCGCCCACGCCGTCTTCAGCTCGTTGCTGTAGCTCACCACGCCACCTAAGAAATACGAGGAGCTGCCCGCGATACTGGTCAGCCGCTGTGCAAGCAATCCACCGGTGCAACTTTCCGCCGCGGAGATCGTGGAATTGTTTCGCGTCAGCAGGCTTGCCACCACTTCCTCCATCGAAGAGCCGTCCTGCGAGAAGATGCGGTCGGCCAGTGCGATTTCGAAGCCCTGCGCGATTTCGTCCAGCGTTTTTTGTGCGTGCGCCGCGTCGTCGGTCCACATGCGGAGGTGAATCTGAATCTCGCCCGGCGCGGCAAGAATGGTGGTGTTCACGTCCGTGTAGCGCGTGTAAATCGGCCGGATGCGCTGCTCGACGCCCGATTCTCCCAAGCCTGCCACCCGCAATTCGCGGTGAAACATGCGGACCTTCGAGCTGCGACGCAGTAGCCGCGGCAAAACCCGTTCCTGGTACATGGGTTTCAATTCGCGCGGCGGGCCGGGAAGCAGCGCGATGAAATGTCCCGCATCTTCAATCCACAGCCCAGGCGCGGAGCCGCGCGGATTTTCGAGAACTTCCGCGCCTTCCGGCACCATCGCTTGTCGCACATTTACGGCAGGCATTTCCCGGCCGAGTTGCCGGAAGCGCCCTTCGATGTAACGGAGGATTTCATGATTGAGGTGCAGCTTGCGGCCTAGAAGGTCCGCAACGGTCTCGCGCGTCAGATCGTCTTCCGTAGGGCCCAACCCGCCCGACGCAATGATCAACTCGACGCGCTCCATCGCTTCCTTGAAAGCCGCGCTCAAAGTATCGCGATTGTCGCCGACAATCGATTTGCGCACCACCTCGATGCCGAGCTTGTTCAGCTCTTCGGTCAGGAAGAGCGAGTTGGTGTCCACGCGGTCCGGAGTCAGCAGTTCGGAACCTACGGCTATGATTTCAGCCTTCATTACTGCGAAAACCCAATGTTTTAGCGGGTTTTTGAAGCATTACGCCGAAGTAGACCGAAGTAAAGTGTGGAACATTGAGGAAGTGAAAATGTGCCATTCTGTGCCAGTAGGAACCCTTCATATCCGCCGCCTGCTACGCCTGCGCCTTCTTTGCCTTTGCCACCTGCCGCCACTCCTTGCGCTGATTACGAACACGGGCTTTCTCCTGCGCATTCAGCTTCCATTTGTATTCA
>MNEA01000032.1 GCA_001917435.1 Acidobacteria bacterium 13_2_20CM_2_57_6
ATAGTTGCGTGATCCGATTCGCGTGCTTCGAATGTAGCGAAGGTTTTGCCGTCGGGAGAAAGGTCATAGGGTTCGGCGGGGGACTTGATAATTGTTTCGGGCGTGCCGCCGTCGATGGGAATGCGCTTGAGGAAGTGGTTTTCAGCAGCGTCGATGAAGTACAGCCATTTGCCGTCGTAGGAACAGACCGGCACTCGGTCATTGACGCCAAAAGTAAGACGCAAAAGGTTTGTGCCATTTGAATCGACGCGCCAAAGATTAGCCTCGGCGCCACCCGAACGGCCGATGCTTCGAAAGACGATATAGCGCCCCTGGCCGCACGAGGCGACCTGGTCCACCGCGTATTTCGAGTCGGAGAAAATGACACGGTCTCCGCCAGATGGATTCACCATGCGGATGTCAGAGCCCTGGATGAGGAGAACTTGGGCGTCGGCGGTCAAGTCCCAACTCCGAATAGGCAGAGTTGAAGGTAATTTCAATGGTTTGAAGTTCTCGAGTGATCCTACGGGTGCAATCTCCACCTGGTATTTTGCCTGGCTCTGATTGGCAGCGATCGATTGGCCATCCGCAGAGAGGCTCGGATGAAAGTAGTCGTTGGTGTCTGTGGTCAAGAGATGAAAGGCGCCGTCGGGGAAGGAAACGATCCCAATTTGCCTGCGCCTGAATCCAGTTTCCATAGTAGCGGCGGAGACGATGAGGCCGGTCATGTCCGGAAGCCAAACGGGCTCGTTATAGAGGCGATCCTTAGCGATGGCTACCTGCTTCATGGAAGCGCTGGCGACATCCACGGCGAGGAACCCGCCAATATCCTGAGGCGTGGGCTGGACGATGGGAATCACAATCGTCTTGCCATCAGGGGACCAGGCAAGAGTCAGATTATCGGCGTGAAGCTCGACATGATGGAAAAGATCGCGCTCGAGAGTGCCGTCGCGGCGCGCGATCTTGAGGTCAGCCACCTTGGAATCGCCGTGTTGGTGCAAGTAGGCGAAGCGCTGGCCATCTGGTGAAAACGAGATGGGGCTGTCCACATCTTTTATGAGCAGCCGCGGTGTTCCGCCAAGCATGGGGGTGTCATAGAGGGAAGCGATAGCTTGCTCTGAGTCATCGCGGCGGACGAAATAGATGTAATTGCCGTCGGGAGAAAACGTGAGGCCGCTGTATCGCGTGGCGGCAGGCGTTACAACTTGCGTGTTGCTGCCCGTGGGAATGTGCCGCAGCCAAAGGGACTCCAGGCCGTTTTCGTCGAGGACGTAGAGCAAGTATTTCCCGTCGGGAGAGATTCGGGCGAAGAAGACGTGGCCGTTGTTGGTGAGATTTTCAATCGACATTTGTTCGACAGGCAGGACTCTTTTGCGTGGCAGGAAAGAGTACACCCCGAACGCAGCAGCGACGAGTAGCAGAAGGATGGCTCCAAGCACGAGGCCCGTGCCGAACTTGTTCTTGCTAGCGGCGGCGATGAGGATGGAGCTGCTCGAGGGCGCGCGCGGAGGCGCAGTGGGCGTGACGGCCGGCGTGGACGACTGCGTGGGAATGCGCGCTGAAGAAGAGGTTACGGGAGCAATTCTGCCGGAGTCCAGTTCGCGCTGGAGGCGCTTGAGGTCAGCGCGCAGTTCCGCAGCGACCTGGTAGCGGACGTCGCGATCTTTTTCGAGAGCTTTGTTAAGGATGCGCTCCAGCTCAGCCGGGACGCCTGGATTCAAGGCGACAGGAGCGACGGGCGCGCTGTGCAGAATGTTGTCGAAGACAACGGCGCTTGTGGTGCCGGGGAAAGGCAGCTTGCCGGTAATCAATTGGTAGAGCACGCCACCGAGAGAGAAGAGGTCGCTCCGAGCGTCGAGTTCCTCGCCACGCGCTTGTTCGGGAGACATGTAGGAGATGGTGCCGACAGCGGTGCCGGGACTGGTGAGGAGAAGAGTCTCGGGATCGCCGAGAGTCGATCCGTCGAGGCCGGCGTGATGATCGGGGAGAAGCTTGGCGAGGCCAAAATCCAGGATTTTGACGCTGCCGCGGTCGGTAACGAAAATGTTGGCGGGCTTGATGTCGCGATGGATGATGCCCTTTTTGTGGGCGGCGTCGAGAGCGTCGGCGACCTGTGTGCCGAAGTCGATGATGCGTGGAATGGGAAGGGAACCGGTGGGGATCAGCTTGTCGAGAGTTTGGCCTTCGAGCAGCTCCATGGCGATGAAGGTGCGGCCATCCTGCTCTTCGATGGCGTGAATGGTGCAAATGCTGGGATGATTGAGCGCGGAAGCAGCTCGGGCTTCGCGGAGGAAACGTTCGAGAGTTTGTAGATCACGGCGCGTGTCTTCGGGGAGGAATTTCAGGGCGACGCGGCGTCCGAGCTTGGTGTCTTCGGCTTCGTAGACGACGCCCATACCGCCTTTCCCAAGCTGGCGGAGGATGCGGTAATGGGCGATGGTTTCGTTGTGCATCGGCAAGGAATGAAGAAAGGATGGTAGACGGTCGGAAGATTGGGGTCAAATCGCTTCATGTTATACAATGCTCGGCGTTTTCCCCCGCAAAATACTGAGAGGAGACTTTGGCCTCATGTTCCACGATACCAAATGCCGGTCCTTCCAAAACAAAGTTAGTTCCACACGAAACAAACATCGATCCAACCTAAGTTGTTACAGGGCTATCGTGCTCGCCGCGGTTTTGTTGTTGTTGGTCTGCGGGCCTGCGGCTCGTGCGCAAGCGCAGGACGTCACAAGCAAGCTGAGCGGCTTTGACTCCTACATGGAGCAGGTCCTGAAAGATTGGAATACGCCCGGAATCGGCGTGGGCATCATTGTCAACGACAAACTCGTTTTCGCCAAGGGCTACGGCTATCGCGATTACGAGAAGAAGCTGCCCTTCACGCCGTCGACGCTGTGCCAGATCGCCTCGAACTCAAAACTGTTCACCGCCGTTTCCGCGGGCATGCTTGTCGAAGTGGGAAAACTTACTTGGGACAAGCCGGTGCGCGAGTCGGTTCCAACGATTCAGTTTTACAACGACCAGCTCAACAGCAACGTTACGCTTCGCGACATGTTGTCGCACCGCACCGGAGTGACGCGGCACGACTTGATCTGGTTCAGGTCCCCTTTTACAAAGAAGGAACTCTTCGAAAAGCTGAAGTACCTCGAGCCGCAGGAGCCGATGCGGGAGACCTTCCTCTATAACAACCTGATGTATGCGGCCGCAGGGAACATCATCGAACTGAAGTCCGGGAAAACCTGGGAACAGTTCGTGCGCGAGAAAATCTTCACGCCGCTCGACATGAAGACGACCGGCTTCACAATCTCCGATATGACGCAGCAGGCTGACTACGGCGTTCCGTACCGTGAAAAACGCGACTCGTTCGAGCTGTACAAGATTCCTTACTACGAAGACACCGAGGGCGTCGCTCCGGCGGGAGCCATCATTTCCAAAATCGACGAGCTGTCCCACTGGCTGATCGCGCTGATGAACGACGGGAAATACAACGGCAAACAAGTTTTGCCGGCGAGTGTGCTGAAAGCCACGCTGCAACCGGCCATTGGTTTGCCAAACACCTTAGGAGAGGCGCTGGGATTTTGGGAGCTGCTTAATCCGGCTTACGGCATGGGACGGCAGACGGCAGCTTACCGGGGGCATCTGCTTACTTATCACGGCGGCGACCTTCCCGGGTTTCATTCGCAAGTTTCCTTCATGCCGAATGACAAGATTGGTGTGATCGTTCTGGTGATCAGCGATCACAGCGCCCCGCTCTACAACATCGTCAGCTACAACGTGTACGAGCGGCTCCTCGGCATGGACCGGACGCCGTGGAGCCAGCGCCAGCTCCAGCAGCGCCTTGCCGGGAAGAAAGCGGGCACGGAAGCGCGTGCGAAAGCCGGCGGCGATCGCGTTCCGAATACCAAGCCATCTCATGCCCTGGCCGACTACGCGGGCGACTATGAGAACGCGGCCTACGGCGTTCTTAAAATTGGGCTCAAGAATGACGCGCTGCAATTCGGTTTTCATGCCTTCGATTTTCCGCTGAGCCACTTTCATTACGACCGCTTTGACACGCTCGATGACGAGCAATACGGCAAGTTCTCCGTGAACTTCCGGACAAATCCGCAAGGCGACATTGATGGCGCGGTGATATCGCTGGATCAGGCGGAAGTTGTATTCACGCGCAAGGCCGAGACGCTGGACCCGGCGCTGCTCGAAAAGCTGGCTGGCGGATACGCGACTCCGACCAAAGTTAAATTTGAAGTACTCTATCAGCCGGGAACCGGTCTTTCTCTTTCTTTCCCGGGCGGACCTCCCATCAAGCTCATTCCCGTCAAGGGGCTCAAGTTCCGGACACCGCAATTCGGGGATATTATTTATGAGTTCGTCATGGAGAATGGCAAAGTGACCGCGCTGAAGCAGCGCAACCCGTCCGGCGAATTCACCTTCCCGCGGCAGTAAGGGCACGGAAAGGCATAGCCACAGAACTACCGCATGGCCAATTGGAGGCCAGGCCCAGCACTCTGTCATCCCAACAATTCAACGCTTACTAATCGCGTCATCCCACATGTGGTGAGACAGCTTCCACTCCCCATCCGCCTGCTTCCGGAGGACGTTTAAGAAGACGCCGGTGTGCGAAGCGCTTGTTGTCTTTCCGTTTTGCGTTGTCGTCCACGCCACTTCGTCCGTCCCCCATGCATAGCGATTTGACCATCGCCGCCGATGCTCTGGGGCGTCACTACGAGTTTTGTGATTTGGGTTGACGGAGCATTAGGCGGGAACCAGTATTCGTTCAATCCCTTTTGACCGATTCGCGGGATGTCTCCATGTGGTGGGAGCAGCACACAGTCATCACTGAAAACAGCGCGCACGCCACCCGCATCTCCCCTGAGCCAAGCTTCCTGGTACAGGGCATGGACGCGCTTTATCTTTGCGATGTCATCCGCGGACAGGCTGTTTCCGCCAGCCATGATCATCGGACAAACCAGCAAAACCGAGATAGGCAGAACGAGTTTGCGCATTTTCGCGAGGCCTCCTTGAGATCGCTGCCCTTTTGGACGCCCTACCTCTAGTTTTGTCATCGCATCCCTTGTGCGGTTCTTGATGTGCCGCAGGCCAATCGGGCGCTACTCCTCGCCATCGCTCAAGACGTCTGGCAAGACGGTGGAGGAGTGGCTAGGGTGTTTACAGGCGGGGGAAAAAATCGCTTGACATATTCCTATATGGGAATGTATTGTGAAGGCATGGCTCGAGCGACGACCACCTCGGATGCATTCAACGCAGTGGCAGAACCTCGGCGCCGGGCCATCTTGAACTACCTCGCGATCGAGGAGCGGCCCGTTGGGGAGATTGTGGATTCGCTGGGCATGGAGCAGCCTTCGGTGTCCAAGCACCTGCGCGTGTTGCGGGAAGTGGGCTTGGTCAACGCGCGCCGCGATGGCCGCCGGATGCTCTACCGAACCAACGCCGAGGCCATCCGGCCACTTCACGAGTGGACGGAAACGTTCGAGCGCTACTGGCGTCATCAATTAAGCCGCATCAAGGAGCGCGCCGAGGCGAACAGCAATCCGTCAAAGGATTCGGGCCCGAATCTCATTCCACGGAGGAAAAATGATTACGACGGGAATAAAAATTGAAGACTTGACGTTGAACGTGACAGAGGAAATCCACGTGCGCGCGACGCTCGAAGCAACGTTCGCCGCTCTCCTGGAACAACTCGGGCCCTTCAACGAAACGGCCGAAGACAAGCCCATGCCCATGAAGATCGAGCCATGGCCGGGCGGCCGCTGGTACCGAGACCTGGGCGATGGCAATGGTCACTTCTGGGGAAGCGTGCAAGCCATCAAGCGGCCCACGCTCTTGGAAATCACCGGGCCACTGTTCATGTCCTATCCGGTCTCCTCGAATGTGCAATATCGTTTGAGCCAGGTGGATGGCGGGACGCTGATTCAGTTCCGACATTCAGCGCTTGGCTTGATTCAGGAGGATCACCGCAAAGGTGTCACGAAAGGCTGGGGGCACATTAATGCGGGTGTGAAGAAGCGAGCCGAGGCGCCGCGTTCGCGTTCAACAGCGTCCTAGCGCTGAATTTCCAGGTACGAGATGCAATTCATGTGTCCCTTTTGCCTCGCCAGCGCAGCACTGATGGCCGGAAGCGTGGTTTCGACAGGCGGACTGACCGCGCTCTTGGTGAAGATACTCGGAAAGAAGCAAGCCCCCGAAGAATTT
This sequence comes from Acidobacteria bacterium 13_2_20CM_2_57_6, assembly GCA_001917435.1. Classification (GTDB taxonomy): domain Bacteria; phylum Acidobacteriota; class Terriglobia; order Acidiferrales; family UBA7541; genus Acidiferrum. The sequence continues at coordinate 6,187 of MNEA01000032.1, forward strand.
GTCGCATGGCATGACTCAAATCCAAAGGAGGAAACATGGGCCAAGTAACGAACGAGCAAGTGAATCTGATGTTGCGCCTGTACGAGGAGCGGCGCGAACCTAAGTTGAGAGAAGCGCGCGACTGGTTCTCGGCAAACTTCCACGTGAAAACCGCCGATGACTTGATGCGCGTTTGTCCCCCGGGCAGCAAGGAAAACACGTACATGCGCATGGTGCTCGGCTACTGGGAGATGGTGGCGAGCATCGTGAACCGCGGGCTGATCGACGAGGAGTTTTTCTTCGAAAGCAACGGGGAACAGTGGGTGGTGTTTGAACAGGTAAAGCCGGTGCTCGGCGCGTGGCGCGCGATGTTCAGCAGCCCCCACTTCCTCGCCAACCTGGAAACCCAGTGCAATCGCCTGGAGGCCTGGAGAGAAAAACGCAGCCCCGGGTCCAACGAAGCCATCCGCAAAGTGCTGGCGCAAATGCAACAGGCGACACAGGCGCAGAAGGCCCAGGCCGCGGCCAGCTAAAATTGAGCTTGCGGTTCACACCATTTTCGGTAAACGGCCGTGGATGCGAGGCTCGTCCGGACCAGGTACGGTCGGGCTTCCGCATTCATGGGGGCAAGGCTGTCTTTCGGTGAGAGTTGAGAAGCCGGAGAGGAGAACTAGATATGGCAACCAGAGCGATGGAACATCCAAAAGTTGTGTCGCCGGCGGAATGGCTGGCCGCGCGCAAGGAGCTGCTAAAGAAGGAGAAGGAGTTTTCGCGTCTTCGCGACCAGTTGAGCAAGCAGCGCCGCGATCTGCCCTGGGAGAAGGTGGAGAAGGTGTACGTGTTCGATGGCCCAAAGGGGAAGGAGACGCTTGCGGATCTCTTCGGAGGCAGAAGCCAGTTGATTGTGTACCACTTCATGCTCGGTCCCGGGTGGGCGGAAGGATGCCCGAGCTGCTCGTTCATCTCAGACCACATTGACGGAAGCGTAGTGCACCTTGCTGCGCGCGACGTAAGGCTGGCGGTGGTCTCGCGGGCGCCGCTGGCGGAGATCGAAGCGTTCAAGAAGCGCATGGGCTGGCGGTTCCATTGGGTATCGTCGCACGGCAGCGACTTCAACTACGACTACCAGGTCTCGATGAAGAAGGAAGAGTTGGGGAAAGGAGAAGTCTATTACAACTATGGCATGCAGCAATTCCCAAGCGAGGAACGGCCCGGCACGAGTGTGTTTTACAAAGGTTCCGCGGGCAATATCTTCCACACCTATTCGAGCTACGCTCGCGGGCTGGACATCCTCATCGGAGCGTACAATTGGCTGGACATCACGCCAAAAGGGCGCGATGAAGAAGGGCTAAAGCACACCATGGCCTGGGTGCGACACCATGACAAGTACGACGAAGGATACAAGATTGACTCGAAGGCGGAGTACGTGCAGCCCGCTAAGGCCTCGGACGCCGCGAGCAGTTGCTGCGAACATCATTAATCACGAAACTTTCAGTTTGCATGCAAGCACAACCGGGCGGCCACACGGACGCGTCACTTCTGAAGCAGGAGCCCGCGTTCAGCGTTGCCGCCTAAGAGTTCGGAAAGCTCATCCTTTCGGCGCGTAGTAGCCTCTTCGGGCGAGAACCTTCAATTCCTTGTCGGTCGTTTCCACTTTGATCTTGCGGAATTTTCCATCACGCGCCGCATTCGTCGGGTAGTAGCTGAGCGTGTATTGGTCACGCAACTCCTCGGAGATCTGCTCGAATGCTTCCTGCAAGTGCTTCATCGATCCAACATCAATGACCCGGCCGCCGGTTTCCTCCGCCATTTTCTTGGCGACATCGGGACGCGTGCCGTAACCGGGATCGTGGACCAGCAGGATGTGAATCACTGCGTCCGTGCGCTCCGCGACTTCGATAGCTTCCTTTAGCTCTACTTTGCTTCCTTGATCGTCGGCGTCGGTGATAATCACAAGAGCCTTGCGTCCCGCTTCGGTTGCCAGCTTTTCCGTGCACGCCACCCAGACGGCGTCGTAGAAAGCCGTTCCGCGCAAGCCGCGGGTGCGGGATTCTGGCGGCAACGGCCCTGCGTTGACCATGCTTACATTCGGTGCGTTGATACGCGCGCTGCGGATGGCCCGGTCGAGCTGGGTACGATCATCGGTGAAGTCTGACAATAGGTCCACGTCAGTTCCGAACGAAATCACCATGGCTTCATCGCCCTTGCGGAGGACCTGGTCCAGAAATTTTGCTGCTGCCTCCTGTTCAGCGGGTAGGCGATTCTCTTCACTGCGGCTGGTATCGATGAGCAAGCCGAGGGTAATGGGCAGAGCTCTCTCGTTGGCGAAGAAGGCGATCTTCTGCTCCTGGTCGTCTTCGAAGACATGGAAGTCTTCCTTCTTCAGGGTTGGCACGATGTGTTTTTTCTTGTCCCGGACCGTGGCGAAAATGTTTACCAGACTGACTTCGCTCTTGATCACCGGCCCTTGCGCGGCAGGCTCCTGCGATGTGGCGGGAGTGGATAAACTCACCGCAACCGTTGCCGTCACACATTGCATCAAAAGCTTATGCATCGAGTGCATGTATACTTTCCTCAGCGAGAGATGCCCAGCTGTAAAAACCTCGCGGGGTTACTGCCGCCCTGTAGGATGCCGCGAAGCGGTGAGATGGATGTGTAGCTGACGCCGCCCAGGCGGACAATTGCAATCGGAAGTTTGGCTTGAGGACTATGAAAAGTCTACGAAAAACGGTGTGGATGGCTGGAGCGCTGTTCCTCTCAGCGCCCTTTGCCCGTCTTGATGCGCAAACCACAGGACAGGGCGTTCCTCCTGCAACCCGGGAACAGAGCTCTCCGGCGCCTGCCCAACAAGGCGGCCCAACAACGATCCGGATTCCCGTCAACCAGGTCATCGTCCCAGTCACTGTGAAGGACGGAGCGGGCCGGCTCGTGCCGGACCTTCGCCGGGATGAGTTTCGCGTCTTCGAGGATAATGTCGAACAGAAGATCGCTTCCTTTATCGCCGAGCCCATTGCCATTTCCATGGTTGTGCTGATTGATAACGACCTGAATTCCAGGGACGCCAAGCAAGTAGAGCAGAGCCTTCGTGCGATTGTTGCCGGTCTGAGCCTGAATGATGAAGCCTGGGTCTGCCGTTTCGACCAGCGTTTTCACGCGGGCAAGGGCTTCCTAAGCGACCAGGACAAGCTGCTCACGGAATTGAAACGAACCCGCTTGGACGAGGAACCCTCCGCGGGGCCTTCGACCGCAGCCATCGCCAATAGCCCTTCGATTAACGGACACTCTGCCACCGGGGATGCGCCGAATATGGCCGGCCCTAACATAAACATCAAGGGCCAGCCGACCAAGGCGCTGGATGATGCAGTGTACGCCGCGGCCCAGTTGCTGAAGGACCGCGATCCGGAGCGGATGCGCCGGAAGATTATTTTTCTGATTTCCGACGGCGTCAACGGGCCAAAGTTCAATGTGAACAACTACGATACGGTGCTGAAGGAACTGCTTCGTTACAACATCGCGGTCTACGGAATTGGCGTGGGAAGCGCCTTTTTCGAACGACGATTCGAACGGCTCTCCAAATACGCCCACGATACGGGCGGAGACGTCTATTATGGATTAAAGAGCCGGGCGATGGAAGAGCTGTACGCCCGGGTTACGGAAGAGGCTCGCAACCAGTACACGCTGGCCTACGCGCCAAGTGGAACGGACCGTGGATTGGAATATCATTCCATCGAGGTCCGTGTACGACGGCAAGGACTGACCATCCTGACTCGCGAGGGTTACTATGCCGGGGCCACGCCGAGATAGTTCGGTATTTTTTCTTTGCAAATTTCCTTGACTCTTGTACGCATCACTCGTATATGAGGTCGGAGGCGAGTGACTGGCGGCGGCGCTGGTCCTCTACCCACACTGAGGAGGGAATTCGCATGAAGAAAAAGGCCAAGAAGGACGAGAAAAAGGCTCCCAAGAAGGGGAAGTAGGAGTTTTCCAGCAAGATTTCGTAGCCCAGGCGCTCTGACACAGGTTGGAGCGCCTCTTCTCTTTTGCCTCAGTAACTGCGGAAACGACGACTCGTTCAGGTCTTGGTTGCCGCCAATGATTCAACTGTTCCCGGTGATCCTTCCAGCGCGCTTTCGCGAAGATACAGAAACAACGGCAAAGCCAGGCTCACCCCAACCGCGCATAGACCGACAATCGGAAGCCAACGGAACCGCAGGCGGAGCCGTCCTCCTTCGAGGCCCATAAACACCAGGAAGACCACAGAAGAGACCAGGACATCCAGCCCGAAAAACGCGCTGATTCGGTTGGCGAAGAGTTGGTGCACCAACAGCCCGAGCGGCAGACCGTTGTCCATGACCCACGGGACGAATTGTGAATAAGGAAGCGTCACTCCCAGAACGCAAAGGAACAAGTAAATATTTTTGCGATTCACTCGTGTTCTCCAATCGAGATTCCGATCAACAGAAATTAAAAGCCTTTCAAAACGCGATCAAGCGCTCAGGCTCTCCTCATGCGCCGGGCAAATCGGCCTATAGGCGCAATTGCGGCAGATGAAGCCTCGTTTCGCTCGGAATTGTCCCGCGCGAATGTCCGCCGCGGCTTCTTGCACAACTTTCTGCGCTTCATCCAATTGCTTGGCGTCCCGCGTGGTTTCTTGCCGCCGATTGTCTTGCAAATAATGAAACACCAGCCGCACCGGGTTCAGCTCCAAAATTTCTTTAACGGCCAGCGCGTACAAGCTCAGCTGTAAATCTTTCTTGGCGTCAGCATCCTTTTTTGGGCGTCCCGTTTTGTAATCGACGATTTCCACATCCGGCTCGTTCCCCAACGCATTGATCTGATCGATGCGCCCCTTGATGATGACATTGTTGTCGAGGGGCAATTCGAACGCCTTCTCCTGCCCCACCGCTTGCGGGAGTTCCGCGATCATGCCGGTATGGAACGCGCGTAACTGCTCTAGTCCGTCCTTCTTGTATTCCTCTTCCTGATATTGGTCTTCAAATCCCTTCGAATTCCATTCCGTCTCGAAAATTCCTTGCACTTCATCGAATGATAGTTTCACGCCTTTGCGGAGTTGGTCCACGAAACGTTTGATGGTCGTGTGCATCACCGCGCCAAAGGTCATCGCCGCCTTCGGCCCTTCCCGCAGCGACCACAAATACCCGAACAGATAACGTTGCGGGCACGTCCGGTAACCGCTCAGTGCCGAAGGGCTAAGCGTCAGCGGCTCCGGTGACGGCGGGTGAAACTCCTCCGCCCAATCGGCGATGCGTGAAAAAATCTTTGCGGGCTCCGCCGCGGCAGGGAAGAGCTGCACATCCTCCCGATGTTCATCCGGTGCCCGCTGCTCTACTTCCGCGGGCGGCAGTTTCGGCATCATCTGACGCACGTCCAGCCGCTTTATCGCTGGTTCCATCAGGATGTCCTCGATGAACACCGGCACTTTTCCCTTTTTTTCTGTCACCGTGGTGATGGTCAGCCGTTCTTCCGCGCGCGTCAGCGCCACGTAAAATAGCCGGCGCTCTTCCTGGATATGAAACTGCTCTGCGGGAGCGCCCTCTTTCATCAGCTCCACAGGGAATTCAAACACCCGAGGCCTCTCGGTTGCCGGAAAGGCGCGGTTGTTCACGCGCAACAGAAACACCTGGGGAAACTCCAGACCCTTCGCTGCATGGACGGTCATCAACTGCACCGCGTCTGGCGGCGCGTCGTCTTCCAGGCTCACCACCCCGCCGGCCTGAGCGTAATAATCCAGATATTCGATAAACTCCGCCAGGCCGCGCGTTTCGCTTTTCGGTTCCCACTCCTTCATGAATTCCGCCAGCCGCTTGACGTATTTTCGGTCGTGTTCCTTCGCGCGCTGTCGGATTTCCAGCCAGTCCGTCAGAACGCCCAGAATCTCCCGCGCCGTGCAGCGCTTCAGTGTTTTTTTCTGCGAAGAAACAAATTCCACCAGCTGCCCGAGCGCTGCTTGCGAGTGATCGAACGCCAATTGCCCCTGCGGCAATTGCAGGAGGTCATAGATCACCTTTTTCTCTTTTCGCGCCTTCTCTGCCAGACGCACCAAATCCTGCGCTCGCAGTTGCCATGCCGGAGCCGCCAGCACGCGCGCGCAGGCAATGTCGTCGTAAGGCGCGGCGATCAGCCGCAGGTAGGCGAGCGCGTCCCTAACCAGCGGATGCTCCAGAATGGAAAGTCTCGTGATCACAAACGGAATCTTTCGCCGCGACAGCTCTTCGACGAGATGATCCCGGTGCGCGTGCTGGCGATACAGCACCGCAAAATCTTTCCACCGGCGTCCCGCTCCATGAATCCGCTCCAGTTCGCTCGCTACCCATCGCGCTTCTTCTTCGGGAGTCGCCAGCTCGACGATGCGGATCTTTTCACCCGGAGGTTCGTTTGGAGAGAGAATTTTCTTTGGAAAGTCGGCACTAACGGCGTTTTGCCCGATCACCTGCATTGCTACACGCAGGATGTTCGGCGTCGACCGGTAATTCTCCGTCAGCGCCACACGGAACGGCGTAGAGTCCTGGCCTTCCTTCCACCCCGCGAATCGCTCCAGAAATAATTTGAAGCTCGCAAAGGAAGCTCCGCGGAAGCGGTAAATCGCCTGGTCGTTGTCGCCGACCGCGAGGATGTTCCTCGCCGGCCCGGCCAGAAGCTCCAGCAGGCGAAGTTGTGCGATGTTGGTATCTTGAAACTCATCGACCAGGATGTAGCGGTATTTTTTTTGCAGCGCCCCGCGCAGTTGCGCGTCCCGCTCCAGCAGTCCAACCGCTCCGGTGATCAACGAGCCAAACGAAACGCGGTTCTTTTCACGCAGCAGTTCTTCGCTGGCCCGGTAGGCGCGCGCAAGCTCCTGCTGCAGCGCGACCGTCTCCAGGCGTTCCACGAGTGTGTCTTCGTCCAGCGTTTCCCGCTCGGCTTCCATGCGCGCCGCCAGCCCGGCGGCATAGCGCTGATAGTCTTCGGCGGACACTAGTTCGTCCTGGCAACGCGAAAAAAACTCCACGAAATCATTTAGGAATTGCCCGGGGTCGGCTAACCTCCGGTATTTTTCCAGATGCAGCCGCCTTAAGTTGCGCCGCAGCAGGATCCAGTGGTCGAACTCATCCAGCATCACGCGTTGCGGGTCAGCCTCCGCCAGCAGCGTCTCGCAAAAGGAATGAAATGTCGCCAGCGTCACGGCTTTGCCGCGTTCACTCGTGGCCTTCACCACGCGGGCTTTCATTTCGCCGGCGGCCTTTTTCGTGAAGGTCAGCCCGAGGATGTTTTCGCCGGAGAGGTTTTCATCCGATTGCAGGAGGTGCCGGATGCGTTCAGTAATGACGCGCGTTTTTCCGGTTCCTGCGCCGGCAATCACCAGCAGCGGACCTTGGCCGTGCGTGATCGCGCGCCGTTGTGCCTCATTCAGTTTCAGGTCGCTCTCCTCCAGCGGCTCCATATCGAACAGCGTGGCCATGATTCAAGAAGGGTATCGGATTGCGGGGCGAAGGGGAAGCGAAGATAAGAAGCGGCAACGACTTTCCTGAGGACTTCCTTCAGTCTTTGCTAGCGCTGCGACTTCTCGCCCGCGGCGACCTGCTTGTTGAACTCGCCCGACTTCCTTTTCGGGATCGTGAGTGTTTGCCACTTGCTACCAGCGAAGTGACGCGCAAGATAAACAATTTGCCCCACATGATAGGAATAATGAGCGACCTGCCGGTTGATCGCTTGCATCACGGAATGTGGCTCCGTTCGAATCGTCACCGTTCGCGACCCGTCCGCATCGGTAAGCGGTTCCAGCGCATCGAACACGTATTTCCATCCCCGTTCCCATAGTTCCATCAATTGCGCGCGCGTCGCGGGCGGTTCTTCAAATTCGGTGTCGCGGTTACGGTCTGGTTTCTCTCCATCTGTAGTCAGAAAATCCGTCCAGCGCGACCCCATATTTCCCGCCATATGTTTCACAATGATAGCGATAGAATTGGATTCGGCATCCAGCGTAGCGAAGAGTGCCGCGTCCGGACACTGGCTCATCGCGCGCTCGCCGAGCTTTTTGTAGTAGCGAAAAAGGTCGATGGAATCTTTCAAGTAGGAGGTCGTAAACTGGTGTGCCATAGCGTCATTCTCTACCGTTGCCGGAACCTGTCAATCCCCGTCCTGTATTCTTGAATGCGTTTGTCAATTTTCATTCATCGCAGGTAACTTATAGCGCCGTTCGCGCAACGAAGTAGAGCAGAAGTTCGCTCGCCCGAAAAAGGGCTTCTGGGTCTTCGAAAGAAGTGCTTGACAATTCGCTTTTTGTTCGCCTAGTATCGGTGCGCTGAAATCTCGAATTTCACCATAGGAGGTTCGTATGACCATTGGACAATCCATGCTGTCTGAATTCGACGAGGAAATGCAGAACACTCGCAAGGTCCTGGAACGTTGTCCGGATGAAAAGTGGAACTGGAAGCCCCATGAAAAGTCCGGAACGCTCGGCTGGCTCGCCGGTCATGTTGGCACCGTCCCCGACTGGATCGCCATGACTATCAAAACGCAGGAGCTCGATTATGCTCCCGTTGGCGGCCCCGCCTTCGAACCGCCCAAAATCACCAACCGCAAGGAACTCCTCGCTGCTTTTGACAAAGCCGCTGCCGAGGCCCGCGCCGCGCTCGCCGGCGTCAGCGACGCTGACCTCATGAAGGACTGGACGCTCCTCGCTGGAGGGCAAAAAATCTTCACGCTGCCGCGCATCGCGTGCATTCGCGGCATGTGCCTCAATCATCTTTTCCATCATCGCGGGCAGCTAACGGTGTACTTCCGGCTAATCGGCGTTCCTGTGCCGGGCCTCTATGGTCCGAGCGCCGACGAAAGCCAGCCTGGCGCAGCCGAAGCTGCGGCACATTAATCTGTGAACCATTTGCCGGGGGCGGAGAATCCTCCGCCCTCGGAGTCATTTCCACCCACGCAGCCTCCTTCATCCCATCGCGCTATAATAGTGCGTGTCACTCCTCTGGAGGCTCGTCATGACCACGGAAACCCCCGTCATTCTCTCCGCTGTGCGAACGCCCATCGGCAAATTCCAAGGAGGCCTTGCGGGATTCTCCGCTCCCGAGCTTGGCGGCAAAGTCGTCGCTGAAGCCATCCGCCGCGCCGGCCTCGATGCGCATCAGATTGACGAAGCGATCCTCGGCAACGTAGTGCAAGCCGGCCTCGGCCAGAATCCCGCGCGGCAGGCAGCGCTCAAGGGCGGCTGCAATCCCCGCGTCGCGGCAATGACCATCAACAAAGTTTGTGGCTCTGGATTGAAGGCCGTTGCGCTTGCGGCTCAGGCTGTGCAGCTCGGTGAATCGGAAATCGTCGTCGCCGGCGGTATGGAGTCCATGTCGAATTGCCCGTATCTGTTGCCGCAAGCCCGGATGGGTTATCGCATCGGCGACGGAAAACTTGTGGATTCGATGATTGCCGATGGCCTCTGGGACGCCTATGAGAATTTCCACATGGGCGTGACCGGCGAACTCGTCGCTGAAAAATACGGCATCACGCGCGAGGAGCAGGACCGCTTTGCCTTCGAAAGCCACCAAAAAGCGGTGCGCGCGCGCAAGTCCTGTTTCTTTGAGGCGCAGATTGTGCCGATCGAAGTGCCGCAAAAAAAAGGCGAGCCAATCGTTATCAAATACGACGAATCGCCGCGTGAAGACACTACAATGGAGGCGCTGGCGAAATTGAAGCCCGCTTTCAAAAAAGATGGGACGGTCACTGCGGGCAATGCGCCCGGAACAAACGACGGCGCGGCCGCATTGATTGTAACGAGCGACCGCAATGCTTCGCGTCTCGGCAAGCAGCCCATCGCGCGAGTCGTCGCTCAAGCCGTCAGCGGCGTCGAGCCCAAGTGGGTGATGATGGCGCCCGTTGACGCCGTCGAAAAGCTCCTCACAAAAACGGGCTGGGACCGCGACAAAGATGTTGATCTAGTTGAACTCAACGAAGCCTTTTCCGTTGCCGCCATCGCCGTGACGCGGCAGCTCAAACTCAATCCCGAAACGGTAAACGTCAATGGCGGGGCCGTCGCGCTCGGCCACCCGATTGGTGCTTCCGGCGCACGCATCCTCGTTACGCTGCTCTACGAATTGCAACGCCGCAACCTGAAGCGCGGCGTCGCCGCACTCTGCCTCGGCGGAGGCAACGCCGTAGCCCTTGCCGTCGAACGTTTCTAAATTTTCGAGATTATTTAATCTACTGGACGAGCGTGCTCTAGCTGGCGACGCATTTCCATTGGTCGTTCTGCTTGCTGCAGGTGTCCGTGAATCGCGCGAGCTGCAAGTACGCTTTGCCCTTGGTCACACCGGTTTCGAAATAGACGCCTACTGCCACCGCCATGCGTATCTTCCCCGCGCCGGATACATACCCTATCGCAATATCCGAGGTACCCATTCTGCGTAAGCTCTGTCGTCAAAAATTATTCGGGTGTTTACCTGTTGAATTTTCATTATGGCAAGAATAGAGTATCGCCGGGTGGGGGAGGGTGGTCTCCTCGCCCAGGTGGGTGTCCGGGAACAGGTCCGTGAACGGGAAATAGCTTTCATTCTTGTCACGATGGGGTGCCGTATGATGAATGCCTTCTCGAAATTTGTGCTCGCAGTGTGCTTTGCTTTGCTGGTTTCGCCGGGGCTTTTCGCGCAGTCAGACCTCGGCAAGATTTCAGGTTTTATCAAGGATCCGTCGGGCGCGACGATTGCCAACGCCAAAGTGACGGTTCGAAATAACACAGGCATCGAGCGCCAAACGACGACAAACGATTCCGGGTATTACGTCGTTACGAATGTGCCGCCTGGCCTCTACACCATGACGGCAGAGGCTCCTGGTTTCCAAAAATACGAAACCCGCGACAACAAGCTAGATCCGGCCGCGGATCTGGTCATCGATGCGATGCTAACCGTCGGTTCATCCAGTCAAACCGTCGAGGTTTCGGCATCGACGGTGCAACTGCAGACGGAATCAGCGGCAGTGCAAAAACTGGTCACACGGGAACAGATTGACTTGCTCGAGTTGAATGGGCGTAACCCGATCGGCCTCGCGGGACTAGTTCCCGGGGCGCGCGGCGGCACGACGGCGAGCCTGACGTTTGCTTTCAGCCAGGGTCCGTCGAATTTCAACGGCTCGCGCAACCCGGAGAATTTGATCACCTACGACGGTGCTCCGGCTACCCGAACGCGCTCCAACGGAACAAGTCTAGGCGCCGCGGACGTGGACTCCACACAGGAAGTCGAGATACTGACCTCGAACTACGCTCCTGAGTATGGGCGCACGTCCGGCGCGCAGATTCGTATCGTCACTAAGACCGGCACGCAGAACTTCCACGGCGCCGCTTACGAATACCTGAGGAATGACGCGTTTAATGCCAACACCTGGACGCGTAATACTAATGCCCTGACAGCGTATGTGGCGCCCATGAAATACAACCAGTTTGGCTACAACCTCGGCGGCCCGTTCTACATCCCCGGGAAATTCAACACCAATAAGAAAAAGGTTTTCTTCTATTGGGGGGAAGAATGGGTCAAGTACCACTTTCTCGAATCAGGCTCATCGGTCGGATCGGCAGGTCTTCTATCGGTTCCGACGGTCAAAATGCGGCAAGGGGATTTCAGCGAATTGCTCACCGCGAAT
>MNEA01000105.1 GCA_001917435.1 Acidobacteria bacterium 13_2_20CM_2_57_6
CTCATCTGCAGCAAGCATTTTTGCGCCGGAAAGTAGCTAGTCCTTGATCGGAAAGCTCGATGGCACTGTATTCTTTGCCCTTCAAGCCTCGTCAAAGCAAACATCCACTCATGAAGCGCCTTGGCCTGGCGGCACTTCTCTTTTTTTGCCCTTTGCTTCCTGCCCCAGCCTGGGCCCAACGGGGCGCGGCCTCCAGCGGCCGTTCCGCCGGAGCCGCCGAAATCAACGTGCAGGTTCGCTATCCCGATGGAACGGCCGCTCCTCGCGGTATTCATGTACGCCTCGAATCCGAAGAGGGCGGGGCCGCCGACGATTGCGTCACCGAAACGGGCGGCAAGTGCCGCTTCCTTCCCAATTCGTCCGGAATGTACATCGTGCGGCTCAACCAAATCGGGTACAAGGAGGTCTCCGTTCACGTCAATCTCGTGGATACCTTGCGGGGATTTGTCACTCTCGACCTGAAACCCGACCACGCAAACGCCCCGCCTGAGACCCCCGACGGGGTTTCCGGCGATTCCATTTCTGCCGTGGACCTGAGCATTCCAGAGAATGCTCGCCAGGAATTCGAGAAGGGCCAGAGCGCCATGAAGGAGAATAAGCTGGACGCCGGCATCGCTCATCTCCGGAAGGCGATCAAGCTCTACGATGCCTACCCAATGGCCTACGCGCTCTTAGGAACCGCCTATCTGGAACAGAAAAAGTGGAGAGACGCCGGGACGGCCCTGCAAAAGTCGATCAGCCTCGATTCCAATTCCGCGGATGCTTACCTGGCATTGGGTGCGGTGTTCAATCAAACCAGGGACTATTCCCAGGCAGAAACAGCTCTTCTCCGCGGGCTGGAGCTAAAGCCCGAAGCCTTCGCAGGCCACTACGAACTTGCCAAAACTTATTGGGAACTAGGCCGCTGGCGGGAAGCCGCACCCCACGTTCGCAAGGCCGTTGCCGGCATGCCCGACGTGGCCTCACCGCACGTCCTCCTGGGAAACATCTTGCTTCGCGAGAATAACCCGCAGGGGGCGCTGATTGAGTATCAGGAATACCTCAGGCTCGATCCGAACGGCCTCATGGCGCAGGGGGTGCGCCAAATGATTGAGAAAATTCGAAGGTCCGCTCGCCCCTAATTAAGATACTCAGCTCTCGGTTCATTCTCTCTAACCTAAAACGCTGTCACCTCACTCTATTCCCTTGCCCTGGCATGAAATCCTGAAGCTGTCCGGCGCGTATGTTAGGATGAGGTGCGTTTGTGTCCCCAGGCTCTATGCCGCGTCCGACCACCATGAACTTGTCCGAGGCTGTGGCTATTTCCGCCTCCAGCCTTTGGGCACACAAGCTGCGCAGCGTCCTGACGCTGATCGGCGTAGTCATTGGTGTGGCGGCGGTGATCGCCGTCGTCAGTCTGATCAACGGCGCCAACCAATACGTCGCCACACGCGTTTTCCGTCTTGGTGCAGACGTCTTTGGGTTATCCAAGCAGCCTTCCATCATTACCAACGTTGACGATTGGCTCGAATTTCAGAAGCGCAAGCGCCTTACCTACGACGATTTTGAGGCTGTGCGAGATCTCTGCAAGTCCTGCAAGGAAATCGGCGCCTCGCTCGGCGGCCGCGTCGAGGTCAAGAGCGGCCTGAATTCGCTGAAGGATACTAACCTGCGCGCCTGGACTCCCCAGATGCCCGAACTGTACGACGTCGATCTCGTCGCCGGCCGTCACATTACCGATTCGGATTTGAATAGCGCTGCGCCGGTTTGTGTGATTGGCATGGATATCGTGGAAAACCTTATGCCCGGCGTGGATCCCGTGGGCAAAGAAGTTCGCTGGAACAACATCCCGTGTGAAGTGATTGGCATTGGGAAAAAAGAAGGTTCCTCCCTGGGAACTTCGCTGGACAACTGGATCATCCTGCCGCTCAGCACCTACAACAAGGAATACGGCAATCAGCAGACTTCCCTGCGCGTCACCGCGCGTGCCGGCTCGGCGGCAAACATTCAGCTCACCGTCGATGAAGTCCGACAGATCATGCGCGGCCGACACCACTTGCCCTACGACACCAAGGATGATTTCGCAATCGAGACCAGCGATTCCTTTCTCTCGTTGTGGAAGAGCATCAGCGGATCTTTCTTTGTCGTGACCATCGCCATCGCCTCGATTTCGCTGCTGGTCGGCGGAATCGTCATCATGAACATCATGCTCGTTTCCGTCACGGAACGAACCCGCGAAATTGGCGTCCGCAAAGCGCTGGGCGCCCGCCGCGGGGATATCCTGCGACAATTTCTGATCGAGTCGTCCACCATTTCCGTGATCGGCGGAGCCATCGGCGTAATCTTGGGCGTGCTGGCGGCCAAGCTCGTTTCCTGGGTTTCGCCGCTCCCGAGCGCCGTACAACTTTGGTCGGTGATGGGGGGACTGACGGTCGCGCTTAGCGTCGGATTATTCTTTGGCACCTATCCGGCGTCGAAAGCTGCCAAGCTCGATCCCGTGGAAGCGTTGCGATCGGAGTAAGCAACCAACTCTATGGCTACGCTCGGAAAAACACTGCCGCAAACCGCCGCCCTTCCGGTGCGTTCCCTGATTCGCAAGGACGGCGCGTTGAAGCTTCGCGGCGAAGTGCTGCTCGCGCTGGACACGTTGCGAAAAAATCCGCTGCGCTCGGCACTGACCATTCTCGGCATCGTCATCGGCATCACCACGGTCATCGCTGTCAGCGCCATGATCAACGGCTTGAATGACAATGTGCTGGCTGGAATCCGGGAGCTGGGCTCGGACACCATCATTGCCTATCGCTTCCCGTGGGCTTCGCTCTCGCGGCCCCCGAGCGAATGGTTTACGCGAAAGGAATTGCAGCCGGAATGGGCCGAGGACATGTCCAAGCTGCCGCATGTCGCGGCGGCTTCCCCGTCGATGCGCATTTTCATGCCGCAATTCGGATCGGGCACAGCGGACTTGCGCCGCGGCGTCTACCGCGCAAAGAACGTGATCCTCCAGGGAAATTCGCCCTCGATCGGCCGCATCTTCGACCTGAAGATCGAATACGGGCGAATGTTCAATGAGACGGATGCCGATCACCACATGCCCGTGGTGCTGCTCGGCTACGACACGGCAAGAATACTTTTTCCAGAGTCCGTTTCCGACAGCATCGGAAAAGAAGTCACTATCAACGGCCAGCTCTTCAGCGTCATCGGCACGTGCGAAAAGCGCAAGCAGGGAATTTCTGGCGGCTCGAATCCCGAAGACAACATCGCCATGATGCCGGTGACCACGCTCCGCAAACTTTATCCCAACCAGAAAGATTACGTTATTTTCGCGAAGGCCTCTGATCCTGCGCAGGTCGGCCAGGCCGTCGAAGAAATGCGCGACCTGCTGCGCCGCAAGCGCCGCCTTTCGAATGACAAACCTGATGATTTTGCGCTCTTCACTTCGGACTATTTTCTCGATTTGTGGAACAAGATCAGCGGCCTGATTTTCATTCTGATGTTCGCAGTCGCTTCGGTAGGCCTGATTGTCGGAGGCATCGGCGTGATGAACATCATGCTCGTGAGCGTCACGGAACGCACTCGGGAGATCGGCGTTCGCAAGGCTATCGGCGCCAAGCGTGGCAACATTCTGTCGCAATTCCTGATTGAAGCGGTCACCCTGAGCGCGGTGGGCGGCGTTATCGGCGTCCTGTTGGGGTCAGGCCTCTCCTTGCTGATGCGCTATGGCCTGAAAATGCCCGCAGTCCTCTCCCTGTTCTGGATCGCCACGGCTCTGATCATGTGCGCACTCATTGGCATCGTCTTTGGCGTCTACCCTGCCTGGAAAGCTGCTCGCCTCGATCCCGTCGAAGCCCTTCGCTATGAATAGTCATTGATGCACGCGTGGAATTCATATTGGACTAAGACACTTCCGCAAGTTGCTTGAGCGGCACTACGGCCGTCTTCCCGTAGTGCTCGCCATCCAGAATCCGCACCCGGCAGTGCGGTTGGGTTGAGTCAACCTCCAGGATTCTCACTTGGGTTCCGTTCGGGACCATCAGCAGTCTTTGAGATGCAATCAGGAGGGACAGCCCCACATCGTCGTTCGCCGCATCGAGCTTCTCTCTTTCCGTGGCCGTTTCTTCATCGACGGACACCAACGTAAATGAGAGTTGACTCTCAGAACAGAGCTTGGCTACGCGGCCCACTTTCGAAGTCGCAGTTGGGGCTTTCGTGGGAGTCGAAATCCGCGCGGCTTGTTCCACTTTGCCGATGAATCTGTAGCCGCGCTTCGGAAGGGTTTCGACGAAACGCGGCTTCTTCTTGTCATCACCCAAAGCCTGGCGCAACTTCTTGATGGCCGTGTTGAGGCTGTGTTCGAAGTCCACAAAAGTATCGCCGGGCCACAGCCTTTTCTCGAACTCCTCGCGTGTGACGACTTCACCCGGACGCTCTAGAAGCACGGTAAGTACTTGAAACGGTTGCACTTGCAGCTTTATTTTGCGGCCGGCTCTGTAGAGTTCGCCGGCCCGAAAATCCACTTCAAAAACGTCAAAGCGTGCGAGGAGAGGGGGACAGCCAGGCGTCGACATACAGACCTCAATGCAATGCGTCGCACGAATATATCACGGCTCCCGAAATTCACGGTGGGGCTGCGTACGCTCGCCTAAGTCCTCAGTCCCCCTGAACTTCCGAGTTCACCTGAAGACTCCCTTCAGTTCATCTGCGGTGCATTGCGCTTCCAACGGGAGTGCGCGAAAGTGCAAAACATCTCGTGACGCTTCAGGGGCGCCAGGAGCAAAACAAAGTCAGCCTGAATAACGCTGATCAAAATGAAAGAGGAGGTTCCCATGAAAAAGCGTCTTTTTGTGATGGCAGGTTTGCTGGTGTTCGCGAGCATGGTGGCGACTCAAGTTGTGCGTGCAGACGAACCCATGTTGGTGAACATTCCGTTTGCATTCGTTGCCGGCAATGCGACACTGCCGGCCGGTGAGTATCGCGTCGAGAGGTTGCACGGGAATTCCGCTGTGGTTTTGATTCGTTGCTCAGACACAAGCGCGGCGGCCGTGGCGCTTTCGAATGCTACCCAAGCAAAGGAAACACCAACCCAATCGAAGCTAATCTTCAAACGCTATGACAACCGCTATTTCCTTTCGCAGGTCTGGAGCGCAGGATCGATCCGCGGAAGAGAACTCATGAAATCGCGAGCCGAAAAAGAAATCACGCAGTCTGCGCGTTTCGAAACGAAAGGCGAAGTTACGCTGCTTGCCCGTCTGTCCCCCGCCAGACCGTGACCCGCCTCCCCAGCCCCATTGGCAAGCCAGCGGACTGGAAGCCGGAGCCCTCAGCTCCGGCTTCCTTGTGCTTCCACGATCATTATTTCCAGGACTCCCGGTCCGCCAGGAAGTTCGTTGAAGGTCTACTTCCTTAAGATGGTCCTGGTCGCAACCCGCGGTCACTCGTACCTCAGCGCCACCATGGGATCGACTCGCATCGCCCTCCGCGCCGGAAGATAACACGCCAAGAGCGCCACAGTAGCAAGCATCCCAGCGACGCCCGCGTAAGTCGCAGGATCAATCGGCTTGACTCCGACCAGCAATCCTTCCATTAGCTTCGCACCAACTGTCGCTCCTGCCAATCCCGCAAGAATCCCGATCCCGATAATCGCCGCTCCTTGTCTCAGCACCATGCCAACAATCTGCCTCCGCTCCGCTCCCAGCGCCATGCGAATCCCAATTTCGTTGGTGCGCCGTGCCATTACATACGACATCACTCCGTAAATCCCCACCGCCGCCAGGATCAGCGCCAGGGCCGCCATCCCTCCTAGAAGCACAGTTTCATACGTCGTGTCCGTCATGGATTCGGTAATGATCTGCGCCATCGGCCGCACGTGCATCAGTGCGAGATTCGCGTCTTGCGACTGCACAGCGCTCCGCACCGTTCCAGCCAACGCCCCTGCCGCTCCACCCCCCTTCACCACGATAGAAAGATTTGGCATGTCTAAATCCCATTCGAGCGGATAGTATGCTTCGGGCATCGCTTTGCTGCGCACTCTGCCTTGTTTCACGTCGCCAACAACTCCGATGACCTCAAGTCGGACGAAATGTTCGAAAATCTTCCCCACAGCATCCTGTTTTGGCCAGAACGTTTGTGCCATCGTTTGATTGATGACCGCACGCAACGTGTATTTTTTCACCACTGCTTTAGTCTCTTCGTCGGTCTTTGCCGGAATCACTTCCCGCATGAACTTCGCTGTTAGTTCATAATCGTTCTTCTCAAACTCTCGCCCCGCCAAAAGAGGAATCCCCATCGCTCGGAAATAGTCGCCTCTAAGCGACGTGGACTCCACCAGCGGTCCGCTCATGCTCCCCGTTTCCTGGCCAGGAATATGGATGTAGCCGTTGTTCCCGCCGAGTAGCGGCAGCTTCGTGGTAATCGCCGCTGCCTTGACGCCCGGCGATACGCGCAACTTTTGCAAGAGTTGGTCGACAAACTCACGTCGCTGGTCGAACGTTTTGTATTTGCTCTCTGGAAGCTTCACTTCCGCCGTCAGCACGTTCGCTGGCTGCACGCCAATTTCTGTTGCTCGCAAATGCGCAAGTGTCCGGAGCAGTAGTCCCGCTCCGATCAGGAGGGCGAGCGACAGCGCGATTTCTCCGGCCACCAAAGTGCTCCTCAGCCAATGCAATCGTTTTGTGGTGCTCCCGCCAGGCGCTCCTTTCGATTTCAGCGTTTCGCCCGCGTCCACGCCCGACGACTGCAGCGCGGGAGCAAGTCCAAACAGAACTCCAACGGCGAGGCAGGTTGCCAGTGCAAATGTCATCGGCACCAACCCCACTTCGACTGGGTTGGGCTGTGGCACCGACGGTGGCAGCGACGCCTTCAGCGCCGCTACTCCGCCATATGCAATCACCACGCCGAAAGCCCCGCTCACAAGCGAAAGCACCAGGCTCTCCGTCAGCAGTTGCCGCGCGAGCCTTCCACGTCCCGCTCCCAGCGCACCCCGGACGGCCATCTCTTGCCGGCGGCTCGTCGCCCGAGCAAGCAATAAATTCGCCACGTTCGCGGAGGCAATCAGCAAAACTAGTCCTACCGCTCCGAACATGATCCACCGCTGGCTGCTCAAATCTCCAACCAGATCCTCTCTCATGGGCGTCACGATCGCGTCCACATTCCTGTTGTTGTCCGGGAACTGTTTTTCTAACCGTTCAGCGATCGTCCGCAAATCCGCCAGTGCTTTTGACGACGGTGAACCCCGGACTTTTCGCCAGCATTCGCGCCGCATACTGAACGTCTTGTACCACATCCTCAATCCAGTTCACTTTACGCATGTCCCGGCACTCCTCTTTGGTCTGCTCGATGCCCCCGAACTCGATCCGTGCCCGCCTCGCTGCTTCGTCCCGGGGCAGCCCGCCGCGCACTAAATCCTCGGCGTACGCTTCCATGTGAAAGCGCATCTCCACGTCCATTTCGCTCTCCATCCGCGATCGTTGCAGTGTCGCGCTCAGCCACGAACGGAATCGGCACCAAACCGTCACACTTCCTCCGGCTTCGTCCCTAGAATCCCCGCGATCACATCCGTCATGCGGTTCCATTTGTCAGCTTCGGTGAGCAATCGCCGCTTCCCCGCCGCCGTCAATCGGTAATACTTCGCCTTGCGCTTGTTTTCCGATTCGCCCCATTCGCTGGTGATCCAGCCCTGGTGTTCCAGCCGGTACATTGCCGGATACAGTGATCCTTGCTGAATCTCCAAGCGGTCTTTCGAAATCTGCTGAATTCGAAGCAGAATCCCGTACCCATGCAATGGTCCGAGTGAAACTGCTTTGAGAATCAGCAGGTCCAGCGTTCCTTGCAGAAGGTCCATTTGTTTATCCACGGAACCCATCTCTCCTAGATGGCCTGGGAATATAACCTGGCTCTCCTAGGCTGTCAAGGAGAAGTGAGGTACGCCGAAACCTCGCTTGTCAGCTTCGCCCTTCCTGCTTAGACTCCTTTCGAAGCACTCGACACAATTTGGACAGGCCGGACCAATGAGGCAGGATGATTTTCAGCCCGGCGGAGATCGCTTTCCGCTGACGCGCCGCTCCGTGATCGAAGCGGCGCGGAGCATCGATCGGGAGGAGCGCGAGCGCGCTCTCGAAGCGCTGTGCGCGGCCTACTGGAAGCCCGTCTATAAATACGTCCGCTGGCGATGGAACTGGGCCGCCAACGATGCGCAGGACCTAACTCAGGGATTTTTTGCGGAACTGCTCGAAAGAGAGCTGCTTGACAAGTTCGACCCGAAGAAGAGCCGCCTTCGCACCTACCTGCGCGTTTGCGTGGACAGCTTTGTCATGAACGAAGACAAATGGGGTCGGCGGCAGAAGCGCGGGGGAAACATCCTGAATGTCGCGTTGGATTTTGCCGCTGCAGAAGAGGAACTGGGCGCAACCACAATCGATCCCGCAAAAATCGTCTCGCCGGAATCCCTCGAAGAGTTCTTCGAGAAAGAGTGGGTGCGCAGCCTCTTTGCCCTCGCTGTCGAGGACTTGCGCCAATTGTGCGAGCAGCGCGAACGCACTCGTACCTTTCGGCTGTTCGAAGCGTACGACCTCGAGGGCGACGAGAAAAGCTCCTACGATCAGCTTTCGAAAGACTACGGAATCTCCGTGCCCGACGTGACCAACGCGCTCGCCTGGGCACGCCGCGAATTTCGGAGGATCGCTCTCGACCGCCTGCGCGAACTGTGCGGCAGCGAAGAGGAATTTCACCGTGAAGCCCGCGCCGCTTTTGGCTGGGACACGAGATGAAATTCCTTTCAAACAATGCCCTCGAAAGACTGCGTGAAGGAGCAGAGGCACCTGATCTCGCGGGCACACGTTATCGACTTTTGGAACGCGTCGCCCGTGGCGGCATGGGCGTTGTGTACGCCGCGCAAGACGAGAACCTCCAGCGGCGCGTGGCCTTGAAAGTTCTCGATATTCCGGGAACCGACGGTGATCTGCCGAGTCGGCTTGTCCGCGAAGCTCGCGTCTTGGCTGCTCTCGAGCATCCCGGCATCGTCCCCGTTCACGACGTGGGGACGCTTGGCGACGGCCGCGTTTTCTACACCATGAAATTTGTCGAAGGCCGGCGCCTTGACAAGTACATCGAGTCGGTTACTTCGATCCCGGACCGCTTGCGTCTCTTCCTTCGCATTTGCGATGCCGTTGCATTTGCGCATGCGCACGGCGTTCTTCACCGTGACTTAAAACCTGCCAACATTATGGTCGGCCCGTTCGGCGAAGTCCTGGTAATGGACTGGGGTCTCGCAAAAATTCTGCGTTCCGGCAATTCGCATGCTGCTCGCGGCGTCGATCCGGAAGCTACAATTCTCGAGAAGCCAGGGCAGCAGGCCGTTGTCTGCGCCGCCACGGAAATTTCTGTAGCGACCGGACATGGCACGGTGATGGGCACTCCCGGCTACATGTCTCCCGAACAAGCTCGCGGCGACGTGGAACTTCTGGACGCCCGCAGCGACATCTATTCGCTCGGAGCGCTGCTGCGATTCATACTCACCGGCTACCTGGAAGGCGTCTCCGCGCCGCGAGCAGCCCGCCTCGATAAATCGTTGGTGGCAATTTGCGCTAAGTCGACCGCAGCGTCGCCAGCAGACCGTTACCCCAACGTTCAAGAAATGGCTTTGGACATTTCGCGCTATCTGGACGGGCTCGCTGTCGGCGCGCACCGGGAGACTATTTTGGAAAAGGCCGGACGCTTTTACCGCCGTTACCGCTTCTTTATCTTGTTGATTGCAGCGTACTTGGCGATGCGCGTACTGATTCTGCTTTTTCTGCACCGATAGGCGTAAAGGAAATCCAAAGTTTGTTGTATAGAACGATAGAAGCAATGGGAATTCGATCGGAGGATTCGCCATGAATAAAGTGCTCCTGGGGCTCCTGGTCGGTGCCGTGCTGGGTGCTATCGACGGCGGGTCAGCCTGGTTCACTCCCGCGGTGCGAGCGCAATTGGTGGGAATCATCTTCGGCTCAACGATTAAGGGTTTGATCGCCGGAGTAGCGGCCGGCATTTTCGCGCGCAAAGTGAATTCCGTGCCGCTGGGCATTCTGTTCGGTCTAGCCGTGGGATTTGTGCTCGCGTTCATCGTCGCTTATTTGCAACACGGCTACTATTTCGAAATTATTTTGCCGGGCAGCATTGTCGGATTGATTGTGGGTTACGCCACGCAGCGCTACGGTGCGCCGACGCCGGCGACGCGCTAGAAAAAAGCAAAGAACTAAGACATGAACTTCGTTTCAATCAATCAAGGAGGAGAACTATGTCTCGAGTCATTCATTTTGAAATACCGGCGAGTGATCCCGAACGCGCCGCCAACTTTTACCGCAAGGCCTTCGGCTGGAAGATCGAGAAATGGCCTGGCCCCATGGACTACTGGATGGTGAACACCGGCGCGGAAGGCGCTCCAGGAATCAACGGCGGCCTCATGAAAAATACGCAGGTAAAGACAACCACCAACACCATCGGCGTGGACTCTGTCGACGCCGCAGTGAAAACAGTGCAGAGCGCCGGCGGAAAGTTAATCATGCCGAAAACTCCAATCCCCACGGTGGGCTATTTCGCGTATCTCGAGGATACCGAAGGAAATCTTTTCGGCGTAATGCAAGCCGACAAGAATGCAAAATAAATTCGTGACAGATTCGCAGGCACGCTCTCGCGGGAGGAAACGATGAGCCTCATCAAACCAGTGCTTGGACTCGCCGCAGGAGGGTGCTTGGGCTTCTTGATGGATTGAGCGGCTTCTTCGAACTATCCCTTGCTCCGGTCATGGGAAGCGTCATCACTTTTTCGCTGCTGAAGGGATTATTGGCGGGAATCGCCACTGGATACGTTTCGCGCCGAGTCCATTCAATGCTGCTCGGAATTCTCGCAGGTGTAGGAATTGCCGCTGTCCTGAGCCTTCTCGTGATTCTACACGCGGGGATGGCTTTGTTTTGGGACATCATGATTCCGGGCATGCTCCTCGGTCTATTGTGGGGTTCGCAACGCAGAAGTTTGGCGGTGTAAAAGAATCGGCAGCGGCAGAGCAGTGAAATCGCAATTGGCGTGGTCAATTTCGTGAAAGATATGCAAATCATTCTCAAGGAGGACAATCAATGAATAGCTTTGCGAAAATTCTGGGGGTGGTCGTTTTAAGCGTGGGCTCCCTGCCCATTCCAAATTCTGCCGCCGGCAACGGGGCGGAAGCGTTTGAAAAACTCAAAATCGCTGGTGGGCCATTGGGAAACGGACAAAACGAACATGAACAAAGCCACGCTGGATCTGGAGTTGACCTCCGGAGGCACGGCGGTGCTCGAAAAATTCCGCATGGTGGATAACGGCAGGCCGGTGGAAATGACCACGCTGTATTATCTCGACGGCGACCAGATCAAGCTGACGCACTATTGCATGGCGGGCAATCAGCCGACCATGAAAGGATCGTACGCCTCGGAGGCAAAGACCCTCACCTTTGATCTGGTCAGCATTTCGAATCTCAAGACTCCCAACGATGGCCACATGCATCACGCTACCTACACCTTTATCGACAACGATCACTTCAAGACCATTTGGACATTCCGCAAAGAACAGAAAGACGCGTTTACGGAAGATGTGACGTACGTTCGGACGAAGTGAGCCGAAAATCTTCGAAGTGATATAGGGGCGCTCCGGTGAGGCTGGGGCGCCCCTTGTGCTTGCGACGAATGTAAAATGGCGCGCATCGAATGTCTATCGCGAAGGCTTGCGAGGGCAGGAGCGATGCGATGGGATTTGCGGGGTTCGCAGGGCAAAAGTACCTGAATCTTGAAACATTCAAGAAAAACGGCACCGGCGTAAGAACGCCGGTATGGTTTGCAGCCGATCGATCGATAAACCTCGATTCGAACGATGCCAAGCTGTACGTCTACACGATCGGCGTTTCCGGAAAAGTGAAACGCATTCGCAACAATCCGCGCGTGAAGGTCGCGCCATGCGATATGCGCGGCAAAGTGCTTGGTGAGTGGTCGGACGCGCGGGCGGAGATCGTGACCGGCGAAGCGGCCGCACGGGGAATGCAACTGCTCAACAAAAAATATTTCCCCTGGAAACAGTTGCTCGGATTTTTCGCCTCTTTCAGCAGGCGTGAGCGAACCGTCTTCGAGATCCATCCGGCATGAAAAAGCAGATGACTCGCGATACAGCCGCGCCCGACTCGCCTACCTAGGCCAGAGCCACCCAAACGTAGCCGCCGTCAGCAAACTGTAGACCAGCCCATCAAACGCTTCTTTAAAGACCATGCTCCAGGGCTGGCCCTTCCAGATGCCGTTGACCAAGGGTCCCAGCCCGAAAGCAAGGAATGCCGCGGTGCCGGCAACGCGAAAGACAGCCAGATAGGGCGCGCTTGGCATCACTGTGCGTCCTGTGAGATAGGCAACGAAGACGCCGATCAACAGGCAATAGGCGAACCACATGCCAAGAAACTTGGGCATGGCGACCGGGCCATTGGGGTACAGGGTCAGAAATCCGACCGGCCCTTGCTTGAACTTTTCCTGCATAGCGGGCGAATTCATGTCCTTATGGGAGCAATAAGGGAAATGATAGAGGCCCGGGGCCAAACCAGCCGGCCGCAAGGCGGCAAGAAGCTTGTCCTCCTCGGGAAGCTGCCGATAGTCGCTAACGTGATACTTCAGCACCATGTGGATGATCGAGCTGGCCACGAACACGATTACCGCCGAAAGCAGAATGGGCAGCAAAAGCGCGGTGAGAGAAACCATGCGTTGCCTCCTTGGAAGTACATTTGAATGCAGGAATTAGGCTGAGGCTACCCCCGAACGGAGGCGCAGTCAAGAAGACAGACTTGGCGTCAATAGTTCAATTTGATGGAAAACTGGATCTGGCGCGATGGACCGGCGGTCTTGCTGATAACGCCAAACCCGCTCCCGCTGACGATGTTGGAGGGCAATCCAAAATTGACTTCGTTGAAGATATTGAAGAACTCCACTCGAAATTGAAGATCGGCAAGTTCACCGTTACCGCGATGACCAATAGCGGTGTCCTTGATCAGCGCCAGGTCAAAATCGCGGAAGCCGGGACCGCGAAAGGTGTCGCGGCCAAGCGTGCCGAAACGGCCGTGAAACGGCCCGGTCCCGCCAGGTATGTTGATAGGAATTATGAAAAATGACCTGTTTGTATTGCCCAGGCCAAAGTAGTCCTCTCGCACTCTGCGGCTGGTGGAAAACGTCGGCATGGCAAGAAGGTCGGGACGATCCGTTCCGCCCAAGCCTGCGCCGGTTTGCTGGACGCCAGAATACACCGTGAACGGCGGCCCGCTCGTCAGCGTCGTAATGTTCAGGACCTGCCAGCCCTTGGTAAGTTTTTTTCCCAGCGGCTGAAGAAAGCCCACGCGTTCCAAGGGCAAGGACTGGATCAGGCTCAGCGTGAAAACGTGGGTCACATCGAAAGTGGAAGGGCCTTTGTCGGCGCCGGAATTCCGGGG
Source organism: Acidobacteria bacterium 13_2_20CM_2_57_6 (assembly GCA_001917435.1). Lineage (GTDB taxonomy): Bacteria > Acidobacteriota > Terriglobia > Acidiferrales > UBA7541 > Acidiferrum. Next base: position 13,442 of record MNEA01000105.1, read on the forward strand.
ATCCTGTGGCAAGGTCTGCAAGATTACGCCGGAGCTCCCGGAAATGCCTCCGGGCACAGCGCTGGTGTCATCAATACTCTTGGAAAACGTATAGCTGACCTGGAAGCTAAGGCCCGCCCGTGAATTATTCTGGCTGACGCTCGTTTGCAGCGCGTGATAGCTGGAATGTGCTCCCGAGCTCATCACCGACTCGGGGCCGAATCCTCCGATCGCTTGGCCGGCCGAATTGAATTGTGTGTAAGGCGCAAAAGCAGGCTCCGCTCCCCCGTATCCATTCGGCGAGAGCACGCTGGCAAGATGGACTCCCGCCGTGCCCACATACGAAGTGCTCAGCTTGAAGCCGCCGATTTCCTGGTCGATCCCCAATGTTTGCGTGGCGATATACCCGTTACGAAAATGCGGGTCGAAGCTGATCGCCGCGAATAATTGCGCCTGATTGCCGGGAGTAAGTGCCTCCAAATCATTTTGAAATCGCTGCACGTCCATCACTGTGTTCGCGGGAACATTGCTGCTGCTTCCGGACGCAAACAGCAACCCGCCTTGCGTGGTGTACACGGGAGGAAGGCTGAGTGTCGCAACGAAATCCTGAAAATTTAGCGGAGAGCCGGGTTGCGCCGTCAGCAAGGGCTGAAAGACGAAAGGGAATGCGCCGGTGACATAATTCTGCAGCCAGAGGTTGGGAAGAATCGTAGTGACGGCGCCGCCGCCGTGGAGCGTCGTATGTTTGGTCAGTCCGAAATCCAGAGACAACCGCGGGCCCCACCCGCTCCAATCCATCGCGTAAGGAGGCTGCGGATTGTACACGTAGATCTGCGTCGCGCCGGGAGTCAAATATCCTGCCGGCTCTGCGTTCGGCCCGACAGGAAGTGCCAGCGTCGTGCGATGCTTCGCTTCATGAATCCGGCTGTTCACTTCATAGCGCAATCCATAATTGATGCTCAATCGCGCCGTGGCTTTCCACGTGTCCTGGAAATAGAAATTGTAGGCCTCGCGGCGCACCGCCGCTTCGTCAAACTTGTCTCCCTTGGGCGTCAAGTTCGCGGCCGCGGTCACCGTGTAGGAATAAGGCGTCGCGGTCAACAGGCCGGTCAGTGAGTCCGGCAACTTGTCTCCGGGGTGGATATCATTCTGGCCGCTGGCGGACGGAATCAGAACGGGAGAATACGCAGCGCCTCCTCCAAACGTGTAGAGCCCGTCAGGATTCGTTCCAAAAATCGTAGTGTCGCGATTGAAACGCAGCTCCGCGCCCCATTTGAAGGAATGCGAGCCCCGTGTGTATACCATGTCTCCTTTGAACTGGTAGACGTTTCCATAGGAACCGAATACGGAACCGTCGGCGGAATTAAAGCCCTGAAAAAGTCCGTCGCCAAACGCGATGGCTGGCTGTGTCTGGTTGCTGGTGATGAACAGTGGCGTACTGCGGATGTAGCCGACGGTCGTCTGATAGTTGAAGTGCGGAGAGGCCGTGCGAGAATATTTCATGGCCGCGCTTCGTTGGTGGTCGAGAAACTTGACGCCAAAATCGGGATTTAGCGCGGTCTGATCCGGGTTCGTCGTTGGCCCGCTGACCTGATTGCGGCTGGCACGCAGAAATAGCGTAGCCTTTTCCGAAAGGCGATGATCGAGCCGGAAAGAAGCCTGATCTGTCCGCGTGGCAACCTTGGAAGATGTGGCGTAAGTGCGCGCCCCGAATGCGCCCTGAGAATCGTTCGGCAAAGGATAGCTCGCCAGTAATGCGGTAACCTTGCTGCTGACCGGAACCGTCAGCGTGTCGCCAGGAAACGCGGTTGTGTCGATTCCCTGCCTCTCCGCCTGAGTTGGCACGGCGAATACCTGTGTTGTCCCCAGAACTTGCCGGAACCCCTGGTACTCCGCAAAATAAAATGTCTGGCTGCGGCCATCGTAAATATGCGGAACGAAAACCGGCCCGCCGTTGGTCACGCCGAATTCATTTCGCGCAAATGGCGGGAGGCGCCGTGTGTCCAGATCGTTCTTGTGATCGAAGAAATTTCGCGCGTCGAAAGAAGCATTGCGGACAAACTCAAACAAGCTTCCATGCACTTGTTCGCTTCCGGACTTGGTGATCACATTCGTGAATCCTCCCGCGCCGTGCCCGGTGTCCGCCGGCATCACGCCGGAACTGGATTGCACTTCTTGAATGGCATCGACGTTGAAGTTCGAAAACGTCGCTCCGCCGAGTTCCGGATCGGTTGTGTCCGCCCCATCCATGGCAAACACGGCGGCCGAGCCACGTTGGCCGTTCACCGCAAATTGTTGCGTGAAATTGGCCGCCCCATTGGTGTCTGTCATCGTGCCCGCGGCCAGTAACAGGAGCTTGCTGAAATCGCGCTCATTTAGCGGTAACCTGGACACTTCCCCTGTCGAGAGATGCTCGCCCCCGCTCGCCTGGGCAGAACCTGCATTCTGAACGAGCGTCACGCGAAGCACTTGCCCCTCCGCCGGAAGTAGAACTTCAGCCGCGAGTGTCGCGTCCTCTTTGATAATTACCGGATCCGCTGCAGACCAAATCTTTCCCCCAGCATTTACTGTGAGAGTGTAGCTGCCCGCGACGATCCCGGTGAACGCAAACTGCCCGCTTCCAGATGTCGTCGCGAAGTATTCCTGTTTGCTGTTTGCTCCAATCAGCTTGACGGTGGCCATGCCTGCTGGCTTCCCTCCCGAGTCGCGCAGCACACCACTTAAGGAGATCAATGGAGTCGAGTGCAGAGAGGGAACAAGAAGGAATAGAACGAAGAGAAAGCAGGCACGAACCAATTCGCGGGACCAGGAGAGCATCGCGAAACATTATACGCGGGTTGATTTTGTCCACGGTATTGCCGCGAGCCCAATCACCATCGCAGCCACGCGGTGGTTGGTATAGAATGGGCCAGTTTTCGAACCTCATCGAGGAAATCCAATGAAAAAGCTGACCTTGCGTCACGGTCGAATTACTTCGCTGGTCCTCGCGTCGCTAATCCTCGCTTCCGCGTACGCACTTGTGGCGGACGAATCTTCTTCGCCGCTTCCAGCGCCGCCGGTGGCAAAGAAAGTTCCGAAGACGACAGAGATCAACGGGCGCATGCTGATAGACAACTACTATTGGCTGCGGGACAAAAAGAATCCTGAAGTAAAAGCTTATCTGGACGCCGAGAACGCCTACACCGACGCGGTGATGAAGCCCACCGAGGCTTTGCAAAAAAAGCTTTATGACGAAATGCTGAGCCGCATCAAGGAAACCGATGTGGAGGTTCCTTACCAAGAGGGCGGCTACTTCTATTATTTGCGGACCGAAGCAGGAAAGCAGTACGGGATTCGTTGCCGGAAGAAGGGCAGTATGGATGCTCCCGAAGAAATTGTTCTGGACGTAAATGAATTGGCCAAAGGGCAGAAGTTCATGTCGCTCGGAGCCTACAACGTTAGCGACGACGGTAATCTGCTCGCTTACACGACCGACAACACCGGATTCCGCCAGTTCACGCTGGCCGTAAAAGACTTGCGCACCGGCAAATTGCTGGCCGACCATGCCGAGCGCGTCGACTCCGTCGCCTGGGCGAACGACAACAAAACCATCTTCTACACCACAGAGGATGCGATTTCGAAACGCTCGAATCAGTTCTATCGCCACAACGTCGGCGCAATCGGACCCGACACCCTGGTCTACGAAGAAAAGGACGAAAGGTTCGACATTGGCACTGGAAAAACACGCAGCAAAGCCTACTTATTGCTCATTTCCGGGAGCCACACCACCAGTGAGGCGCGTTACATTCCCGCCGACCAGCCCATGGCGGAATGGAAACTGATGGAACCTCGCAAACAGGACGTCGAGTACTACCCGGATCACAATGGCAATTCCTTTTATATCCGTGTGAACGACACCGGCCGCAACTTCCGCCTCGTCAAGGCCCCGGTCTCGGATCCCGGCAGCAAGAATTGGCAGGAAGTCGTGCCGCATCGCGCGGATGTCATGCTCGATGATACGGACTTCTTCAAAAACTACTACATCTCCTACGAACGGGAAAAAGGCTTGCCGCAGATTCGTGTCACCAATCTGCAAAGTGGAGAGTCCCGGCGCCTCGAATTCCCGGAGCCGGCCTATGTCGACTATCCATACCTCAATCGTGAATACGATACGGTTAAGTTTCGCTACGGCTACCAGTCGTTCATTACGCCGCAGTCGGTATTCGAATACGACATGGCGAACGGTACGTCCATGCTGCTGAAGCAGAAAGAAGTGCCCGGCGGCTATGACCGCACTCGGTATCGGGTGGAGCGGATTTTTGCGACGGCCTCCGATGGCGTAAAGGTTCCAATCACTGTTGTCCACCTGAAGGGCGCCCAGTTGGATGGAAAAGGTCCGCTGTATCTGACCGGCTATGGCTCCTATGGGTATCCATACGACATCAGCTTCAACTCTAACGTCTTCAGCATGGTTGATCGCGGCGTGGTTGCGGCGGTGGCGCACATTCGCGGTGGCGGCGAAATGGGCAAAGCTTGGCATGATGACGGGCGCATGATGCATAAGAAGAACACCTTCACCGACTTCATTTCCTCTGCCGAGTATCTCGTGTCACAAGGATACGGTTCGAAAGACCGCTTGGTGATCGAAGGAAGAAGCGCCGGCGGCCTGTTGATGGGCGCTGTCCTGAATATGCGGCCGGATTTATTTCATGCCGCCCTAGTTGGCGTTCCGTTCGTGGACGTCATGAACACCATGCTCGATGAGTCGCTGCCTCTCACCGTCAGCGAATTCGAAGAGTGGGGTAATCCCAAGCAAAAACCGGCTTTTGATTACATGATTACCTATTCGCCGTACGACAACATTGAGCCGAAAAACTATCCCAACATGCTGGTGAGAACCTCCTTCAATGACAGCCAGGTGATGTACTGGGAGCCCGCCAAGTATGTCGCCAAGATGCGCGCGCTTCGAACGGACCACAACATTATGATCCTGAAAACTAACATGGACCCCGCCGGACACGGCGGCGCCTCTGGCCGGTACGACCGCTTGCGAGAGACGGCGTTTGATTACGCGTACTTTTTGACCCAGATGGGAATTCAGAACTGACCGCCGCGCTAGTCATTCTTGTGCCCCGGCGCAGAAAACCGCGCGCGGATTTTCCAACTTGTGGTTAGAATACTAGGTACACCCTGTTCGAGGGGGAGTGGAATCGTTCCCAGGCGATTCAGAATCCAGACAGCGCGTTCCTGGGGGTAGCGGATGAAAATGCAATTCGTAGTGCGCAATGCGGTTTTCTGCCTTGCGTTGTCCCGCCTAATTATCCCTTTCACAGCCCACGCTCAAAGCCAGGTCCTGGGCGAGGTGAAATTAGTCGGAAAGACTAAGGCTGATAAGACATCCGGAGTTTGGGTGGATGGGCAGTATCTCGGCTACGTCATGGAGTTAAAGGACGACAAGAAAATATTGCTGATGCCGGGCGAACATGAAATCGCCGTTCGTCAGGCAGGGTATACGGATTTCACGAAGAAGGTCGTTGTGGAACCTCGCAAGAAAACCGAGGTGGAAGTGGTCATGCTGAAGGACCCTCGGACTCGCCTTCCAACTGTTACTTCTCTCGTCAAACTGAAAGTCACGCCAGACCGGGCCGCCGTCTTCGTGGACGATGCTTTCGCCGGAACCGTTGCCGAATTCAGCGGCGTGGGACATGGCATGCTTGTCAGCCCCGGAAAACACCGTATCAAGATTGCTCTTGCTGGGTACCAGGCTTTCGAAACAGAGGTCAACTTGCTGGCGCATCAGAAAATGACCATCAAAACGAACTTGCTGCAGGGAAGTATCACGCAGGCCGGAGCTTCCATAAAACAAGAATAGAAACATCCAGGCACGGAGAAGCGGGGAGAGCGCGATACGTTTCGGCGTAGAGGGCACTAGGTAACGGACTAGTTTGAGTTAGGCCAGAAAATGCCGATGGCTATAAAGCGGGTGAGAATTCCGGCGAAAAATGTACCAACCGCCAGTAAGACCCAGCGGTATCGTTTCCACATGTCACGATACGTGGACCACTGAGCGAATGCGTCGGCGATGTAAGCAGCACAATACGCCACGTTTGCCAAAACAACCAAAAGAAACATCCCTAGTATCGCATCGAGTGTAAGAACGGCCTTTGACGCAGGGTAGGCTCTGAAGAAATAAAACAGCACGATCACGCTGAGAACCGCGTTGTATACCAGACGCCTCGGTTCCCAGAAGCGGATTGCGTCCGACACAGATTCGCGAAAGGTTGGCGTGTCCATCGGCAATTCAATTTTAACGCGCGACCCTGTTGAGGGCCACACAGGGTTAGCGGGAGTGTTGCGAGGTAGTAGCCACTGAAGTATGCGCAGTAGTAGCGAGAGCGCGAACTGAATCGTTGTAAGGAGCGCGAGCGACCCCGCGTTCCGTGAAGATCGCCGCGATGTACCGCGCGGGAGTAACATCGAATGCCGGATGAGCGGCGTGAACATCGGGCGCGATTCGAATACCCTGCAGATGCGTCACTTCGGCCGCGGAGCGCTCTTCGATCGGAATGTGCTCGCCATCCGGAATGGAAAGATCGAAAGTCGAAATCGGTGCGGCAATGTAAAAAGGCACGTTATTTTCTTTCGCGAGGACGGCGATCTGGTACGTGCCGATTTTGTTGGCCGTGTCGCCGTTGGCGGCGATGCGGTCCGCGCCGGTAACGACGGCCCCTACCTTCCCCGATTTCAAAAAATGGCCCGCCATGTTGTCCGTGATGAGCGTGAGCGGGATGCCGCCTTTGTGCAATTCCCAAGCGGTTAGGCGCGCGCCTTGAAGATAAGGACGCGTCTCAGGGACGAGAACATGGAGCTTTCTCCCCTGTTCGAACGCTACGCGAATCACTCCGAGCGCCGTGCCGATGCCGGCAGTAGCCAGAGCGCCGGCATTGCATTGCGTCATCACCTGGCCTTCGCGCGGCATGAATTCCGCTCCAAAACTTCCGATGGCTTCGTCTGTCGCCTTCTTCTCGAAATGGATTTGCCTGGCTTCGTCGGCCATTCCCTTCCGGATTTTGCCGAGGTCTGAACTCTCCGACATTAATTCCGCGAGGCGCCGTTTCATGCGCTCGAGCGCCCAGAAAAGATCGACGGCCGTTGGGCGCGTTTTTGCAAGTGTTTCGCAAATTTCCGTGAATTCAGCGCGGAGCGCTTCCACCGATTTCGCGGGCGAATGCAGAACGCCGAGAGCCGCACCCATGGCCGCCGCCACACCAATGGCCGGAGCGCCGCGAATGACCATTTCGCGAATGGCTTTGGCGACCTCACGGTAATCCGTATACGTGAAGCTGACTTCTTCGGCGGGAAGCCGGCGCTGGTCCAGCATGACCACGCCGCGTTCGGTCCATTCGATCGGTTGGGCTACATACATTCTGTCGTCATCCTGGCGAGCTTCAATTGTAGCGGAGGCCGGGACCGAAAACGAATCGCGCGAAGTGCGGTTCATCGTCCGGGAGGCATGTGGGTAAAGCCTCTGGTGGCAATGATCGAAGTAACGGCAATCATGGAATTGTAGCCGAGGTGAAGAAGGAAACTGGCGACAACAGTGCCGGTCCAGGCGCGCGCAAATGTGAAGATAATGCCGACGAGCGTCAGGAGGCCAACGAGGCCCCAGGTCCAGCCGAGCTGCGCGCCGTGCATAAGGCCGAACAACGTGCCAGTGAAAAAAATCCCGATGAAGGTCCCGAACCGGATGGCGCGAAGCGGATCGGCGCCGGCGTGTTGGGCGATGTCCGAGAATTTGCTGGCAAAGAGGGGGTACAGATAACCGCGGAAAACAGTTTCTTCCACCAGCGGAGCGACAAGCACAGCCATGGCCATGAGCAGCATGGCGCCGCTCCGGCTCTTGAAAAGCTCCTGGATGGGAACGTGATCCACGTTCTTGACGCCCGAACTGGCCAGCGCCACGAAAATGGCAAGGCCGCAACCGGAGAAGAAATACATCCACGGGCTGCCTTTGCCAATCGCCGGATCAGCGCTTAGTTTTTTCCAGCCGAGAGAGCGCCAAAATGGCAAGCCGCGCAAGACCGCCAGCGTCATGTAGAGAAAGAGAAAAAGCAAGGCATACCAAAGAACGTTCGTCCCTACCAGGAATTGCGGCTTGGACTCGATCATCTGCTGCAGTTGCTTCTGCGTGAGATGTTTGTTGGCCGTGAGCATGAGCACGGCGCCGACTTGAACGAGCAGCAGGCTGCCGAAGCCAAAAACCAGGAAAACAATAAGGTGCGCCCACGACCAGGAGATACGCAGGTCTTCCGGCAGAAAAGACGTTCTCTTCCAAGGAGGAGCGGCAGCTGCAAGAGAGATGGGGTCGCCGCCTAGGGGCGCTGAGAGCGGCGCCTCGGAAGAAGATCCGGTTGCATCGCTATCCAAGGGCTGCGAGTCGAGGTCCGGCTCAGGCGGCCTCTGCGGATTGTCATCAAACAGGCTCATCGTTTTCCAGTTCGGCTTCTCTTGGGCCAGCCGGCCGCCAGCGCGGCGGCAAGAAGCGGCATAAGCAGCTCGTGGTGGCCGGTGATGGCGTAGCCGTGCGATTCAGGTCCGCTGCGCCCGTGGGCTGACGCGGTGGGACGCCTCACTACATTCTGCAACGGACGGTAGTGCTGGATAAAGTCGAAGTTCGCAGTAGTAATAGGGTGGAGCGGAACGCCGAGATTGCGAACCACGGAGATCGCTTTCAAAAAAATCTCGGGCAGGAGAACGGCCGAGCCCCAATTGAGATAAACACCGCCGGGATGCATCTGCTGCACAAGCGCGCAGAACAGGCGAAAATCGTGGTGCGTGGCATCGCCCAGCGCTGCGCCGTTGGCGGCGGAATGCATGTGCGGGATGTCGGTGCCGATGGCCAGGTGAATCGTCACGGGGATGCGGCGCTTGTACGCGGCGACGAGGACGCTGGAATCGGCGTGTTTTACTTCGATAACACCGCTGGTGAGAAACTGCCCGGCGGCTTCGCCATAACCGATTCGGATGCGGTGCGAAAGCTTAGCGATTTCATTGAGATGTTTTCCGGTTTCTTCGGCCATGCCGAACTGGCCTTCGCCAAGGCTGGCCTCGACGTCTTCGGAAGTGTTGCCCGCGAGCGCGATTTCGAAATCGTGGATGAGCGCCGCGCCGTTCATGGCGATTCCGGAAACGAATCCGCGTTTCATCACATCAATCAGAACGGGACCGAGGCCGACTTTGATGACGTGCCCGCCGATCCCCCAGAGAATAGCTTTGCGTTGTTTGCGCGCTTTGTGGATGGCGGTAAGAAGGTTACGAAGATCTTCCGCCGCGAGGATGTTTGGAAGTGATTCGAGAAACGATGTGAGCGATAAATTTGTGGCTGGAGCCTTCGCGAAATCGCGAACACTGACTTTGCTCTTGCGCGAAGCCAGCGGATACGTGCGCACGGCGCCAAAGACGATCGGCTGAATGGAATAGTTGCTCATGGTAAGGGCTTCACTCTACGGAGAACCACTGCTTCCTGCAAGGAGAAGATGCTGAGGTAAGGTTATGCGCTCCCGAATTCAGGGTCATTTGTTGTGGCCGCTATTTCCATTGTCGCGGCCATTAGCGGCGTTCCCGTTGAGATTCAGCACGCGGGCGAGGACCTGGCCGGTGTAGGATTTTTTTGTGCGGGCGACGAGTTCGGGCGGGCCCTGAGCGACGATGCGGCCGCCGCCTTCGCCGCCTTCCGGGCCCAGATCAATGATCCAGTCGGCCTGCTTAATGACATCGAGATGGTGCTCGATGATCAGCACGGTGTTGCCGAGATCGACGAGGCGCTGCAAAACGTCGAGAAGTTTTCGTACGTCGTCGAAGTGCAATCCGGTCGTCGGTTCGTCGAGGATGTAAAGCGTGCGGCCCGTTTGGCGCTTGGAAAGTTCGCGCGCCAGCTTGATGCGCTGGGCTTCACCGCCGGAAAGAGTTGTTGCGGATTGTCCGAGCGTGACGTATCCGAGGCCCACTTCGACAAGCGTGGAAAGTTTTTGCTGAATCTGCGGAATGTTTTCCAAAAGCTTCAGCGCATCGGAAGAAGGCAAATTCAAAACGTCGCTGATGGAATGGCCCTTGTAGCGGACGGCAAGGGTTTCGGAATTGTAGCGGCGGCCGCGGCACACTTCGCACATCACGTAAACGTCAGGAAGAAAATTCATTTCAATGCGGCGCAGGCCGTCGCCCTGGCAGGCTTCGCAGCGGCCGCCTTTTACGTTGAAGCTGAAGCGGCCGGGACGGTACCCGCGCTCGCGCGACTCCGGAAGCATGGCGAAGAGATCGCGGATGGGCGCGAACACGCCGGTGTAGGTGGCTGGATTCGAGCGCGGCGTGCGTCCGATGGGCGCTTGGTCGATTTCGATAACTTTGTCGATTTGATCGGCGCCTACAATCTCGCGGTGCGCGGCGGGCGCTTCGGAGGAGCGATAGAGCTTCTGCGCGAGCGCGCGGTAGAGAATGTCGTTGACGAGTGTGGATTTTCCGGAGCCGGAAACGCCGGTGACGACCGTGAGAAGGCCGAGTGGAAGCGTAACGTCGACTTCTTTCAGATTGTTCGCGCTGGCGCCAAGAATCTGAATCTCTTTGCCGTTTAGGCTTCGGCGCTTTTCGGGGACTGCGATCTTCGCAGCGCCGCTTAAGTATTGGCCGGTGAGCGATTCGGCAGTGGCCTCGATTTGCGCGGGTTTGCCTTGCGCGACAAGGTAGCCGCCGGCGTTGCCCGCACCCGGACCGAGGTCGACGATAAAATCGGCGCGACGAATGGTATCTTCGTCATGCTCGACGACCAGGACGGTGTTGCCAAGATTGCGAAGGTGTTCGAGCGAGCCGAGAAGCCGTGCATTGTCTCGCGCGTGAAGGCCGATGCTGGGTTCGTCGAGAACATAGAGAACGCCACGAAGCCGCGAACCGATTTGCGTTGCGAGGCGGATGCGTTGGGCTTCCCCGCCGGAAAGCGTGGCGGCGGAACGGTCCAGGCTGAGATAGCCGAGGCCGACGGCAAGAAGAAAATCGATGCGTTCGGCAACTTCTTCAAGCGGGCGCGCGGCGATTTCTTTTTGGCGCTCGGTAAGCTGCGCGATCATTTTGTCCACGGCGGGACGCGCGGCAGTGAGCGAAAACGCCGTGAAGTCAGCGATGGAACATCCAGCGAGTTTGACGGCCAGCGATTCGGGCCGTAGTCGCTTGCCGTGGCAGACGCTGCAGAGCGTCGCGGACATGTACTGCGTCATCCACTCGCGGTAGGTGTCGGAGCCGGACTCTTCAAAATTGCGTTCGAGAAATTTCAGGATCCCGGGGAAGCGAAAACCTTTTTCAGTCCTGGTTTTCTTCGCTGATTCGCTTCCATCCGATCGACTGTTCGAGGGTGGGTAGCCGTAGAGAAGCATGTTCTGGATGCGCGCGGGAAATTTTTCAAACGGCGTTTCGAGATCGAAACCGTGCGCGTAGGCGCCGAGTTCGAGCGTGCGCTTGAGAATCGCGGAACCGGAGCCTGGGCCGAGGCCGCCATCGAAAAGCGGGCGGCTCCAGTCATTGATGATTCTCGAAGGGTCAAAATCATATTTGGACCCGAGGCCGTTGCACGCGGGGCACGCTCCGTAGGGCGAGTTAAAGCTGAAGGAGCGCGGCTCCAGTTGCGGAACCGAGATACTACAATCGGGGCACGCTAGCTTTTCGGAAAACGTGTGTTCCTTGCCGCCAACGATGGCGACGGTGACGAGTCCGCTGGCCAATTTGAGCGCCGTGGCGATGGATTGTTCGAGGCGCGCGGCGATGCCTTGCTTAACAAGCAAGCGGTCGATGACGATTTCGATGGTGTGGTTCTTGCGCTTGTCGATGACCGGGAGTTCATCAAGCTGGCAAAGCTCGCCGTTGATGCGCGCGCGGACGTAGCCGTCGTGCGCAAATTTTTCCAGCTCCTTGCGGTACGCGCCTTTTCGTCCGCGGACGATGGGCGCGAGGATCATGATGCGGTCGTCGGGCTTGCAGATTTCGCCGTGCAGGATGGACTGAACAATTTGCTCGCTGGACTGACGCGTGATGGGCTTGCCGCAATTCGGGCAGTGCGGGACGCCCACGGACGCGTAAATGACGCGAAGATAATCGTAAATTTCGGTGATGGTGCCGACGGTGGAACGCGGCGAACGCGTGGTGGTCTTCTGCTCGATGGCAATGGAAGGAGAGAGCCCCTCGATGACGTCGACCTCGGGGCGCTCCATCTGGTCGAGGAACTGCCGCGCGTACGCAGAGAGCGATTCCACGTAACGGCGCTGTCCTTCGGCATAAATAGTGTCAAAGGCGAGTGAAGATTTGCCGGAACCGGAGAGGCCGGTGATGACCGTAAGACTGTTCCGGGGGATTTCGACGCTGATGTTCTTAAGGTTGTGCTGGCGCGCGCCCCGGATTACCAGTTTGGTCAGGCCCATGAGGTGAAGACGCTCCCTCCACAGGAGCCCTGGCGCTCAGTAGGTACACTAAGCCCAGGATAACTTCTCACAATAGCAGGGTGCCGAGAATCGGGTCAACCAGAACTCAGGAACTCAGACACGAGAGTTTGTGCGTTGGTTGAGGTTTGGCCCGATGATCAAGGCTTCAGAAGCACCTTTGGAGAAACAATCTGGATACCCAGAAAAGGATTGAGCGCGAGAAGATCCTCGTCGCCAGTGACGATGTGCGTCGCATGCCCGGTCACCGCAACTTCTAGGAATTTGTCGTCCTTGGAATCACGGCAGGCTGTTATCCGCACGTCTACATTGACCCATTGGGCTTGCGCGTTAGTGCCGCGACGAAAGTTCATCTTCTTCATCTATATATCGTCACCATTGTACGACAAAAAGCGTGTCGCGGAATCACGACAGTCCGGCATAGGTTTGGCGGCGGAGGAATTGGCCGGCGCCGGGGCGGCCGACGAATTTGCCGGCGTCGACGACGGCGCGGCCGCGGGAGAAGACGGTTTTGGGCGCGCCCTTAATCTTGATGCCTTCAAACATGGAATAGTCCACGCGCATGTGGTGAGTTTTGGCGCTGATGATTTCCTCGTGATTGGGATCGAAGATGACCAAGTCGGCGTCGGAGCCAACGGCGATGGTGCCTTTGCGCGGGTAGAGGCCAAAGAGTTTTGCGGGAGCTGTGGCGACGAGTTGGACAAAACGATTGGGCGAAAAATGTTTGCCGTGGACGCCACCGGTGTAGACGAGGCTGAGGCGGTGCTCGATGCCCGGGCCGCCGTTAGGAATTTTGGTGAAGTCGTCCTTGCCCAGTTCTTTTTGCTCCTTGAAGCAGAAGGGGCAGTGGTCGGTGGAGACGACTTGCAGAATGTCTTTCGCAAGGCCCTGCCAGAGTTTTTCCTGATTCCATTTTTCGCGGAGGGGCGGAGTGAAGACGTACTTCGCGCCTTCAAATCCGGGCGCGTCCATATTTTCGAGCGAGAGATACAAGTATTGCGGGCAGGTCTCCGCGTAAGCGGGCAGGCCACGATCGCGAGCTTCGCGGACTTTTTCGAGCGCGTCGTTGCAGGAAAGATGAACGATGTAGACGGGCGCTCCGGCCATTTCCGCGAGCGCGATGGCGCGGGAAGTGGCTTCCGCTTCAGCGGTCGTGGGCCGCGTGAGCGCGTGATATTTGGGGGCGCGTTTCCCTTCGGCGAGGGCTTGCTGGACGATGACGTCGATCGCGCCGCCGTTTTCCGCGTGCATGCAAATGAGGCCGCTGTGCTTGGCGGCCTGGCGCATGGCTCTGAAGATCGTCGCGTCATCGAGCATGAAGACGCCCGGGTAAGCCATGAACAGCTTGAAGCTGGTGACGCCTTCGCGAATGAGCTGGCCCATTTCCTCAAGCTGCGCGGAGCCGAGATCGGTGATGATGCAATGGAAGGCGTAGTCGGTGACAGCTTTGTCGTGGGCTTTCTTCATCCAGGTGTCGAAAGCCTGGCGGAGCGTTTGGCCTTTGTACTGGATGGCGAAGTCGATCAGTGTGGTGGTGCCGCCGAAAGCCGCGGCGATGGTGCCGGTCTGGAAATCGTCGGCGCTGGTCGTGCCGCCGAAGGGCATGTCGAGATGCGTGTGAACGTCGATGCCTCCGGGGATGACCAGACAGCCGGCGGCGTCGACCACTTTGCTCGTGTTTTCGGCGGGGAGCTGGGCAGCGATGGCGGTGACTTTATCGCCGTTGACGCCGACGTCGGCGAGGCAAGTATCGGTGGCGGTTACGACGGTGCCGTTGCGGATTACGGTGTCAAAACGCATCTGCGCTCCTTAGGAGTCGTTTTTGGTTGACTTGGATGGTGAGTCCCAAGAGGGCCCCCCACCCCACCTTTTTTTCACAAGTGTTGATTCTAAAGGAGTCGCGTTGCACCAAGACTGTGCAATTTTCGGAGCATTTTTTGCGCTGGATGAGGGCCGCAACGCAGGTATGTAAGCGGCCAAGGTTATATAATGGAGATAGGGTACCACAACAGCAACCGTTTGGCGAGGGGAATTTGCGGGAGACGCGGAGGCAGGCATCGGAAGGTTAGGAGAAACCGGCTGGCCTGGGCTAAGGACCTGCATGTCAGTGTTTGTAGTGGGGCAGGATTCTTTGCTGGTAGACGTCGAGGGTTTTTTCTTCTTCGCCGCACATTAGATAAATATTGAATTGGGTGACGCCAACTTTGCAGAGGCGGTCGAGCTTCTTGCGGTGGTCGTCGATGGGGCCGATGATGCAGAAGCGGTCGACGACTTCGTCGCTGACAAACTCGGCGTTGTCGCTGCCGACTTCGCAGTGGTGGAGATAGTCATACTTGCCGCGATCTTTGACGAAAGAAGTCAGCGCAGGAGGGAGTTCTTCGGGCTTGTATTTGGAGATGAGGTCCATAACGTGATTGGAGACCAGAGCAGGAAACCAGCGGACGTGTTCGCGCGCAGTTTTTAGGTCGTCGGAAGGCCAGACGGGAGCGGCGGCCATGACTTCGATCTTGCTGAAGTCGCGGCTGGCTTCCTTGGCGCCTTCGCGGACGAAGCCGAGGCACCAGTCGATGAGGTCGGGATCGGCAAACTGGAGAATCACGCCGTCACCGATACGTCCGGCGGTGCGAAGAGCCTTGGGGCCGTACCCGGCGACCCAGACGCGCGGAATTTCGCCGTTGGTCCAGGGAAATTTTGTGAGGACGCCGTCGAGTTCGACTGTTTTGCCGGCGTTCAAGTTACGGAAGATGTGGACGAATTCCTCGAGGTTTTCGAGCGTGGTGGGTTTTTTGCCGAGGACGCGACGGGAGCTGTCACCGCGCCCGATGCCGAGCTCCATGCGACCGTGGGAGGCGAGATTGAGGGTGGCAAAGAGGCTGGCGGAGACGGTGACGTCGCGCACGGCCGGATTGGTGACACAAGTCCCAAGACGCATTTTCTTAGTATTAGAGGCCATGAGCGTGAGGAGCGGAAACGGCTCCTTCCAGATGACGTGGGAATCAAAAATCCAGCCGAAGGAAAAGCCGCTCGATTCGGCCTGGCGCGTGAGGCTGAGGATACGGTCTATTGAGATGTCCGGTTTGATGGTGATGCCGAAGTCCATGGAAAATGGTCCTCCTCAGCCGGCTGGCTGCGTAACCGGTGCAACGCGGTTCATCAAGGCGAAGTAAACAAGGAAACTGACCAGGAAGCCGACGAACCAAGCGTAGTTGTACAAGACACGCACGGCGGGAACGGCCAAACCTATGAAGGCAACGCCCGCGCCCGCAGCCAGCGCCACAACGGCGGTCCAATTGAAACCGCCAGAATATTCATACCGGCCCTTGCACTGATAGAGATCTTCGACGAGGAGGACTTTTTTGCGCACGATGAAGTAATCGCAGATGAGGACGCCCGCGATGGGTCCCAGAAAGCCGGAGTAACCGACGAGCCAGCCGAAAATGTAGCTGCCGTAATCGGCCATCAATTTCCAGGGTTGCATAACGATGCCCATAGCGCAGGTAATGAGGCCGCCGGTGCGGAAACTGATGCGGCGGGGGGAAATGTTCGAGAAATCGTTGGCCGGAGAGACGACGTTGGCGGCGACGTTGACGTTGAGAGTGGCCATAAGCAGTGCGATCATGGCGAGGACGACGGCGAAGGGATTTCCGAGACGCGAGAGAACGGCGACGGGATCCCAGAGCGCCTGACCAAAAATGATCATGGTGGCGGATGTGACGGCGATGCCGATGAAAGAGTAGAAAGTCATAGTGGCGGGAAGCCCGAGAGCCTGGCCGACGATTTGATCGCGCTGGCTGTGGGCGTAACGGGTGAAATCAGGAATGTTCAGCGAGACGGTGGCCCAGAAACCGACGACGCCGGTGAGCGACGGGATAAAGAAGCGGAAGAATTCGCCGAAGGTCTGAAATTTCGAGGGCGTGCGATGCCGCGAAGAATGACCAGCACATTGAGGAGCCAGAAGAAAATAAAGCAGATTGCCGGGCCAGACGAAAAACGCGCCCAGGACGGCGCGAGCGCGACGATCATGGCGTTGATGGCTTCGCCGCCGATCCAGGATTGAATGCCGAACCAACCGCAGGCGACAAGAGCGCGGAGGATGGCGGGAACGTTAGCGCCAAGAACGCCGAAGGACGCGCGCGCGAAAACCGGGAAAGGGATGCCGTACTTCGCGCCGGCGTGGGCGTTGAGCAGCATGGGAATCAGCACCAGCACGTTGCCGAGAAACACGGTGAAGAGCGCCTGCCGCCAATTCATACCCCCGGCGATCATACCGCTGGCGAGCATATACGTGGGAATGTTTACGCTCATGGAAATCCACAGGGCGGCATAATTGTAGGTACGCCAGACGCGGCGTTCACCGGGGACGGGAGCGAGGTCCTTGTTGTAGAGCGAACTGCGTTCGATGGTTTCCGCACGAAGCGTGGCGCTGTGAGAATCAATCATCGAGAAGGTCCATTCCCGTTCTTATCGCAAATCGCAACGGCATTTGCCGCGGACGCCGGAGACAAGTTAGCTGGCAGCGGCGCTGGTTGCAGCCTGCGTGCGAGTGATTTCGCCGTAGGATTCCGGGCGGCGGTCGCGGTAAAATTGCCAGGTGTCGCGGACCTTCTGAATTTCGTCGAGATTCAATTCGGCGACGAGCAATTCGTCCTTGTCGCGGCTGGCCTGCGCGACAATTTTACCGCGCGGATCGCAGAAATAGCTTTTGCCGTAAAACTCGCCGATCTTCCAGGGAGCTTCCAGGCCGACGCGATTGATGGCGGCCACAAAGTAAGCATTGGCGACGGCGTGGGCGGGCTGCTCGAGTTCCCAAAGATACTCGGAGAGGCCAGCAACTGTGGCGGAGGGGTTGTAGACAATTTCCGCGCCGTTGAGGCCAAGGATGCGCGCGCCTTCGGGGAAATGGCGGTCGTAACAGATGTACACGCCGACGCGGGCATAACGGGTCTGGAAGACGGGATAGCCGGCGTTTCCCGGCGTGAAATAGAATTTCTCCCAAAAACCCGGATGACAATGCGGAATATGGTGCTTGCGGTATTTGCCGAGGTAGCGGCCGTCGGCATCGATGACCGCCGCAGTGTTGAAGTAGACGCCGGTCATTTCCACTTCGTAGACAGGGACGACGAGGACCATCTGATATTTCTTGGCGAGCTTTTGCATGAGCGAAATGGTGGGTCCTTCGGGGATGCGCTCGGTCAGTTCATACCAGCGAGTCTGCTGCTCGGCACAAAAATAGGGGCCATAGAAAAGTTCCTGAAGGCCTAGGATTTGCACTTTTTTCTTGCCGGCGTCGGCGATCAAGCGCTCGTGCTTGGCGATCATTTTCTTCTTGATGTCAGCGAGCGAGAACTTTTCCGGAGACCACTCACATTGGGCCTGAATCAGGCCACAGCGAACCATGCGGGGCATGCCACACCTCCCGAGCAAACGCAGGCGAAAGTCTACTCTGTGCGGGTGTGGGCGACAAGTTTCGGCAGCCCAATGAGCCCAATGCTCGGCTCCGCTGGCGTCAACTAAGCAAAGGAATGAAGACAACAAACCGCGGTTGGATTGACGCTTTGGAGCGTGAGAACTGCCATCGACGGCGAACGATTTCTGAGAGAATCCTCATTGGGAAAGACTGACAAAGGGACAATCGCCGAGAAAGGCGCTGACCGCATATCGGCAGGTGCTGATTGTTGCGCCGAGGGCGAAATGCCTTGAAGGGAGCAGCCGAAGCGTCCCGGATTCCAGTATGTCCAACAAACTGCACGACCAATGTGAAGCTTAGTTTGCCATCAGATTTGGGCGTAATTTTGCACACGCCCTTACGCCGTCCCGGCTGGCAGGTAAATTTTCGGGGGCAGTGGAGCTTTTTTACTTGGAATTCGCACGGCAGTCTGTTGAAAACAAACATGTTAAGAGTGGCCTGGAGCTTGCACTTCGTAGGCAAGTGGGGGAGGCGAGCCGAGGATCCCTTTAGGGGATTGAGGGCTGGGCCGGTTCGCTACTCCCCCCTTACACTTTCGCCGACTGGTGAACTGGAAATCTTCCCCAGAGTCACCGACACCCCAAAACACCCCGGAAATTCCAAACTCGGCGAGGGTGTGCCAGAACACCCAAACTACACATTCGGGGCAAAAAAACTCTACACCAATCAGACGCAGTAGAAGACCTGAGGCGCTGAAAGCGATATGTCGTGGAGCCGGGTGTCATAATCGGCGAGCGTCAGAGCCAGCATAATCGCTAGCCAGAAGATAGAACATACGATGACCAGCTGGGTGCGCCTAGGGCTGTAGCGGGCGTGCATGAAATAGAGAACAACGAGCGTGGCTTTGATCGTGGCGATGCCCAGTGCGATGACGATGTTGTATTGATGAAAGTTCTGGAATGCGGCCCAAACGGTAAGGCCAGTGCCAAGCATTAAGGACGCGAAAATGACGATATAAACTTTTGGCGAAACAATGTGCTCGGACACGCGACCCTCCTACCGGTGCCTGTCAATCAGATATAACAACGGGAACAGATAGATCCACACAATATCGACGAAGTGCCAGTACAAACCGACGATTTCCACGGGGGTGTTGTATTGCGGCGTAAAGCGCCCGGCGAAGGAACCCTTGATGAGCCAGAGGAGGAGGCCGGCGCCCACGATCATGTGGAGGGCGTGCAGGCCGGTCATGCCGAAATAGAGGGAGAAATAAAGCTGGCCGTGCGCGTTGATGTCCGGGTCGTGCGCGAAAGCCTCTTCGACTTCGTTTTTCTCCAAAGCCAATTCTTTTGGATCATCGCCGGGCATGGGATGCGACGGGTGGTACTTCATGTCAAAGCCGCGGCCGGGAATGAGGTGGTGGTCGAACTTCTGCTTGTATTCGACAGCCTTGACGCCAAGAAAGACGGTGCCGAGGCCAAGGGTGGCGATCAGGAAAATGCTGACCAATTTCTTTTTACCAACTTGGGCAGACCAGACAGCCATGGCCATGGTCAGACTGCTCATAATCAGCACAACGGTGTTGCCGGCGCCCAAGGTGATGTCAAGAGTATTGCTGCCGATGCCGAAAGCGGTGCTGAACGCGCTGCGATTGATGGTATAAGTGAGGAACATGCCGCCGAAGAACAGGACCTCGGTCACCAGGAAAATCCACATGCCGAGCGTGGCGGTTTCCTTCTGCTGCTCGA
>MNEA01000067.1 GCA_001917435.1 Acidobacteria bacterium 13_2_20CM_2_57_6
GCTAAGTGGCTTGGCTGCCATCTAGTATGCTTATCCTCCTGATTTTTCTTTCCACTCCGATTCGAATCGAAGCAGGCCGCGAGCCAACTCCCCCCATGTACCAGCGAAAAAACTCGGGCCGGAAGGGACTATAGCCAAGGAAAAAGCAGAACGCAAGGAAAAATCGCAAAAAAGGCTGGAAAAATGAAGATTTTCTTGGAGGCGTGTGGAAATCACCGCTTAAACAGCGGGTTACGAGCGATTCGAACGCCGTCGGAACAGGTCCGAGGGGTTGAAGTGGAGGGCAATTCCCCCATTTTGGACGGGTATCCGTCATTTCGGGCGGACGGCCAGCACGGCGGACGCCCCCAGGACCATGGTCGGTTTAGAGAGTGGCGAGATCGGAATAGAAATGGGCGACGGCCTTGATGCCGCCGAAATAGTTTTCGAGCGCGATGTGCTCGTCAGGGGCGTGCGCGTTTTCGTCAGGAAGGCCGAAGCCAATCAAGACGCAGGGCACTTTGAAGGTGTCATACATTTGCGTCACGAACGGAATGGAACCACCCTCGCGAATGAACACCGCTTTTTTGCCAAATCCTTTTTCCAAAGCAGACTGGGCCTTCTTGAAAATGGGATTGTTATAGGGAGCGACCCAGGGTTTTCCAGTGCTCAGAACTTCGAACTTGCAATGGACGGTTTTCGGAAGAAGCTTTCGAATATGCTTCTCCACGAGTTTGGCGATTTTCTGCGGGTCTTGATTGGGTACGAGACGCGTGGAGAATTTTGCAAAGGCCTTTGACGGAATGACGGTTTTGGCGCCCTCTCCCTGATAGCCGCCCCAGATGCCATTTAATTCGAACGTCGGACGCGTCCAAAGCCTTTCGATGGTAGTAAAGCCCTGTTCGCCGAAATATCCGGGTGCGCCAACGGCTTTCTCAAAATCTTTTTTCTTCCAAGGCAAGGCGTTCAGAGACTTGCACTCCGCTTTCGAGACCTTGGCGACGGAATCATAGAAGCCCGGGACAGTGACGCGGAAGTTCTTGTCGTGAAGTTTCGCGAAGAGCTCCGTCAGGATCGTGAGTGGGTTGGGGACAGCGCCGCCATAAACGCCAGAATGCAGATCGCGCTCGGGTCCGGTCAATTCGATCTGGTAATAATTCAAGCCACGCAAGCCGTAAGTAATCGAAGGAACGCCCTTGCCAAGCATGGAAGTATCGGAGACGACGAGAGCGTCGGCTTTGAGCTTTGCTTTGTTCTTCTGGACAAAATCCCAGAGGCTGACGCTGCCGACTTCTTCTTCACCTTCGACGAGGACCTTTATATTGATGGGGAACTTGCCGTTCACTTTCTGGAGCGATTCAAGCGCTTTCAGGTGAATGTGGACCTGGCCTTTGTCGTCAGCCGTACCGCGGCCGAAAAGATTGCCGTTACGAACGGTGGGCTCGAAGGCGGGAGAGGTCCAGAGATCGAGCGGTTCGGCGGGCTGCACGTCATAGTGCCCGTAAAAAAGAATGGTTGGCTTGCCGGGAGCTTCCAGCGATTCCGCGTAAACGAGCGGGTGGAGGGCAGTGGGAACGATCTCTACATGCTTGAAACCAGCAGCGCGAAGATTGCCGGCAACCCAGTTCGCGCCGCGCTCGATATCCGGTTTGTGCTCGCTCTTGGCGCTGACGCTGGGGATACGCAATAACTCATACAGCTCCGCGAGATGCTGGTCGCGGCGGGCGTCAATATACTCAGTAAGATTCATGGGAGGCCCTCAGGGGACAAGAGTCCTTTCGGATGTGAATACGCACTTGATGCGAATGTTTGCGGCAGCGGAATGCTTGCGGAATTGTAGGTTACCTACCGTGGCCGCGCGTCTATTCTAGGGCTGCAGCAGGTTGGCGCACAAGGCGAGCGGAGTCCCGGGCACCATGTGGCGAGGCAATGGTCGTGGCGTCGCGCGGCCTAAGCTAAGGACCTTCCGGAAGCGGACTTCTGGCCCGGAATGATTTCCGATTAGACCTCATGCGCCTTCGGCGCACCACCAGGCATGAATTTTCATAGCAGCCCGATTGAATCAATGTGATGGAAACGCCTTGCGATGGAGCTTTTCCCCACGCATGGCAAGACCATAGATGACGAACGCCGCGACGGCTGCAGACTGTTTCAGGTCGTTTTCCAGGACGTGGTCAAAGGTATCAATGTTGGTGTGCGGGGCGCGTGTGTTGTTGCCTTCCATATAGTCCCGGATCCACTGGAAACCCGGCAGGCCAATTTCATCAAACGACATGTGATCGGTGGCGCCGATGCCGGCGACGGATACGGTAGAAGCGCCGAGGTCTTTGAATGGCTCGAGCAAGTCGCGAAAAACCGGCCTGGCCGCCTCATTGCCTTGTAAGAACACTCCACGAATTCGGCCAGTCCCGTAGTCGAAATTGAGGTAGGCATTGAACTTTTCGTACTCGGGTTTGAACTCGAACCGCGCGTGACCGGGCTGGCCGTCTGGTGGGTCGATTCTCCGGCCGAGGTGAGTGGCTACGTAAGCATGAGAACCCCGAGTGCCCTGCTCTTCCGCACTCCAAAGGCCGATACGGATGGTGCGCCGGGGCTTGCTCCCGAGAGATTGCAAGATTCGGGTGACTTCTAGAGCAGTGGCGGCGCCGACAGCGTTGTCGGTGGCACCGGTTCCCGCGTGCCACGAGTCAAGGCTGGCCCCGAGCATCACGACTTCGTCTTTTAGATCCGTGCCGGGGATTTCCGCGATTACGTTGTAACTCATGGGATCGTCATCGTAGAAACGCACGCTGATGTTTACTTCCAGTCGGACGGGGATCCCGCGCGCAACGAGGCGGATGATGCGGTCGTATTGCTCGGCCGCGACGATTGCCTGCGGTATAACCACAGGCTTGCTAATGTCCCAGGCTTGCACGCGTTTTTCAAAGGGCACATCGGGCGGATACGGAACCGTAGAAGAGGTGACGTAAACCGTTCCTGCATCGCGAAACGAGGGCTGTAATACCACGGCGGCGCCTTCGCTTTGGATAAGCTGCCACTTGCGATAGTTGAGTTCCTCGACTGCACCCTGCTCTGCTGTGAATTGGAAGGGTGGAGGGTCGGCGGAAGGCTCCGCATTGGCAAGGCCTAGTAACTCTTCGTCCGTCTGCCGATGCGCAGGCGGATCGAAAAGAGGGTCCACGTTACGAGCTGGTGAGAAGAGCACGATCTTGCCTTTGAGCTTGTCCTTGTAGCTGTCGAGGTCGGCAGTGGTCTTGACGTCGAGAAAAACAACTTCACCGCGTATAGTGCCGTTCGTGCTGGGGCTCCAAGCCTTAGGATAGGCGATGAGCGGGCTAAGGCGGGAGAGAGCATGTTGGCCGTGAAACCTTCGAGCGACCAGCCGCAGCCAAAAGGTCCCCAGGCTTCGAGATGCGCGTTGGCAAGGCCCCACTGACCAAGTCTATCGCGGGCATATTCTTCGGCCTTCTTGAGGTTGGGCGAGCCAGTCAAGCGTGGACCGGTGACGTCGGTGAGATATCCGACCATCTCCATTATTTGAGAGTGGTTTAATGCGGCGTCGCGAATACGGTTGGCTGCGTCGAGGTCTGCTTTCTCCTGTGAGAACGCCACACCGCAAAAACAGAGAAGAGCCGCGCCCAAGAGGATCTCAAGGATTCCCGTGTTATGGCGGGAAGGACAATGTGTGTGCGTCGGCTTTGACATTAGGAAGTTCAAGTTATGAAGACGAGATTGCGGCCGGAACTGTTAACAAGTGCACCTTGACTGTAAGCGGGCACCT
Source organism: Acidobacteria bacterium 13_2_20CM_2_57_6 (assembly GCA_001917435.1). Classification (GTDB taxonomy): domain Bacteria; phylum Acidobacteriota; class Terriglobia; order Acidiferrales; family UBA7541; genus Acidiferrum. Next base: position 3,761 of record MNEA01000067.1, read on the forward strand.
ACTCCGAAATCATTCCGATCGTCCCGAGCCAAATCTCCACCAGCTGAGGCCATCCCGTAATTGGAAACTTCGTGCGCCGCAGTCCAAACGCATGCCCGCCCTGCGCATACAGATGCATCTCCACGGGGACGCCGGCGTTCTGCAGTGCGATGTAGTAAGCCAGCGAGTCGTTTACACTGTCCACGTGGTCATCCTCCGCCTGCAGCAAAAATGTAGGCGGCGTCTGGCGGGTGACATGGAGATCGGGATTCAACCCAAGCTCTTTATCGGCGAGCGGCAGATGCCCCGGATGAGCAACTACAAATTTTTTGGTGCCTTGCTTAGCATCCCACTCCGCCGCGGCAATCGACAGGTGCCCCGGATAGAGAGCCACCGCAAAATCCGGGCGGCAGCTTTCTTTGTCGGCGGCATCCACTGCCGGATACAAACGCTTTGCAAAATGATTGCTCATCGCTGCCGACAAATGCCCGCCTGCCGAAAACCCGAGCACTCCAATCTTGTGCGGATCGATATGCCACTCGGCGGCGTGAAAGCGCGCCAGCCGCAGTGTCCTCTGCGCATCTTCGAGCGCCATAGGTGATTCCGGATAGGGCCCTGACTTCGGATACGGTGCCGACTTTGGGTAGTATTCCTCACCGGGCACGCGATACTTCAGCAGAACACACGTAATCCCTTTGGGCGTCAGCCAGTCGCAAACCTCCGTGCCTTCCAGATCGATGGCCAAATCCTCATAGCCGCCGCCAGGGAACACGACGACTGCAACGCCCGTGTTGTTTCCCGTTGGCGAATAGACCGTCGTCCCGGCGACGGCTGCCAGGTCGGCGTCTGTTTGGCGCTCAGACCATCACACGCAAAGACAAAACAGAGAGCAAAGAGCAAAGGGTTCATCATAATTCCCACAGTTTAATATAACCCGTCACCGCCGGAAGCCCCTGATCGGAAACTGTGAAAGGTATTCGAATCGAAAGCCTAAGTCCCGATAAACGGTGACCGGACATCAAGTGCCGATCAGCCAAATCCACATGATTTCATAACTAATGTTGGCTCCCTCGACCCGGGTAAACTTTCGCGTTTATTTTGCGGCGAGCGTTTGCTTTGCGAATTCTGTACGGAATTCTTGCTCCTTTTGAGCTACAAACTTTTTGTAGCCGCTAGGATCGATAAACGGGTTCGCACCGCCTTTTTTCATGAGCGGATATTTTTCTTCCAACCCGAAGTAACCGCCGTGGGCGCCAAGGAAAATATCGCACGGCAATGACTTCAAAACGCTCCACATGCGTTCGTAATCTTCGGCGATCTGCGGATAATTGCTGTTGCGGATGAGCTTGTAGCCTGGGTTGACATTGGGACTGCCAATGATCACCACGTTGTAGGTGTTGCCGCCTTCGGTCACCTTCATGGTCCATGTGGTGCAGCCTTTTGTATGCCCTGGAGTAAGGTGCGCGACGAGCACCGCACCGCCAAGCCTCACTTCGTCGCGATCGTGCAACAGGCGATCGACTTTGGTTGGTGGATAAAGAAAACCAGGACTGCTGCCATACTGAAAATCGGCCTTGCCGCCGGATTCGACCACGGGTACGTCGGCATCCATTACCATGTAACTTGCTCCGGTCATCTCCTTGACCTTCGCGCTTCCGGCATCGTGATCCCAGTGCGCGTGACTGATTAGCAGAACCTTTGTGTCTTTGAATTTGAATCCGAGCTTTTCGATACTTGCTTCGATCATCGGCACATTCGATTCGAGATCACTATTGATAAGAATGTTCCCTTGCGGCGTCGTGAGCAGATAATTCGCCAGCCCCTTACTGCCAACGTAGTACAGGTTGCCGGCGATGTGGAAAGACGGAAATGGCTCGGTCCAATCCGGACTGCCCTGCGCGAATGCACTGTTTGCAAGAGGCAGAGCGAGAATCAAGCCAAGCCAAACGATCGCTATACTTTGCCGCAACTTGCCCTCCAAACAACGCCGGATGCTGTCTACACCGGGCCGAGTATAAACCGTGACCTAGAGCATTCGTAAGCGAATAGGTTATGGTGATTCGGCGTGCGAACTCTCGATTCCTCTCGCCCCTGGTTACCCGGACTGCATGCCGCCGCCACGACGCCACTTCTTTGTTTTGTTTCAAGGAAAAGAATGTCACGTAGAACATGTACAGCCAGGGCGGTTGGGCACTCTCACGGAGATTGTCGCGCTAGCACGCTGGCTCAGCGCGAATCCGGGAGTGCAATCCCTCATGATTATCAGCAATGAGACACATCTGCGGCGAATCAGAATGTGTTGCCGATCTCTCTTGCGCCGCGGCGTAGAAATAGCCAGGTTGCCGCCCCGAGCTCTTACTCGGACCACGCGGACCGACCGTGTTCCGTCATTCAGTCCACGGCCAGCGACGTGCTAGAAATGTTAAAAGTCCTGGTCTATCGCGGCTCCATCGCCGCAGGCGATCTTCTTCAAGCTGAGCGGCAAATATCTCTTGATCCGCGTCACGGAAGATGCCAAGCAAGACTTCGCTTCTCCGATTCATGCGTTTGTCAGGCAACACCGAACGCGGCTAGTGCGGCGGAGCGCCCTCGATCGGAGCCACTTTCGACTGTGCCCCGCTCTGCAAGCCGAGGTTCACCCGCGCTCCGGACTGAATTAGCTGGGTTTCGCCGGGACCTTGGAGAAAGGTGAATCCTGGGCGATCCTTCCAGGCCTGCGGTCCCCCTAGCCTGATCCCGTGCTGCAAGGTCACATCGTGGATCCTTGTGACCAGGGCTTCGTACTCCTTGTCGCCTTGGCGGTGTCCGGAAAAATTGCCCAGGTCGGTGCTGGCGGCGAAGATCACATCGATCCCGGGAACGGATGCAATCTTCTCAGCGTTTTCGACGCCTATGGGGGTTTCAATCATAATCACCACCACCATGTTTTCATTGGCGGTCAGCCGGTAGTCGTTTCCCCACAAAGCCCCGTACTGTCCGTTGCCTTGGCTGCGCCGCCCGTCCGGCGGGTACTTGGACCACTTCACCGCTGCCTGAGCTTTCTCCACTGTGTCGACCGTCGGAACAATAATCCCCACAGCGCCGATGTCCGTCGCTTTCTGGATATCGCTTTCCGTCGCATCCGGGACGCGAATAAAAGGCATTGCCGTGGCCCCCCTGCAAGCCCAAATCATCCTGGCCACGTCCTCATACGTAAGGGGACTGTGCTGCATCTCGATCCATAAGAAATCGTAACCGGCGTTCGCTATTGCGCAATAGATATTCGGGTCGGGAGAGAAAACCGTGGCGCCGACAATCTGCTTGCCTTCCACGAGTTTCTGCTTGGCGGTGTTGTAAAGCCGCGCCGGGGCCTTTTGTCCTGGCGCTTGCGCCTTTCCAGCCGTCATCCAGCACAGGGCCATACAAATCAGAGCGAATGAAACAACTTGCTTTGCTCGCATCGGCTTCTCCTTGGACAGAAGCATCATTGCAGGCGGCCGCAGAAATTTATACTACGCCAGCAAGAAAAGGCGTGCATCCGCCCGCCAGGTGACCGCCATTCTTACACGATAGCGTACTGGGATTACCTGAAAGTTGGGACAGTAGAAACCTGCAAAAGCAGAGTTTTTCACCGTCCCAACTATTTTCCAAAACTACTCCATCCCTTAGAGAGTGTTGTAAGTCATTCCAGCCTGAGGATGGTGTTGCGCCCTACTCCAACCCAGGGACGCAATTCGTCCGAGAAAGAACCAAGGGGGAAGTCCGTGAAAGTATCGTCCGTGTGCCTATTGCTTGTCGTGGTTGCGCTATTCGTGGGGTGCTCCACCGGAATGAAAGCAGATCCACCTAGTCCATCTTCTCAAGTCATTTTGGCGCCGAGTGGCACTCAAGCCATCGACTTCGGCCAGAAGGTAAGCCTTAGCGCATCGACAACGAGCGGCACGTCCGTGCAAGGAGTCACTTGGACGTTAGGAGGTGCAGGCTCCCTTTCCGGGGAGACGCCAACTTCGGCAACTTACAATGCACCACCCAACTCTGGAAATGCGGGAACTGCCACGGTGACCGCTACTTCTGTCGTGGATTCCACGAAGTCCGCATCGATAACCATTAACATCACGCCAGCTCCCTCGGTGACGACAACGTCGCTTCCAGGAGGGACACAGGGCACGACGTACAGTCAGACCGTGGCGACCTCCGGAGGCGCCGGGACCGTGACGCTGATGGTCAGCAGCGGAAGCTTGCCGGCTGGATTGAGCATGGACTCGTCGGGGCACATCACGGGCACGCCGACGGGGCCGAGCGGCACAACCAGCTTCACGGTGAAGGCCACGGACTCGAGCAGCGCAGGCGCGCAATCTGCCGTGCAGAATCTGAGCATCACTATAAACAGCACAGCGCCGCCGCCAGTGATGTCCTGTGGATCTGGCCACGAATCTCTTCTGAACGGCCAGTACGCCTTCACCATACAAGGTTTCGATGCAAACGGGGCGGTGACGCTAGGCGGGATGTTCGATGCCGACGGCGCGGGGCATATCGCGCGGGCAGTGGGCGTGGAAGACATCAACAGCAGCACAGGAGTTCAAACGAACGTTGCTATAAACAGTGCGAGCAGCTCGTATTCTGTGGGAGGAGACAATCGGGGGTGTATGGCTATTGCGACTTCCGCTGGGACTTCGATCTATCGTTTTGCTCTTGGTGTGATCAGTTCGGGCGTGGCCAGCAAGGGCCGTTTCATCGAGTTTGACAATACCGGAACGCTGGGGTCGGGGGTCTTCGAGAAACAGGATCCCAGCGCGTTCTCGACGTCAAAGATCACCGGCAACTACGCGTTTGGCGCAGATACGACAAATACGCTTATCAGAAACGTTCGCAACCGATTCGCCATGGTGGGTGCGTTTGTCGCGAACGGAAGCGGAGGCATTACTAGCGGCGAGCTGGACGCCAACGACAGCGGCAACGTCAACAAGAGCGGCGGCCTGAATTATCCGGCGAGCGGCCTGCCTTTTACAGGGAGCTATTCCGTGTCATCGAATGGCCGAGGCGCGATGACTTTTGCCGTGGGATCGCAAACCGTCAACATGAGCTTGTACATGATTTCAGCGAGCGAAGTATTGTTTGTTAACGCCAACTCGCAGTCCAGCGACGCTCCGTTTACGGGGTCGGCACTGCAACAATCTGGAGGGCCATTTTCGATTTCGTCGGTGAGCGGCCCGAGTGTGCTTTACGTGAGTGGACTCTGCGGAAGCTGCGGGCCGAGTTCGACGCCAGCTTCGGACCTGATCGCGGGTATTTTCACAGTGTCGAATTCCGGCAGCTATTCTTTTACTGGGGAAGAAAGCAAAGCCGGAGGCATATCGTCGTTCAATGATGCCGCGACTGTTAGCGTGGCCTCCAACGGCCGGGTGAGTGCAGTGGGGGGAGCGCGGCCTCCTCTCCTTTATCTAGTGAGCCCGAGCAAGGCATTTGTGATGCTGGTCGACGGAGGAGTCTATGCAGGCTTCGCGGAGATGCAAACCGGAGGACCGTTCACGAATCATTCAGCGAACGGAACGTACGTCTTCGGCTCGATCACGGTGACGCACCAGAACATAACGCACGAGTCCGGCGTGGCCACTTACGACGGAGTGGGAGCAGTTGCAGGAACAAGTGACACTGCGTTGGTGGGCTCAACCTCGTCGGATCCCAGCCTAAAACCTGATCAAGCATTCAACTATACGTACCTGGTCTCCCCAAACGGGAGGTTAGCGCTGACGAATGGCCCGGTGATCTACATCATTTCGCCGACTAAACAGGTGGTCTTGAATTCGGACCCCTCGGATTTGTATCCGAGGCTTGAACCAGTGGAGCAGTAGGGAAACGACCCAGCGCCCAAATCTAGTAAAGCGCGTACGGAGTTCAGCTACCTTTCAAGGGCCCCACGGTCCCAGTTGCCAAGAGTTGCCGCGGCTTCGTAAGTGCTTTGGCAAAACTCGAGCAGTGAGGCCGTGGGCGACTCCGCCTTGCGTACATCGTCGTACATCAGGAGGAATTCGCCGAGCTGCTGGTCGTAAAAGGCGCTATCCGGACGGACACGCTTGTCTTTGAACCCCTGCGGCTCGGGAGCGGCGTACGAGTAGAAAGCCGCGCCCTGGACGTTGCCACTTCCAGGCCAAAAGCCAACACTGCTCACTTCATGGGAATAAGCTTCTCGAGTCATGGCGTCGACGCCGGGTCGCTCCGGTGCCCGGCGGCCTGAAAACCGGGTGACGGCAAGATCGAAACTTCCCCAAAAGAAATGCACCGGGCTGGACTTGCCGATGAATCTGGCCCTGAAGTGGTTGAAAATAGTGTCCACGGATAAAAGAATGCGCCAGAATTTCTCGACCGACGCGTGATCGTACGAGGCGTGCACGCGATCCTGATCAAAGGCAATCGGATTGGGAATTTCGACCGGCATTCTCCAGATTTTCAGTTCAATCCCCACCGATCGAAGCAATTGCATGAACTCCTCGTAGAACTCGGCCACTGAGCGCGGCACCAGCGGAAGTGTTTTCACCAGTCCGTCGCTCGTCTCCAGCACAAGCTGATGCCGGATGAAGTCAAACCAGAGTTCGAGTGCTTTTTCGCCATAGGGAATACGAGATGTCGTCAAACCGCGAGCGGTTACGTACAAGGGGACGTTCCACCAGTGGTTCACGACGGGCGTCTGAAGCAACCGGACCTTACCAACGATCTGGGTCCACATATGGAGCGTTGCGTACGTGTCTTTCCACGAACTGAGAGGCAGAGCGGGCCAGCATTCTGGCTGATCGGCAGCAGGGTGAGCCATGGAGACCTCATCGATATACTACGCCTCGGTGAGAGCCTTACTCCACTACCCTGAGAGCGTGTTGAAAAACGACTCATTGGCAGCGAATCACTTCTGGCCACAATCGTCGGCCACGTGAGCTTTACCGAAAGAGAGTAGTTCTTCGACGATGGAGCGATGTGCCAGAGCGCCGCGCATGAACGATTGGTGCCCGACCCGTTGGCATCCGTGACGCGATAGGCCTGTTTGGTGGATCTTGGGTGAAACAACTCCCGCAACAATCCACAGTTCAGAAGATGATCTTGCCGGAAAACCAAAAAGTGCGCTGACCCGTGAGGTTGCCCGCTTCACTGGAGAACTGCGGTCCGCTCGCCGTCGAAGTGATGACCCCGAAGTTCGAGCTGTTGGAAGTCGAAAACGTTGTGTTGGGGTTGCCGAAATTCGGCGTATTGGTCACGGCAAAGGCGTCCACGCGGAATTGAAATTTCACGCGCTCGGTGATCGGGAAGTTCCGCAACAAGCCGGTATCCAAGTCAAAGAAGCCAGGGCCGCGGAGGATATCGCGTCCGGCAGTGCCGTAGCGCGGCGTCGCCCCAGTCACTTGAGCAAATGAGGTAACCGAGAAGTACTGGCAGGTTGGGTCGTTGAGGGCGCAGTTCACGAATTTACCCGTCGTCGGATCCTGGTGCTGAACGTTTCCGGTAATAACGATTGGGGCGACGAGATCGGGCGTTAGAGTGGCTCCAAGGGCGTGAGTATTGTCCGTCCCTCCAGTGACGGTCAGAGGAACACCGCTGTAACGGCTCATGATCCAGTTCCATTGCCAGCCGCCAGCCAGAATGTTTCGGATACCGTGTTGCGCCCAGCGCTTGGTGTGGCCGAACGGCAGTTCGTATACGCCATAAGCCTGGAAGTTGTGTGGGCGGTCAAAACCCGCAAGAGCCTTGTTGTCTGCCCAATTAGCGGGAAAGGGATGAAAGACTGCCCCCTCGTTCTCACCGTAGTCGATGGCCTTAGAGAACGTGTAAGCGAATCCGATTACCGATCCGCCGGCAAACCGCCGCGCAAGCTTAGTTTGCAGGGAATCGTAGTAGGTAACCTTGAAGGGCGTCACGGCATTCAGATCTCCCCAGCAGTTGCCACTGGGACACACTGCCGGATTCGCATTGAGCAGGCGCCTCGTGGGCGCAGTATTTGCCGGCCCGGGGGAGCCAGCATTGATGTTGAGCCCCAAAGGTATGCGTATGCCGCGTGTGCCGACGTAGCCAGCCTCGGCCACCCAACCGAAGAATTCATGCTGCACGATCAGGTTGTAGGACTCTGCATACCCGCGGTGGAAAGGATTGGCCACGGTGGTCGTGCCCACGAAGTTGGGGAGCCGAATCACGCCATTGCCAAGCCCGGTGAAAGGTACCAAGACGATACCCGTTGGGAGACCTGGGTAGGGAGCCAAGCTCGCCTTCGTACCCGTAAGGCTTGTCGAAGGCGCAAAAGTACTTCCGAAGATCTGGCTCGCTTGGTAGTCCATATTGGTGATGTTGGGGAAGGTGTCGCGCAGAGCCCTGAAGTTATTCGGATCCACGCTGATTCCGTAACCCGCCCGGATCACGGTCTTGCTTCGGAACCGGTAGGCGATTCCGAAGCGAGGGGCAAACAGTCCATGGCCCACGTCGACGCCGTCGTCCTCCGGGACGGACCCGAGTCCCCCGATGAAAACGTTGCCCGCCGTAGGATCAAAGTACTTCGCGCCGGTATGGTCGCTGGTTGCGAAGGGATAGTATTCCCATCGCACGCCATAGGTAAAAGTGAGTTTGGGAGTCACTTGCCAGCGGTCCCGCGCGTACCAAGCCCAGGTGGTGAAGCGCAGCGCGTTTGGGTTGATGTTCTGGACGACTTTGCCGTCTCGTTGCGGGAGTCCGAGCAAGAATTGGGCAAAACTATTGTAAGGGTTGTTCGTGCCAGCGGCATACCCAGGCGCGCCACTCAGAGAAGTCACGCTTCCGTCGAACCCAAAGGTGCCTCGCGGCGTTCCGAAGGTTCCCCCTTGAGGCTGGAAGTGGTTGATCCCACTGTGGTAGTACTCGAGGCCGAAGCGAACATCGTGCCGTACTTTGATCCAACTCAGGTTCGTGTTTGTTACGTATTGGTTGTCCCGAAAGATGAATGGATTGCCCGTATTCGCGTTCCCCAAATTGGCGAATGTATTTTGAGCGAACTGGAACGCCGGAATGCCTCCATACGGGTGATCGGCTCCGTTGGTGCCTGGTATGTGCAACGTGTCGAGCCCGAAATTCGTCCCAATATCCACGTTTTCGGCGTTGAGGCGCAGTCGCGTGTATCCGGCGTTCAGGTCCCACAGCATGCTCGGCGAGATTTGATAACTGCCGCCCAGCGCCACGCTCTGAACGCGGCTGAATGCGTTGCCGTTCTGTCCGCCGCCCGTGGCGTCGCCGCCTGCGGGTCCTAGAGCCGGCGGATCGAAGATGAACGTGGGCGAAATGCTGTACCGGGCGAACACCATGGACTTCATGCTTGGCACATAGTTGACCTTCGCATCAATTCGGCTCAGGTTGTATTGTGGTGCGCCGACTGGAATGAAGTTGTTGGTGATATTGGTTGCGCTGTTGGGATCGCCGACATTGGGTGCTGGAATCAGCGAAGCCATCTTCATGGCGGCGGGATCGATTCGGTTCGCGGGAATGATGTTTCCCGGGAACGCCGTGCGCCCGGTGCCGTTGGCGTTTCCAGTGTTCGGATCGTAGATGCACCCCGCGGCCGGCGTGGCATTGCAATCAACAAAGGCCACGCCGTTGGAACCCGGAATGATGGATCCGACTGCCGGCAAGAGGGCGGAGAAGTCGCCGTTCCGGATGGAATTGGGCGCGACGTTTTTTGCCGCTCCACCGGCCGTCCGAATTTTAGTGCCTTCGTAAGCCCCAAAGAAGAACAATTTGTCCTTCTTGATGGGTCCGCCGAGAGTTCCACCATACTGGTTGAAGATGTTCTTTGGCTTCACGGGTTGCACGACTGCAGGTCTGAAGTAGTTACGCGTGCGAAGCTCATTGTCGGTATGGTACTCGAAGGCAGTGCCGTGAAATTGGTTGGTGCCTGATTTGACGGTCACGTTTGCCGCGAGGCCACCGGCCATGCCTTGCTCCGCGTCAAAGTTGTTCGTCACCACGTTCACTGATTCGATGGCGTCCGATGAGGGGATGTAGGCGACATTGGCCGGCAGCCAGGTGTAAGTGTCAACGGCACCGTCAATCCGGGTATTGTTGTTATTAATGGACAGCCCGTTGACGTTTGTGGTCATGGCCCGCTGGGGATTGCCAGCGGCCGAGTTGTTTTCTCCGAGCAAGCCTGCTCCGGGAACGATGCGGTAGGCCGATTGGAAGTTCCGGCCGTTGGAAGCCAGAAGGGGCAGGTCCGAAATCTCTTTTGCGTCAAGGTCGGTATGTACGTCGGCGCGATCCGTCTGGAGCAATGGCGCCGCGCTGGTTACGGTGACCGCTTCGACCTGTTGCCTGATTTGGACCTGCACATCAACACGGCGTGTCGTATTAGCATCGATGCGCACGTTATCCGCCACGTAAGCGCCAAAACTCGTGGCCGTCACTGTGATTCTGTACACGCCAGACAGCAGTTCGGCGAATCGATAGACGCCAGCCGAATCGGTAGTTGCCAGACGCGAAACGCCAGTCGCTGTGTCGAGCGCTTCTACTTGCGCTCCAGGCACGACTGCTCCCGATGGGTCGGTAACGTTCCCTGTCAGCGAGCCGTAGAGGACTTGCGCTGTCGCTGCGCCGGGAAAAAGAGATAAACCTAGGAGCGGGGCGCAAACTAGCGCTGTGAACCAGATCTTCGAGTAGGAAATGATCGCACTCCGAACGAGAGATTTCTTGGACATGACCCCTCCACCCAAGTGAGACTTGTGATCCAAGCGCCGCAGCACCCCGCCACTTTGCCTGGAGGTGTTTCTAACTGCTCATAACTTGGTTCTCTCTAGAATCCTCAGCTTCGAGCTCTTGTAGGCCTGCGGACGGGCCAAAATGCTTTTGTAAGACCAAAGCGACGGTTCCGCGCAGCCGGGCCATTGTCCCCTCGGCCGGCCGGACACGGGGAGGATGGCCGCCGGGAAGGCCCACGTCCAGTTCCGACTGAATCGCCGGCCCAAATCGCCGCCACTGGCGAGTAAGCTCACCGACAACGACGACTTCCTCGGGGGCAAATCCAGAGACGAGCATGCGCATCCCTCTGCCGAGTGCATGGACCATGCGATCGAGGGCTTTAGCCGCGAGCGGATCTCCCGAGTCCGCCAAAGCAAGGAGATCCGGGAAAGTCAGACCATCGGAGGATTGGATCGATTCGTGGTAGTAGCGCAGGGCCGCACGGTTGGATGCGTAGACCTCCCAGCATCCCCGCCCGCCGCAAGTACAAAGAGGTCCATTCGGATCGAGAGGCACGTGGCCAAATTCTCCAGCCATACTGTTGAATCCGCGGATCAATTGGCCGTTGGCGAACACTCCGGTGCCGATCCCTTCGGAAACAGTCACCACCACGAAGTCGCGGACCTTTTCTCCGTGTCCAAACCAAACTTCAGCGAGCGCGCACGCATTTGCAGCGTTTTCCAGCTCTACACGCATGCCCGTGGCTTGCTCGATAGTTCCTTTGAAGTCGAATTCTGGCCATCCCAGATTCGGGGCGAAAACAATTCGTTGTGAACTCTCGCTGAAGCGCCCCGGTATGCTGATTCCAACCCCCTCGAAAACCCGGTCGGAGTGAACCGTCATCAAGTGGCGAATCTTCGCTGCAAGTGCTTCCGTCGTGAGGCGCGAATCGCGGGTGGTGGGCATTGTTTCCTGGGAGAGAAAGTTCCCATTCACATCGGCAACACCCACAGTCGTTTGAGCAGGGCGCAGGTCGGCGACCAGAATTGCGCGCCGATCATTCAAACGGAGGAAGGTAGGGCGTCTCCCGCGAGGCAACCGGCCGATGGGTCCATGAACCACCCATCTCTCGCGAATCAGTTGTTCAGTGATAAGCGAAACGGTGCTTCGCTGAAGCCCCGACACGCGGGCGAGATCGGCGCGGGAAATCGGCTGGCGGCGCCGGATAAGGTTGAGAACAACACCGCGATTGATGCCGCGAGCAGTCTGGCTCGAAGCGACCTGAGTATTGGTGAAGTTGATGCGTCGCATTTAGTTGTTGACTCAAATTATATTGGCAAACCACGAGTGAAACTTAATCCAATGGCAGCCCTAAGTTGTTAAATCCGGTCCCGACAAAATAGCTTGGAAACAATTAAATTCGTGTTGCGAACTATATTTTGAGTCTTTGCGACTGTCAAGCAAAACTTCCGTTGGCAGGCATACAAACCCTAGTGGTGAATGTAAAAGCCGCTTAGGCTCCGCTGAACACGATCATGGTTACCACCGCAGCGAATTCCGCGGCATAGGATCGCAATATCGCCAAACCATTCGGCCACCGCCACAACTACACGGATTTGAAGGCAACCCTCTTTCCGGGTTGTTGCTGGCGAACACCTGTACGGAGGGACAGATTGACGGTATTACGAGGGGCAGTCGAAGATGGGTGCCATGAGCGAAGTCACGGCAGCCTCACCCCGGCGAAGTTCGCGAGCCTTTTTTAAGATGCGCGTGCAAGCGCAGGGCCGCGCCCACAGCGGAAAGAAGTTCCGCGAAACGTGCGAGACGGTGGTCGTCAATGCCTATGGCGGCCTCTTGCTGCTGAAGCACGAAGTGGCCTACGGCGAAATGCTGGTGATTACCAACCCAGAGACCCAGGAAGAATTGGAATGTCGCATTGTGTATCTGGGCGATCTGGGTGCGAAGGGGCAGCGCGTGGGAATCGAGTTTCTTACGCCCGCGCCGCGCTTCTGGGGAGTGGACTTCCAGGACGCCGCGCCGACGGACAATTCCTCAACCATTCACTGAGACGCTTGGAGCTGTGACGCGCGAAGGCGCTTGTCTTCTGCGCTTAAAAAACCAGTCGCCCAATCTCCAGAGAAGAAGAATTCCGACGAGCACTCCGTAGAAGATCGGCATACGCACATCGGATTTGACCTTCCAGTAGTAGTGAATGACACCCGCAACGGCCGCGAAATAGATGCCGCGATGCAGCATTTGCCAGCGCTTCCCGCCGAGGCGGCGAATCCAGCCCGCTGTCGAAGTTATTGCCAGCGGAACCAGGAGCAGGAAACCGAGAAAGCCGACAGTGATAAAGGGGCGCTTGGCAACGTCTTTCCATATGGCGGCGAGATCGAAAGACTGGTCGGGGCCAAGATAGGTGAGGGTAATGCATAGGGTGATGATCAGAAAACGCAAGGTCCACCGGCCAGTAGTGAGCTGAATGAATTCGACGGGATTTGCACCCAGACCATTGTGAATAGCGCGCCAAATCAACGCGTCAAGGGGAACCAGGCAAAGCAGAAAGACGGCAACCTTGGTCCATTTGCTGGTGAGAAGAGCACGCATTCGGGAATTCCTGGCTAGTAGTTCTTCTTCAGGTCCATGCCGTTATACATGCTCGCAACCTGATCGCCATAGCCATTGAACATGAGCGTGGGGCGTTTAAAAATTTCGCCGAGACGGCGTTCCTTGGCCTGGCTCCAGCGCGGGTGATCGACGTTGGGATTCACGTTCGAATAAAAGCCGTACCAATTGGGCACGGACAGATTCCAGGTTGTCGGCGGCATCTTCTGTTGGAACTTGATCTTGACGAGCGATTTGATGCTCTTGAAGCCGTATTTCCAAGGGATGACCATGCGCACAGGCGCACCGTCCTGATTTGGCAACGACTCTCCGTACATCCCGACACAAAGGAGCGTGAGGGGATTCATGGCCTCGTCCAAACGGAGGCCTTCGACGTAGGGGAATTCGATGCCGGCCCAGCGTCCCAGAGGCATCTGGCGTGGATCATAGTAGCTTTGGAAGGCTACGAATTGCGCTTTCGATGTGGGTTCCACGAGCTTTATAAGACTGTTGAACGAAAAACCAATCCAGGGAACAACGATGGACCACGCTTCCACGCAGCGGTGACGGTAGATGCGCTCCTCAAGGGGCGCAAGTTTGAGGATTTCGTCCATGGTGAACTTGTGGGGCTTGGCGACTTCGCCTTCGACGGAAACCATCCAGTTGGAAGTGGTAAAGTTCTTCGCATTCTTGGCAGGATCGCTCTTCTCAGTACCGAATTCGTAAAAATTGTTGTAGTGCGTGACGTCCTCGTAGGAGTTCTCTTTTTCGGAAGTGCTGAAGGGGCTCTTGGCCAGGGCGCTGAATTTCGTCGCGGCAAGCGCGTTTTGCGGCGGCAACGCCAAATCGAACAGGCCTTTGCCGGCCGCGGCGGTGGCACCCACAATCCCCATGGCACGAAGGAATTTGCGACGGTCCAGATAGATGGACTTGGGCGTGACGTCGGCGTAAGTCAAATCGTGGGCTTTGCGTATCAACATTTCTCCCGATCTCCTGGGGCAATTCGGCTTCCTACCATCATATATCTATTTGATGCTGGCACTTTGCCACAGAGCTTCCCCATTCCGTGCGGACTGAACAGGATGGCTTCCGCCCCTTGGCAGTGAGAGTCTTCTCATGCGGAAAAGTTACAGGCTAAAGTTCCCGGAATTGAACTGGGAATTTACATCGCACGCTAACCGTGGAGCTTCTTGTGCACTTTTTGGGCGGCTTCGACACCGTGGAATTGGGCTTCCTCGAAGATAGAAATGCCACTCAGGTCGGAGTTGGCGAAGAGGATGCGGCCGTCGAGGCGGGACAGGCGGCGGCGTTCTTCCGAAAAAATCGAACCGACCGCGGGGCGAATCATAGCGTGGCCCATGCGCATGATGTCGATTCGGGATACGCACTGGCGAATGTCGGAGTGCACGCGTTCGAGGTCATGGAGAATGGCCTCCTTCCAGTAGGTCCAATCTTTTTCAAGGAGAAGCCTGCGGTTCTGCGCGGGGGCGCCTTCGGAGAGGGCCCAGTAAAAAGTCCAGACGGTGCGGTCGATGTGGGTGCGCAGGCTCTGGTGCATGGCGTCAACGTAGCCGAGCGTAGGGGAGTCGAGGAAGACCGTGTCCCAGGAAGGCTCGACGCCGCGGGAGTCGGGATAGCGTTCGAGCGTGAGGTTGGCGGTGAGCCATGGGGAATAGGCGAAATCGTGGAGCGGGGGAAAATTCTCGAGAAGATACGGAGCGAGGAACATGGGCGCGGCAAAGATGACGAATTCGGATTGGAATTCGACGTCGCCCGCAAAAACGCTTGCGCCACGGCGCGTTTGTGCGATGCGGTGCACCATTTGGCCGGTGCGAATATTTGCGCCAACGCGTTCGAGGAGGCGGCGGGTAATCCAGCCATTGCCTTCGGGCCAGGTGAGCGGGCCTTTTTCCTCAGGCTCGCGGGAAGAGAAATAATGGATGCCGGCCCAGGCGGAAGTGTCGCTCGCGAGGGCTCCGTAATCGTCGCGGCAAGCGTAGTTCACGTACCAATGGAGAAGGCGGGAGTCGAGACCTTGCTGACGCAGCCAATCGGAGAACGAGAGGCGATCGAGGTGCTGAAATTTTGAGGACAGGCCGAGTTCGAGAGGAATAGTGAAGGCACCACTCCTTCGGAATTCGCTGAAGAGATTTTCAAGACGCTGGAACTGATCGCGGTCGTTTTGTTTGAGGCCGACAGCGGGCTCGATGCCTTCCTGCCAGCGGCCGTAGAGGAAGAGCCGCTCCTGCGGGGAAAAAGCGAGATAGCGCTCTTCCCATTGACCGTCTTTCAAGACGCCGAGATCCTCGAAGAGTTCTCGGACATAGATGGCTTTTGGGCCGGGGACAGGCACATAATGCGCAGCCCAAGGATACGCGGTGACTTCATTTTCGCCCCAGCGAGCGTTGCCGCCCGCTTGTGGATTCATCTCGAGAAGAACGAAATCCGTGAAGCCGCGCTTGCGGAAGCGCCAGGCGGCGCTAAGACCGGCGATGCCGCCACCGACGATGACGACCGGGACTTTTTCGATGTGTTTGGCCGCGGGGAACGCGGCGCGGTCACGCAAGAGATGCCCCATCTGGAAGGAATCGTTGACGAACGAACCTTTGATCTTTTGTTCACTTTTGAGGGAAAGGCCGGCGAGCGCCGCACTGCCAAGACCGAGAAACTTGCGGCGACCCAGCTTCAATGACTGATGTCCTTCCAGTCGTTTTCGTAAGTGCGGACAAGAACCTGGCTGTTGAGATGGTTCGCGGGCATGGGAAGCGGCGCCATGTCCGGCGGAAACTGAAAGAGCGCGGAAAGTCCATCTACGCTAAGGAAACGCAATCCAGCGGGAAGCGACTTGGGCAGGGCGTAATCGTGAGTACCCGCCAGGACAAATCCCCATTCGCCGAAGGAGGGGACGTAGACGTGATACGGATAGGTTTGCAAGCCGGATTGTTTCAGCGTCTCGGCGATGCACCAGAAGGAATCGCGGGCAAACATGGGCGACGTACTTTGCACGACTATGAATCCTTGCGCGCTGAGATGGCGCGCGACGGCGCGGTAGAACGCGGTGGTGTAAAGCTTGCCGAGCGAATAGTTTGTGGGATCGGGAAAATCGGCGACGATGAAATCGAAACTGTCGGCGTTCGAAGCAACCCACGGAAATGCGTCGGAGTTGATGACGTGCACGCGGGGAGAGAGCAGAGAGTTGTCATTGAGCCTGGTCAGCATGGGATTGGAGGAAAAAATCTTGGTCATCTCGGGATCGAGATCGACGAGAGTGATGCTTTCGACTTGCGGATACTTCAGAATTTCGCGAACGGCAAGGCCATCGCCGCCGCCGAGAATCAGGACCCGGCGCGGGGCCGGAACGGCGGCCAAGCCGGGATGGACAAGCGCTTCATGGTAGCGGTATTCGTCGCGCGAGCTGAATTGCAGATGACTGTTGAGAAAGAGGCGAAGGTCGTCCTTGAAGCGCGTGAGCACGAGATGCTGATAAGGAGTGTCGCGGGCAAAAATAATCTCGTCGGCGTAGATATTGTCTTCGGCCGTGGCGGTGATGTGCTTCGCTTCGGCGATTCCCGTGCCTAGTCCAAACAAGACTAGTAAACAGGCCACTCTCAATTCGCGCGTGCGAGAGAGCTGATTGGCGAACAGGTACGTGCTCCAGAACGCGACCGCGGCGTTGATCAAGCCAAACAACATCGCGGAGCGCACCAGACCAAGACGCGGAACCAGCAAAATTGGAAAGAGCAGCGACGCTCCAAGGGCGCCGAGATAATCGAAGGTGAGGACGTGCGCGATGACGTCGCGGAACTGGTAGCGGTGCTTGACGATGCGCATGAGCAACGGAATTTCCAGACCGACAAGGACACCCATCACCACGACCAGCGCGTACAGGATCAATTCGAATCCTTGGGTAAAGGCAAACGCAAGCATCAGCAGCGTCGACGAAAATCCGCCGACAACGCCAAGGAGAAGTTCGATCCAGACGAAGCGATTAGCAAGGCCGCGATTGATGTAACGGGAGAGCGCGCTGCCAATGCCCATCGCGAACAGATACGTACCGATAATGGTGGAGAATTGAAAAACGCTGTCGCCGACGAGATAGCTCGCCAGCGTGCCGGCTACAAGCTCATAGATGAGGCCGCAAGCCGCGACCAGCAACACGGAAATGAACACCAGGACGCCCATGGGCTAGTGGATCGCGGCAGCAATGATGATACAAATGCCGAGAGACATGGCGCCGACAAGGATGGCGAGCGCCATGTTGTGCTCCTGCACGATTTCCTTCCAAAGGTGGTACGGCGTGAGCTTGTCCATCACCACGAAGGCGACGACGAAGATAAAAATTCCCACAAACGCGAAGACCAGTGCAGCAACGACATTGCCGAGCGGAACGAGGTTCATCTCATTTGCCTCCTGTGTAATGGTGATAGCCGCCGTAAACCGAGCGGTACGAGCCGGGATTATCGCGGACGGACTTCGGAATGTTTTTTAGCTGATTGATTGTGTCGAGGCTCCAGCCGCGGTATTGACCGAAGGCCGCTGTGCCGAGAACCAGGAATCCATAAAGAAGATAGAATTTTCGGAACATTATTCATCGTCTCCCGAGCTGCTGGACAATTGCATGGGCGGATGATCGCTTTCGGACCACCGGGACCGCTCAAAGGTATAAGCGCGAAAAGAAATGATGATTACCGGCACGAGTAGCGCGAGAAACGCGATGCCGTAAATTCCGTAGACCGGCACGTCGTAGGTGACATCGACGGTGTACGGAATGCCGGAAAGCGAAGGATCCGCCTCCGGCTCAATGCGAAGGTAGTAGTGGCCTGGGGGCACGCTCGGAATCACGACATCGTCATTCTGCTTGCCTTCGGTCCAGGACCCGTCGCTGTCATAGCCGTAGTAGTAGCTCACTTCGCGACCGAAGTCCCAGGCTTGCCCGGTGTCCTGATTGATGAGCGCATAGTTCAAATAGATCCAGTGGTTGCTGACCGGGGCGTAGGTCTTCACTTCCACAGTTGAAGTGCGGCCGGTAAGTTCGAAAACATCCGTAACGAAGGAAGCCTCGGCTTTCGAATCGGCACGATTGTACCGGTAGGTCTCATGAAAAACCGGTTCCTTTTTTGCACGCATAGCGAAACCAGACATGAGCGCCAAAAGGAAAACGGCAAAGCCCGCGAACGCAACCCACATGCCTGTAACGTTCGTACGGACGGCCGAAGGCTGATTTTCGTAGACGCCCATGGCTTCGGGCGGCCGGCCGGGCAGCTTGAAGGTCTCCCAGATTTCGCGGCCATACATGTACTCGCCAATAGACCAGGTGACTTCCTGGTCGAGCTGCTCGCTGGACAGCACGCGAGGCGGATGCACGTAGTCCGTGACGGCAGCCTTTTCGCCGACGCGAACCTGCCACGGGAATTCGCCGAGGACGAAATCCGTGTTGGCGTCTGCAGTCTGAAAATGCTTGTAGGATTCTCCGAGATAGTTGGCCGTTAGTGACGAACCGCCGAACATATTGTGGTCCACGGTGGGCAGAACCTTGCAGATGCTGATGTCGTTCCAATGGCCGTTATATTCGCTGAGGTAGCCAACGCCTTTGTAAGGATTGTAGAGAACGTATTCGTGCCAGCAGTAAGTGATTCCATCGACCTGTGTGCTCCGCCGCTCGAATCCGATGACTTCATAGTCCGTACCACGCAGCTTGCCGCGCGTACCCAAGGGAATGAGGGGTCTTATGTCACTGGTCTCAATTTCGAATTGCTGGAAGATGGCCAGGTTGGGGTCTTTGGCATCGAGGATGCAATGGCAGCTCGCGCACACGACGGTTTCGGCCTGGCCGAACGAGCGCAGCACAATGGCAGCCCCGCACTTCGGGCAATTCAGCGCCTTCGCTTGCGGCTTGGGAGGCCCGGAAAGTGGTGGAGCGCCCGTGCTCATCACCAGCCCGCGAAACTACGCAAATTTTTCAACTTAAGATCGTCAAATTCCACGAGTTCGCCGAGGTACAGAGCCGGTTCGGGATCGCTGTAATCGAGCGTGGCGAATTTCCGGGACTCGCTGCGCAGATCAACGAAGGTGACGTCCGTCTTGTCCCAATATTGAAAAGGCAGTTCGCCCTCGACCCCGCGATAATGCGCAGGTGTGATGACGCTGACAGTGTAGGGCTGGTTGTTCCAGATGAACTGCTGGCCGATGTGGACCTGGGCAGCGGCGGGAAGATTTTGCGCCTTCGAAGATAATGACAGCGCGTATTCATTCTGCGCATCGGAGAGCCAGGCGCTTGTCCCGTCGTTCATCATGACGTGCCACTCGTTCCAGCCGCCTTGATCGTACTCATAAAGGATGCGGCCGACCACCACGAACGCCCTGTTGCCGAATTTGCCTTCGGTATTGATCTGAATGGGTGAGCTGTCCGACGGGAGATCGGCTACCTGGCCAACTTTCTTGAGGTCCACATCGGTGCGCACAAGAATGCTCTTGCAGAACTCGCAAACGGTCTGGACGCTGCTGGACCATCGAAAAACAATTTTGGCGCCGCAATTCGGACAGTTGGAAACGGGCTGAGTCATCGCGTGGGACTCACCAGGTGTGCGGCAATACGTTTTGCCTCAGTCACCAGCAACCTGCTTCCAATTGGATTGGTAGGGTCTTCGCAGACGGCGGATCGAAACGGAATCTGCGTCAAAGAGTTGCCGGAGAATCGTTTCGAAATCCCATTCAGCGCGCGGAACGCAACAGAAAAGATTGAGGCAGAGCGAGCCGTGCTCCGGAAACGTATGACACGCGAGATGCGACTCCGCGAGAAGGCAAAGGCCAGTGATACCGCAAGTGCCGGGAAACTGATGCCACTGCGTTTCGCCGACGGGCCGGAGCTTCATCTCTCGAATAATGCTGCTGAATAAGTTTTGCAAAACAGCAACGTCACTCAAGGATTGCGAGGAACATCCGAAAGCTTCGACAACCCACTCGATTCCACTCATGGCAGACGGTGGCGCTACGTCTGAGGCTTTCCACATTCCGGGCAGAATTTGGCGCTGCGGGAGATGGACTTGCCACATTCGCTGCAGAATTTAGTTTCCGCAGAAGGAGCCCCGGCGGGTGCAGGCGCTGCTCCAACAGCGGGAGTCGAAATAGACTTCTTGACAGCGTCCATCATGGCCTGTCCCATGGCCACGCCAGCGCCGAGCCCCGCGCCCATTCCCACGGCGCCTCCGCCTTCATTCCCGGCCGCGATGGGGATGGCTTGCGCCACCTGATATTGCGTAAATTTGCCCATGTCGCCGAGCACGTTCATGCTGATGCGCTGGTCAAGCACTTTTTGCAACTCGTCCGGAAGCGAAAGGTTCTCGACCACAAAGCTGTCCAGCGCGAGCCCATAATCTGTGAATGATGGTTTAAGGGCTTCGCCAATCTTTTCGGCGAGCGCGCCCTGGTTCGCAGCCATATCGAGAAAAGGCACCTGGCTGGCGGCGAATGCATCCGTCATCTTGGCGATGATGGTGTTGCGCAACTGGCCTTCGAGATCGGCCACATGATAAATATCACGAGTGCCGCTGATCTTGCTGTAGAACGATTTAGCATCGCTCAAGTGATACGAATAAATGCCGAAGCCGCGAAGACGGAGGGCGCCGAATTCCTTGTCGCGGATGGAAATGGGATTCTGCGTACCCCAGTGCTGGTCGATCTGAATTCGCGTGGAGAAAAAATAGACATCGGACTTGAAAGGCGACTTGAACGCTTTGTCCCAATTCTTCAGATAAGTCAGGATGGGCAGCGTTTGCGTATTCAACGTGTACAGTCCCGGGCCAAAGGCGTCCGCAACTTTGCCTTCATTCACAAAAACCGCGGCTTGCGAATCGCGGACCGTCAGCTTGCCGCCATTCTGGATTTCGCGATCCTGCATCGGATAACGGTAGGCCAGGAGTCCCTCTTCCGGCTCAACCCATTCGATGACATCAATAAACTGTTTGGTGATAAAGTCACGAAGGCTCATGAGAGGCCTCTCTTGGGGCGCGCTCGTGAACAGAAGTTTGCGCCCCGGTGAAAGCGATGCTACGGTGCGGCATCGAACGTGTCAATGGTGCGCATAAGAATACAATTGCTCGAATATAGCCAGGCGCAATATGAATAAAGCAGCCTCCGCAACCCTCAGGAAACTTAAGGAGTTACATGTCTGACCGCATTGCAGACGTATTATAGAATTTACTATGAAGCGATGATCAAAAAGAGGGAGACAAGCTGTGCCATGGTGTCTACTGGGCCCCCCATTGCCGCTTGCCCCTGGCTGGCTATATCCTGTTCTTTGCCATAAACGGAAAAGGCCCCGAGAGAAAGTTCCTCCCTTTTCCGCCGCAACTTGAAGTTTTGGGTCGCACTATCGGCTAATTAGAACGCGTAATTCGTTTATCATTAGGCCAAGCCGGAGTGATTCCCGGTCCGCATCTCTGCCCTTCGCGCCTAAACTAGAAATACTCAGCGTATGTCTTCATCTCGCAGACTCGCATGGATGGTAGGGACGTGGATGCTCATCCTCGTCATCTACTCCGCACTGTCGCTGCTGTTGAAGCGTAGCTCAGATTCGCTCAATACTTTCGGCAACATCGTGCAGTGCATCGTGCCGCTCTTGGCCAACGCCGGCCTTCTCTTGAACGCGGGAACCCCTCACTGGCGGAGAAATATCTTCTGGATGCTGCTCGCCATGAGCTGCACGCTCTGGATGATCGGCCAGTTTGAGTGGACCTACTATGAGGTCTACCTCCACCGGCCACTTCCCGAGATGTACCCGGGAGATATCCTGTTCTTCCTGCGGGGAATCCCCATGATGGCCGCGATTGCGTTACGTCCCCATCTTAAACGCGGGGAAATCCAGTTGCGTTTCGGCTACCTGGATTTTGTCTTACTCCTGATCTGGTGGACATTTCTCTATGTTTTTGTGGTCCTTCCGTGGCTGTACGCAACGCCGTCTCTCGGCCAGTACAATCACACGTTCAATTTAGTCACCAACATCCAGAACATGGTGATTGTCGTCGGATGGGCCATCCTGTGGCTGCAATCGAGCGGGGCGTGGAGGGTGGTATACGCCAATCTCTTCGGCGCTTCTACGATTTACATGTTTTCCTCATTGACCATCAACATCGCCATCGACAGCCACAAATATTACACGGGAAGTTTGTACGACCTCCAGTTGCTGTCGGCCTTCCTATGGTTTGCCCTGGCCGGCGTTATCGCCCATCAGAATCAAGACAGGCTGGACGCTCCCTCAGAAAATGTTTACGACTCGGACCCCGATTCAACCTCGGACCAGAGCGTCTGGCCGGCGCGGCTCGCGATGGCGGCGGTGATTTCTCTTCCGCTGTTTGCCATTTACACCCTGCGATTCAGTCAGGATGATGCCCAAGTTCGCGATTTCCGTCTGATGACTACCTTGCTTGCCTCCGTTCCCCTCGCATTGTTGATCTTTGTGCGCACCCATCTGGCGGACCGGGACCGTTCACGGCTTCTCTCGCAGTCGGAGCAGTCCGTCGAAAATCTCAAACGCCTGCAGGCACAGATCGTGCAGTCCGAAAAACTCGTTTCCTTGGGCCAGCTAGCCGCTGGGGCGGCGCACGAAATCAACAATCCGCTTGCGGCCATACTTGGTTTTTCCGATTTGCTCGCCGACGACACCACCCTTCCGGAGAAAGCTCGCACAACCGCTTCAAAAATCCGCGAACAGGCACGCCGCACAAAAACTCTGGTCGGCAACCTACTGAGTTTCGCGCGCCAGGTGCCGGCGGAGCGCACGCTCCTTGACATCAATACGGTGGTGAACAACGCCGTGCAGCTTCGCGCGCTCGACTTGCGCTCCGGAACAACACGCGTCGAATTGCAGCTCGAGTCCGTCCTCCCGGGTGTTCGAGGAGATGGAAATCAGCTGATGCAGGTTTTCTTCAACATTATCAGCAACGCTCTGGAAGCCATGGAAGCGGCCAACGGCGGCGTTTTGACGATCAAGACGATCCGCGACCGCGGGAACGTCGTGATCCTGTTCTCCGATACCGGCCCCGGCCTCAAGGACCCGCAGCGCGTGTTCGATCCCTTCTATACGACGAAACCCGTTGGGAAAGGCACCGGCCTGGGGCTCAGCATTTGCTTTGGCATTGTCCAGGAGCATGGCGGAAAAATCCTTTCCTACAACCGGCAGGAAGGCGGAGCCGTATTCCGTGTCGAATTACCCGCGGTCTTGGCGGCCTTTCCGGCGAAAGAATTGCAGCTCAGCACCAGGTCGGCCACGCGTCAAAAACCCTCCTGACAGCGCTCCAACTCCTGACATCTGTCCGATGTTGTCCGGGAATCAACACAAGCCGTGCTAGAGTTTGGCATTCCGCTCTTGCTGCTCGGAGGGGACTCGCGATGACCGAACTGGCCATTCAGACGCAAAAACTGACCAGGACATTCGGGAACCTCACTGCGGTCGACAGCATCGATCTCCGCGTGGCTGCCGGGCAATTCTTTGGGTTTCTGGGACCGAATGGGGCGGGAAAATCGACGACCATCAAGATTCTGACGGGCTTGCTTGCGCCAACCTCCGGCAGCATGCAGCTTCTGGGCCTGGACTTTGCAGCGAATCCGGTCGAAGTAAAACGCCAGATCGGCGTGGTCCCGGAAGGCATGGGCCTTTTCGAGCGCTTGACGGGTTCTGAGTATCTTAAATTTGTCGGGCGGATGTATGGCCTGGATCGCGCGACAACCCAGCGCCGCTCAGAGGAGCTGCTGGATTTTATGCAGCTCGCCGACCGCCCCAAGACGATGATTGCGGATTACTCGCACGGAATGCAGAAGAAGCTGGCTCTCGCTGCTGCCGTGATTCACGGGCCACGCATTCTGTTTCTCGACGAGCCGTTCGAAGGCGTAGATGCGCTCGCGGCAGGCGCGCTGAAAGCGCTGCTGGCGCGCATGACCGAACGCGGCACTACTATTTTCCTGACGTCCCACGTCCTGGAAATCGTCGAACGGCTGTGCAGCCATGTGGCGATCATTCATGAGGGACGGCTTGTTGCGCAGGGCTCACTCGAAGAATTGCGTGCGGGAATATCAGGCGAGGCCGGAGACAAGACCACGCTCGAGCAGATTTTCCTTTCGATTGTCGGCCAGGACGGCGCGGAACGCCCGCAGCTTGAGGAGCTTTCATGGCTGATGTGACCCCATCCGTCAGCGTCTTCGAGCAAGTCCAGCTGATTGCGGGACTTCGCTGGCGAATACTGCGCAACAGCCTGCGCAAGAAGAATAGTCGTCTCGATCTGATCGGACTGATTCTTACAGGCGTTTTCAGCAGCGTCCTGGTGATTGGATTCTGTTTTGCATTTTACGCCGGCGCCCATACCTTTGTTAGCCAAGGCCGTCTGGAGTGGATGGCATTGCTCTTCTGGGTCATTTTTATTTTCTGGCAGGTTTTCCCGGTCTTTGTCGCGGGATTCGGGGCAAATTTCCAGTTCCGCACGCTGCTGCGATTTCCGCTGAGCCTCCGCGCCTTCTACATTATCGGATTGGCGTATGGATTCGCCGATTTCTCTGCGCTGGCGTCGGTCGTCTGGCTGCTGGCGATGACCGCGGGAGCCACGGCAGCCAAGCCTGGAGTGCTGCCCGCGATGTTACTGATTGTTCCAGCATTTATGTTGCTCAATGGAACGATCGAGAGGCTCATCGGCTCCTGGCTGGAGCGTTTGCTCGCGCGCCGCCGGACCCGGGAACTTTTTCTCGGCCTGTTTATTCTCTCGATGGTTTCGTTGAACTTCGTTTCGCCCCTGATGCAGCGGTACGGTGCGTCGGCGCGGCCGGTCTTCCTGCGCGTGCTGCCGTATTTTGGATGGTTCCCGCCTTCGCTTGCCAGCCGCGCCCTGGCCCAGATCGTACGTCTCGAGCCAGCGGGGTTTCTATTGAATTTCGCGGTCCTTCTGCTGTATGTACTCTTGTTCAGCGCTTTCTTGTGGCGCCGGTTTGCCGCGCAATACCGCGGGGAAGAACTTAGTGAAACTGCAGCACCGGCGCTTGCAGCCGTTCGCCCGATCGCAGGAAAGGACGAAGGACACGATCACCTAAGTTTGCTTTCTCCCACTGTCGCGGCAATTGTTCGGAAGGAGTTCCGCTATCTCACTCGCAACAGTTTTGCGTATTTCACGCTGCTGTTACCGCCGTTGCTCATACTTATCTTTAGTATGAATTTTGCCGGAAGGCATCCGGCTGTGGGAGGTAGGGGCATCTCCGCGGAGATGTTTTTTCCAGGCATGATGGCATATCTCATTCTGATTCTGATGGCGCCGGCTTACAACAGCTTTGCTTACGAAGGCCGCGGCATTCAGACCTACTTCACTGCCCCGCTTCGCTTCCGCGACGTATTGCTGGGTAAGAATCTGATGCTCGTTTCCGTTCTGTCCGTAGAAATCGCGCTTTCCTTCGCAATGCTTGCGTGGCGCGTAGGCTGGCCTTCGCCCCATATGCTCGTTGCCACATGCGCCGCCATCATTTTCACAATCGTGGGTCAGCTCACCGTCGCCAACTGGTCATCAATCACGTTTCCACGCAAGATGGAATTCGGGCAGATGCGCGGCCAGCGGCAATCCGGCATGGCTGTGCTGGTTGCGTTTGGCTCGCAGATCCTGATGGGCGGCATTTCTGCGGCGATTCTTTTCATGGGAAATTTGACCGGTAATCACTGGCTTCCCAGTGAAGCGTTCGTTTTACTCGCCGCGGTAGCAGTGGGAGGTTACTTCGCCTCGCTCGACGCACTGACACTGCTGGCGGAAAAAAAGAAAGAGAGCCTGATCGAGGCCTTGTGCCGGTAATCCTTTGGATCTCCCACGTGCAAGGCCGCGTGGCCTACTCCACTCCCCGCATGAATGCTGCGTAGCGCGCGGCAATTGCGGGCCACGAAAAATACTGCCGCTGTGCCACCCAGCTTCGCTGTGCCAACTCGGCGCGGTAGTGCTCATCCTTCAAAACACGAACGAGGACATCTCCCAGGTCACCCTTCCTCTGCGGAGAAAAGAGCGCCAGCCCCGCTTCGGTGATCGGCGCGGCCGTTTCCGAACCCGCACACGCGATTACCGGCAGTCCACAGGCAATCCCAGCGATTGCGCTGCCGCGTCGGGTGGAAATATGGCCGCGCACGAATAGCAGAACGTCGGAAATGGAGAGGCTGCGCACCACGTCTTCTCCCGGTAAAACTCCCAGCACGTGGAGTTCAATAGGGCAATCTTGAAATCGCTCCCGCAATTCCACTTCGGCGCTTAGTGCGTTGCGGCCCAGAACAATTAACCGCAAATTGCTGGCGTGCGCAGCAGCAAACCGGACTGCTTCCACGATTTGTTCAATTTCCTTTCGCCCCAATTCCCCACCGGTGATACCAAAAACCGCGACGCTCAGTTTATCGCGCGTCAAAATACCCTTTCTCGAGTTGGCTTTGCTGGCCGTGGGCAAATTGGCTCCGACAGGAATGAAGCATCCTTTCCCACGTTGGTTCTTAATCCAGGAGATTTTTTCTATTGGAACCGTGAAAACTGCCGCATCGCAAATGCGCAGCGCCTTGCGCATGGTGCAGAGCTGTACGCGGCGGCGCAGTCGGTCAATCACTCGCGTTCCGCCATAAGGTTCAACGTCGTGAAACACCACTCCCAGGTGTACGCCGGCGGCCTTGAGAATCCTAAGGAGCCGCGGAAATCTCAGGGGAAACCCTCGCATCGACCACGCCAGTGCCGTGTATTGCACCAGAACCCACGCTCCGCGCCATCTTTTTGCATGGCGTCGAAGCCTCCGCCCGGCGCGATTCCACCCGCGTTCGGGCCACGCCGCTCGCTCGATGATCAACTTGAACCCTTCTGCCATCAAAGCTTCGCCGAGGTAGCGGCAATACTCTTCAACCGCGTCGGTAGGCGCGTCGCGTCGTCCGAGGAGCGCGATCACGCGCTGCCTAATCATTTCACGGTGCTCATTTTTCGACGAGAAAGCTTCCGATCACCAGCGCGTCCATGCCGGAGCTGAAAAATGTCCTTATTGCGTCGGTCGGCGTGTGCACGATGGCTTCGCCGCGCAGATTAAACGACGTGTTCATGATGACGGGCACGCCCGTATGTTTTCCAAATTCATCGATCAGCCGCCAGTAGAGCGGATTGATCTCTTTCTCCACCGTCTGCGGCCGCGCGCTGCCGTCCACGTGCGTGACAGATGGAATTATGCTTCGTTTCTCCGGGCGCACCTGGGCCGTCAGAATCATAAACGCCGAATCTATAGCGCTTTCTAAGTATTCGTCGGCAGCTTCCTTCTTGATTGAAGGCGCAAACGGGCGCCACCACTCCCGGAACTTTACCGCATTGTTGACCTTGGCGTTCATTTCCGGATCGCGGGGATCGGCCAGAATCGAACGGCTCCCGAGCGCGCGCGGACCAAATTCCATGCGTCCTTGAAACCAGCCTATAATTTTCCCCTGCGCAAGTAGTTCTGCCGCAGTGGACGCAGGGTCCGGCAGTCTCGTGAAGCGCAATTTGTATGTGAGCAGCGCGCTTTCGATGGCATCGTCTGCGAAACATGGCCCCCAGTACGGGTGCCGCATCGGCTTGTTCGGCAATTTTCCGTTTCCGTCAAGCAAGGGAGCAAGCGCCGCTCCGAGGGCCACTCCATCGTCCGAGGCTGCGGGCTGCACGAACATTCTTTCCACCAGACCCGATGCTGCGATTTTCCCGTTGGCCTTCGAGTTCAGCGCTACGCCCCCGGCAAGGCAAACGTCGCGGCAGCGCGTCTTCTCGATCGCCATCCGCACCACGTTCATCATCGCCGTTTCGCAAGCATCCTGCACGGCATAAGCAATGTCTTTGTGACGTTCGTCGATGCCGCTTTCTGGAATACGCGGCGGGCCCAGGAGCGCTGCCATTCCGGCAGACGACGTCGCACCGTTGGCAAACAGTTGCCGCGCGTGGACACGATAGGGTGCTGCGTTCACATCCATGAAGGCGGATAAATTCACGCCCGGCTTCCCGTAGGGCGCCAGCCCCATCACTTTCCACTCGTCACTGTTGCGCTGAAAGCCGAGAAACTCCGTAAATTCGCTGTAGAAGTGTCCCACCGAATCTGGAAACGGAATCGTCAACACGGGGTCGAGCCTGCCGTTGTGCCCGTGCCAAATGGTCGTGGCTTCCCACGCGCCGCGGCCATCCATCACCACGACGGCAGCATCGTCAAATCCCGAGTACGCATACGCGCTGATCGCGTGTGCAAGGTGATGATCGACAAAGCGCATTCTGGCTTTCGTTGGCCCGAATTGCTGCGCGAATTTCTTCGCCCCACTTTCCTGATGCCACATGCTCATGAAGTGAAGCGTCGAATTCAGTCCATTTAGATAGGTCAGCGGGACTTTCCCGGTGGCGTAGCACTTCAGATCGTGCCGGAACACCGGCCCCGCTGTCTGCCATCCGAAACACACCTCGTCCAACCGCTGCGCTCGCACATTCGCAAAATCCAGGCATGCCCGAATTGCATTTCTCGGAAAGCCGGCGTCGTGCTTGAGCCGGCTGATGCGCTCTTCCGCCACGGCAAACAACAACTCGCCGTCGCGCACGATGCACGCCGACGAATCATGCATCTGCGAATAATTAATCCCCAGTGTGATCATGCGCCATCGCGTTCCCGTTTTCGAACGAACACCAATGAATCCACCTCTCCGAGGATCACCCAGGAAGAGAAAGGATTACTACGAAACACTCGATCCACAAAGCGAACCGGCCCATATTCCGGAGAAGTCCATCCGCCCGGGAATAGCCGCGCATCATGGAAGGCGACGATCCCATTTTCTATCATGTAAGGATGCCAGTCGTCCCAATCCTGTTCGACAGCTTCTTCTCTGTGATCTCCGTCGATCAATAGAAAGTCGATTGGCCCTTTCCACGTCGCTGCCGCTTTACGGCTGAAGGCCTCAATCCAGACAATTTTGGCGCCTGATTTTGCGGCGACCGCGCGTCTGGCCGCGCGGCGCAGAAAGTTCAGCATGGGCACTCTTGAAAGATGGAACGGGTCCACAAGATACAACGTCCCTTCCGGATCCATCGTTGTCCGCAGCGCCACCGCCGAGGCGCCTTCGGCAACGCCGATTTCTACCAGGCTCTTGCATCCTCGAGCGTATTTTCCCAGCGCCTGATGTTCTGCCGCGGTATGCTGCGCAATCGGCCCCCGCAATCCGGCCCATGCGAAGAAAGGGTGTTTTGTTGCCCGACCCACCCACGTCTCTTGCTTTGGGAGTTCGGAGTGAATCTCAGCGAATCGAATCCTTGGTGTGTTCACGTCGTTTCCGATTCTTCCCCTAAGATTGAGGATTAGTTTAGGGCGCAAACCGGGGGTTCGTTGCAGCAAACAAATCTGGCTCAGATGTCTGAGTCCCCAATCCCGCAGAGGTCTCTGGACGGATACCAATGGCACGATTGAAAACCGCTTCCGTCCGGCGGGCGGTTTTCTTCCAGGTATAGCGCTTCATCTTTTCCTGCGCGGCACTCCCAAGACGCACCCGCAATTCGGGATCGCGGCAAAGCTTGACAATCGCCGCCGAAAGCGATTCCGCGTCTCCGGGAATGACAAACAGCCCGTCGTGAGAATCCTCAACAAGATCGGTCATGCCGCTGGATTCCGTGGTCACCACTGGCATACCGGAGGCCATGGCTTCCAACAGCACGAGCGGCATACCTTCCATCAGAGAAGGTAATACGAAAATCTCATGCTCAGCATACAAACTCGAGATTTCCGCGCGCAAAAGCCTCTGTCAGATAATAAATTCCTTTGTGGTCGATCCACGTTCCGACGAAGAGCAACTTGTTTGCAGTTCCACGGGAGAAGGACCGCACGTGGAAGAATTCCGGTCCAACACCATTCGGCACGAGCCATACTCGGTCCGGAGGCAAGTTGTAATGCAGTTCAAGAAAGAGCAGTGCTTCCCGGTTTGTCACAATACATTGATCTGCGGTTTTGAAGGACCAGCGATAGGTCGGCATATGATAAAGGCTCTGCCACACCCGATTCTTCCACCGGAAATAATCCGCGTGTCCTTTTCTCGCTTCTCTTCCCATCGCGTAATTTCGCCGTTCCTCGAGACCATGCATAGTCATCACGTACGGAGGACCCACCTGCGATTGGTGGTGTCGTCTTTGCGCGCCATACCAAAAACCGAAAGGCGCATGGATATTGATGACGTCGTATTCGGTTCGTACCTCCCGCACATATTCAGAGATTCTTTTCGCAAACTCGATCGTGCGGAAGCGATTCGGCCACGACTGCGTAGGCAGGAGGTCTTCAAAAAAAAGAGGTTTCACGCTGTGCCCCAGGTCGCCCAGTTCCCTCGCGAGATTGTAGACAATTCCTGCGACCCCGGCCTCGGCCTTTCCCGGCACACCCGCTATCATCAAAATTCGCATTTACGCCTGGCCTCGCTTTGTCGTCTCGCCAACATTACGGGAAATCACTGTTCCGCGGCAGCCGTCCGCTGTTCCGTCAAGGTTACGGTTTTAACGCAATCCGGCCAGTGTAATCAATTCGGTTTAGAAGAATCGGGATGCGATTCTGCGCGAAATACTCATCGCAGGCTTCCCTCGCTCCTCTCCAATGCCCATAGTCGTCGATGATGATCACACCAGCCTTGGACAAACGTGGGAACATGTGAATCAACTCATGCTTAGTGGAGTCGTACCAGTCGGTATCGAGCCGCAGCAGTGCGATCAGCTCTGGCGCAGAAGCGGGTATAGTGTCTTCCACTCGACCTCGAACGAAGTGAATTCTTTCGCTTGGGTAGCCCGTCCCGCAAAGCACTTCTTTCACTTGTTCCAGCGGCGCGTCGATGCATCTGTCCCCAGGGCAATCCGCTAGAACTTGCGAGGCTTTCTTGCCCGTGTAATCAAGGTCTTTCGCCGTAGGCTCCGTCATCCCTTCAAAGGTATCGAACAGATACAGTTCCCGGCTCACGTCTTGTAGCTGAAGAAGGGTTCGGGCAATGGCGGCAACGCTGCCTCCCCTCCACACACCACATTCGACAATGGCTCCCGGTATATCGTTCGCGCTCACGTACCGTACAGCTTGAATGAGCGCATAGATTCTATCCGGGCTAACCATAGTCCACCGGCGGACTTGGCGTAGGATCTCAAGCTCATCTTCGCGAAAATCGGGAGGGAACGCCTGTTCCCTGGGAGGGAACTGAGTGATGTCGAAGCCGAAGAATCTGAAAGTCTTATGAATCGCCGACTTGATCATTATCCCGCGTGCCAATCCTTCTGGATGTGCGTCATTTCAGGAGCCGGAAGCCAGCGCGCCCGCACACGCCCATAAAAGGCGCTTCGGGCGATTGCCCGTTGCATGGCGTAAAAGCGCTTCGGCGTTACCAGCAAAGCCCCCAGGAGGCTCACGAATTTGAACACACGATGAGTAAACCGCGCGTCCGGATGCAGTATTTCATAGATCTTCCATTCGGTCTTCGCGGTTTCCCACGGCCAACCGCCATCGAGCACCAACCGAAGTTGGTTCGCACTAGCCTCCGTGTATTCCACTACCGTGCGACGCACTTGGGGGGCAATGCCATATTTCTCGAGCTCTTGCGAGAGACGGACTGCGACAATCGCGAGCGATTGTTGTTTGTGGCGTAGTTTTTGCTGGTCATGGCTTGCCAATTGAAAACTGTTTCCTTCATGAAGACGGTAGTAAGTGAGCGCTTCTGGTAGAATCCATGCGGCAGCCAGCACGGTCGCGAGCGTAAACAAGTACTCGTCCGCTTGAATTTCTATTTCTGCTGGAACAGGCCCGATCCGTCGGAGCAAATGGGCGCGGATCGTCATACGGCTAGTTCCCAGAAAAGCGCCACGCCGGCGAAACAGGAGCGCACCGTCGATCGTATTAGCCTGAAAATGAAACCCTTCTCGAAGGACCTCCGCCCGATGGCGCCCATCGCGCTGAACATTGACAATGCCGTGCCCCACAATTCCGACGCTCGGTTCCGCAGTCATAGCTTGCGCCACCTGCATCAACTTATTGGACGCCCACCAATCATCGCCGTCCAGGAACGCAATAATTTCCCCATTGCATTCCGGGATGCCCTTATTGAACGCCGATGCTTGCCCGCCATTTTCCTTGCGCAGCAACCGCACGCGGGGCTCGAATTTCTTCACGATTTCCGGCGTGCGATCCGTCGAGCCGTCATCGACGACAATAATCTCACGCTCCGCCGCCGGAAAATCCTGCTCCAGGACGCTCACGATCGCCTGTTCGATGAAGCGCTCGTGGTTGTAGGTGTCAATCAGTACGCTGACAAAACTTCTCGCCAATTACAGCTCTCCAAAATTCTTCAGTCCCGCTTCTGTGCCAAACAATATAAATACGTTCCCTTAAAACCGCGCATTCGAACGTACGGATATGCCGCCAGTGCCAGAGGGAAACAGGCCGCATATTTGATCTGGCTCATTACCCCCATTGCGCGTTGTCGTAAAGTTGGCTTTGCCCGTAAAACCGCCTCAGCTTGATCGGGCGTCATTTGTATCACCTCCGGAAAACTCCTCGACGCTTCGCCCGTTACGGCCCGCGACGTCCCCGTACGCAGCGCGATATTGATCATCCGAGCCGTGTGTACGAGTCCAGCCGGTTGTTCACGCACGGCCAGAATCTCGAATCCCTGTGCACTCAAGAACTTCCCGAGCGCGCTAGCATTCCATCGCAGAAAATGATTTGGCGGATAATCCAGAACATCAGGCGCGGTCAGCCACCGCTCGCGATTTGGCACGCTCATAGCGATCGCCCCACCCGGCCGCACACACAATTTTACTTTCTGCAGAAATTCCACCGGTGAGGCCTGGTGCTCCAGCACTTCGAAAAATGTGATTACATCGAACAGTTCATCACTATAGCGTTCCGCAAACTCCGAAATCGTGAGCGGAAGGACTCTTTGCAGACCGAGTTTCTCTTTTGCAAAGCGCGCGGCGTTCCGGTCGAGTTCGATTCCGCTCACCCGAAAACCCGCGTCGCGCGCAACTACCAGAAAATTACCTGTCCCGCAGCCGATATCCAGGAGGGTGCCGCTTCGTGGCGCTAGTGGATCCGCAAGAAAATATTTGTGGCCTGGCTCAAGTGGGAGCAACTTGTCATCTCTGCCGCCGTACATCTGTTCATACCATCGCGCGCCCGGCATCTCCCGTGGTTCCCAAAACTGCAGTCCACACGCCACGCATCCAAAAAGATGGTACCTCCCAAATTCTTCGACAGCTGGCTCTCGCGTTATTTCACCGCATGCAGGGCAGACGGGAGCGGCTGCCGTTTTTGCGAGCCGGCCTTGTTCCGAAGCTGCAACTGTCCCTGCCCTCATTGCTCTATGTGACGCCATGAGTTCTCATTAGATCTTTGCCGCGAAAGCTTCCTGTTTTGTCCGTCCCCCGTGCTCTCCTTTGCAGAAGAATTGTACACGCTCTCGCACTTCATTCGAACGTCATCAAGAATTCTTGCCTTTCTTGGTTTATTTCGCCGTGGTCCGCGCTAACTGTTCGCGTTGCGACGTAATAATCTCTTCGAAAATGGAGTCCAATCCGCGCGTAATTTTCCAATTCGGATAATGGTTCTGGAATTTTGCCAGATTTGAGATATAGCAGATGTGGTCGCCTTTCCTCGCTTCATCCAAGTAGCGCCAATCCAGCTTGCGTCCGATCATCTGTTCAATCCGCTCGATCGCTTCCAACATCGAAATGCTGTTCGCGCGGCCGCCGCCCAGGTTGTACACCTCGCCGGGCCGTGGATTTGCGGCAAATTCCTCGATGGCGCGGACGACGTCATAGCTGTGAATATTGTCGCGCACCTGCTTACCCTTATAGCCAAAAACGGAATACTTCCCGCCGCTTAGCGTCACCTTCGCCAGATAAGACAAAAAACCGTGCAGTTCTACGCCAGAATGTGATGGCCCCGTCAGGCAACCGCCGCGAAAAATTCCTACCTTCATCCCGAAGTAACGCCCATACTCTTGAGCGACAAGATCCGCTGCCGCTTTCGAAGCGCCAAAAAGGGAATGCAGCGTCTGGTCGATCCGACAAGTCTCGGCGACACCCGCAAAATCCTCGGCGCGCGCGTAGTCGTACCGCTTCTCCAACTCTTTCAGCGGAATCTCATTTGGCGCATCCCCATAAACCTTATTCGTGCTCAGGAATACGAACACTGCCTCGGGCGAATGTTGCCGCGTGGCTTCGAGGAGATTTACCGTCCCGAGCGCATTCACTTCGAAATCGAGCAGGGGAATCTCCCTCGCTTTATCGTGCGAAGGCTGCGCCGCGCAGTGGACGATCAAATCAAACCGGTGAATTCGCAAGAGTTCTTCGATGCCCGTTCGGTCGCGAATATCCAGCGCCGCGTGTGTAAATCGCTTGGTCAAACGCTTCAACCGCTCCAGATTCCAAAGCGTGTCGCCTGCGGGACCAAAGAACACCCGACGCATGTTGTTGTCCACGCCAACAACTTCGTGCCCCTGCCGGTCGAAATGCTCGACCGCTTCCGAACCAATCAGCCCGCTGCTGCCGGTGACCAGAACTTTCATTCGTTCGAATCCGCTCCTCTCCCTGTGGGCCCAAAATCATGAAAAAGGGTGCAATTGCACATACTGCTTTGCTGAAATTCCTAAGATCAGAGACGAGAGGTCTGCTCCCTCACCAGAAGAGTACCAGCAGTCGCCTCGTAATTTAACGCCCTGACAAGTGGACGCGTTCCGCTGCGCCGGAATCCCCCGCTTACGCAGCTGAAATTGTGGCGGTCGAAGGTTGCGGTGCGGGGGACGGCGCACCTGGCGTATGTAGTGGACATTTTGTGAACCTTCCAAGTGCGGAAGAGAGCGCCAGCAATCGATGACCACGCGGCGAGTCGCATGAAAACTCGGGCCTGAACGGAACGGCTGCATCCAGGCTGAGCCGGGAAGATCGCGAAATTGTTGCCAAGGCGTAGCGAGAACCACGATAGCCGATTGCGCGATGCAATCCTCCGCGGAAGCTGCGATGCGCACAGATTTATGCACGGCGAAAGTGCGCGGCAAATCCGCGGAAGGATCGAAGACCACAATGGGGAGACTTGCCGAAGCCAGCTCAAGGGCAAGCAGCAGTCCGAACGATTCTTCCACTACATCGGTATCCGGCTTGTAGGTGAGGCCGAGAATTCCGATCGGAAGGCTTCCGGATTGATGGGACTTCACCAGCTCGGCAAGAGTCGTTATCTGAGCGCGGTTGAAACGGTCGGTGGCCTCGGCAAGATCGGAGAACGCGCCGCTGCGGGCAGCCAACGCGGCAAACGCGCGATTGTCACGAGGAAAGCAGGGCCCACCGTAGCTGACGGCGCCTTTCAGATACTTGGAGCCGATCCGGGAGTCGAGTCCGAGAGCGTAGGTGACCACGCTGACGTCCGCCTCGGGAAGCTTTTCGCAAAGCCGAGCGAGCATATTGGCGTAGCTGATTTTCGTGGTGATGTACGTGTTGACGGCCAGCTTGGTGATTTCCGCATTGATGAAATTCATACGCGCTATCGTGGGGGAGTTCTTGCAAGTCCGCGCGTAGACGTCG
Organism: Acidobacteria bacterium 13_2_20CM_2_57_6; assembly: GCA_001917435.1. Classification (GTDB taxonomy): domain Bacteria; phylum Acidobacteriota; class Terriglobia; order Acidiferrales; family UBA7541; genus Acidiferrum. Next base: position 39,562 of record MNEA01000067.1, read on the forward strand.
GAGAGAAGGTCTCCGGCGCGAGGATCGGATTCGCCGATTAAAAGAAAATCGGGATAGTAGAAATCGCGGATCACCGTTCCGAGCGCGATAAATTCCGGGCTGTAGCACAGACCGAAGTCCTGGCCGCAGCGCTTGCCGCTGGCGCGTTCAAGCGCAGACTTGATTTCGCCTCCGGTGGAACCGGGCATGACGGTGCTAGTGAGCACAACGAGGTGAAAAGAATTCTTGTTGCGCAACGCGCGGCCGATGGCTTCGCAAGTGGGAATGACATACCGAAGTGAAAACCCGCCGTCCGGTTCGCTGGGCGTGCCGACAACGATGAATGTAGCCTCAGAATCGCGGATGGCCGCTTCAGTGTCCTGCGTGGCCCGAAGGCGTCCTTTCGATTCCTTCAGAAGCTCCGCGAGTCTAGGCTCGTGCACGGGAGGCGCGCCCCGGCCAATCGCGTCCGCTTTTTGTGCATCAATATCTACCGCGATGACTTGAAAACCGCGCGCGGCAAAACAAGCCGCTATGGGTGCCCCGAGTTTGCCCAAACCAATAACTGAAATCGTCGAGAGCATGCGCCTCCAGAGAGAGGCCCTAGTTTAACGTGAGAAGGTGTCGGCGGGAAGCGCGCGGATATCGGGTCCGTCGCACTTTGCTAAGCAACACCAAGACCAAATCGAAAAAATCAATACGTAACGCTCAGGAGCGCTGATCGCTCGCCGTCCGCCTCAATTCCCTGCGAAGGCCCAGCACTTTCCGAAACGACGCTGTTCGTCGCACGAAAATCTCCCACCACAATTGCCCAATCTTGAAAAGGGGCTTGCGCAAGAGCACTCTCCGGATCGAGCCGGCGGCTGTCAACTTGTGCGTTACATCCAAAAGGGTGTAAGCGTGTTCCACTCCGCCATACAACTGAAAATTCCGTTCCGCTTCCGGGCCATGCCATATCTGCTCTTTACCGCCGGTCACGTGGCCATAATCATGATTCTGATGCAGCACCGGTGCGACCATTGACGCATCCACCACCGGCAGATTCTGCTCCCGCACCGCTTTGATCAGCCAATGGTCAAACCACAGCCGCCCGATCGCGAAATCGGGAATCTGCGGATACATTCCTTTTGGGAACACGAACACATCAATGGCTGTGTAGTGTTCGTCCTTGCCGGTAGCGCTGGCGCGCCGCTTGACGGCCTCTTCCCAGCCCGTGTCGAAACTTAGCTTTTCCGCGATTTCCAGGTTGATTCGCTTGGAGACCATCAGCGATTTCGCGAATTTTCTCTGCACAGTTTCCGCGGCCCACAGAAACTCGCTCAAGAGAATAATGTCCGCNGCGCTGGTCGTCACATTCGGCAAGTGCCGCAAGCCAAAGCCGCGCGCCACCTCCATCGTTCCTTCGTCATTTCCCAGAAGGATGATTTCAGGCCGCGGTTCCAGCTTCGTCCAGCTCTCAATCGCATTGCGCTGGATGACGCCAGTGTGCCGCTTGAACGCCTTCGGAATCGAGAAAAGTGTCAGCACACTTCAAGCATAGTCAAAAAAGTACATTCAACAAGGGGGTAAACCGGCAGCCACTTAAGGACGTAATACTAAGTTTGCGCGGTCAGCAGAAGATGCCAGCCCCAGCGGCGTTCCAGCAATCGAAAAAACGGCCGCGGCATCCAGCGGAAATACCATTCCTTGACGTACCGATACTTCACGTAGTCCGCGATGCGGTAAGGAAAG
>MNEA01000048.1 GCA_001917435.1 Acidobacteria bacterium 13_2_20CM_2_57_6
CTTCTTCTCCCTTCTATGAACATGTAGCCACGGCATCAAAGATCACAATTGGAACGGGCCGGCCCACCCTGCTCAGAATCTTCTAGCAGCCGTCAAAAAGGAACGCTGGTCTTGCCGGACACGAGAGGACGAACTATAGCGGGCTGACTATAGTTCTGGGGCTTTCTACTCCCGGTCGTGCGGGGTAACAATAAGGTGAACTATTGAGAACCATCTAGGGAATCCCATGAGGAGCGAGCCCAACAAACCGGCGGTAAGTGAACCAAAGGATGATCGTAGGGCGCGGACGGTTGGCTGGATTGCGTCTTTGCGTGCCCATTTGAAGAAGCATGAAGGGAACATTCGATGAGGCACGGTGAGGCAAGCACTCTGGTCGCAGACGGTTGCGACACCCGCTGTCGTGCAGGAGCAGCTACGGAACAGGTGCCGCCGCGAGCGCACTCGGATTTCGCCGTTTATGCGTATTATGCGTAACGACTCCTGTTCTCTCGTTGGCGGGGTATATAAACCACCGGAATGGTAGTTGGCGTTCCGCATCCCGCACCTAGGTATTAGTTTGGCTGAGGTGGTTCCCAGGAGGTGTATCACGTGGAAATTCAGGCGGGCCGGATGCCGATGGCGGACAGGAGGCGGCCGCTTTGGGGGCCTTCCTTGCGGTAGCTGAAAAGAAGGTCGCGTCGGCAGGCGGTGCACAGGTCGCTGACGAAGATGTTTGCGGCACGGAGGCCAGCACCAAGGAGTTGAGCACGATTAGCTTTGCGGAGGTCGAGGAGGACGTTCTTGGGCGGGGGCTGGTGGCCGGGGGGCATCATGTTCAGCCACTGGATGGGATTGGGCTCGTCGCCAGTGCGAAATTCGTCGAACCATTCGGGGGCTTCGGCGAACTGGGATTGAAACTGGGTGGCAACTTCGGTGCCGACTTCATAGCAGCAGCCACCAATGGAGGTGCCGATGGCGGCGAGGAGGTCAGCCGGCTTGGATTTGAATTGCATTTGCATCTGGCCGATGGCTTTGACGACGATCCGCTGGAGCGTGCCTCGCCAGCCGGCATGAATAGCGGCGACCGCGCGCTTTTTTGGATCGACGATGAGAATGGGGACGCAGTCGGCGGTTTGCACGCCCAGAAGGAGGCCGGGGCGTTTGGTGACGGAGGCGTCGCCTTGGCAAGATTCGGTGGGCGCGGCGTCGAAAAGATGGATGACATCGGAATGGATTTGTTTCAGGGAGATAAGTTTGAGATCGGATGCGTCGAGGGCGGACTGGAAGCGGCGGCGGTTTTCGAGGACATTTTCTTTAGTGTCCCAGTCGGTGTAGCCAAGATTGAGAACTTTTTCGCGCTGGCGGGGGCGCGTGATTTGCGAGAGCTGCGCTTGGCTGTTACTGTTTTCGTGGAAGCCACAAGTCCTACCAGTATAATCGGAGTCGGTTGCCGGACCGAATCCGGGAGTGCTGGAGGCGTCTTGATCATTGGAATGGGCGTGGACATTGCGGAAGTGGAGCGCATCCAGGGGGCGATCGAACGGCATGGAGAAGTGTTTCTGAGGCGAGTGTATACAACGAGAGAACGAGAATACTGCGAGCGGTTCAAAAACAAGTATGAACGATACGCGGGGCGGTTTGCGGCGAAAGAAGCGGCGATGAAGGCGCTGGGAACTGGCTGGCGGGGCGGAGTGAAATGGGTGGATCTGGAAGTAGTGCGCGAAGCGAGCGGACGGCCGACACTGGCGATAACGGGTGAGGCGGCAAAGATTGCGCGGCAGATCGGGGTGAGGAGCGTGGCGCTTAGCATCACGCATACGGAGAGTCAGGCTTTGGCGCAGGTGATTTTTGAGGGATAGGAAATCGGAAGATAACGCAGAGTCAGCGCAGAGAAGAGAAGAAAGGAAAGATTAACGGAGAGAAGCCCCGACCGGGTCGAGGCCGACGCCGCTCGCGGAGCAGGAAAGAATAGGTTCACCCACCAGAGTTGTTACCGTTTCACCTGAAATCAAAACATTTAAGGTGCGGTTGGCGGAAAAACTCCCGTTCACTCTTACTTTCAGGTAGTTCGTGGACAGAGCCGGGGTGGTGTTCTCCCGTGAGGAATCAACCGAATCATTGGCGCAGAGAGTGAGGACGCGGAGGGTGCGGCCGATTTGGGAGTGGCGGAAGGCGGCGGATTTGGATTCGCCGAGGGCGCGGAGTTCGCGGGCACGTCGCTTAATGACGGTGCCGGGAACTTCGTTCGAAAGCGAGGCGGCTTTAGTGCCGGGGCGCTTGGAAAAAGAGAAAACGTGGAGATAGGTGAAGGGGAGACGCTCGATAAAGGCGAGCGTGGTGGCGTGGTCGTCTTCCGTTTCGCCTGGGAAACCGGTAATTACATCGGCGCCGATGGCGGCGTGCGGGAGACGCTCCTGGATGAGTTCGACGCGGCGTGCGTAGTGCTCCGCGCGATACCAACGGTGCATGGCGGCGAGGATACGGTCCGAGGCGGACTGCAAGGGCATGTGGAAGTGCTGGGCGATGCGATCCGTTCCCGCGAAGAGATCGACGAGATCCTGGGTAACGTCGAGAGGCTCGATGGAGCTAATGCGGAGGCGTTCGACGGCGGTTTCGTCAAGGATGCGGCGGAGGAGGTCGTCGAATTCAGCGCGAGGAGAAAGGTCGCGGCCGTAGGTGCCAAGGTTAATGCCGCTGAGAACGATTTCGCGATAGCCGGATTCGGTGAGGCGCTGGATTTCCCGAATGACTTCGCCGGGCGGCAAGCTGCGGCTCTTGCCGCGGACGAAAGGGATGACACAGTACGAGCAGCGGGAGTCGCAGCCGTCCTGGATTTTGAGGGTGGGCCGGGTGTGATTCCCTTCTCCACCAAGGACAGGGGCGGAGAGAAATTCGGTGCGGTCGAAGATGCTGCCAGTAAGGATGTTGCCAAGCGGGGGCGCAATTGGTTGCGCCCCTACGAAGGAATGGAACGGGACGGTTGAGTCCGGAAGAAGGGCGACGGCGGGGAAAAAATCATTGGCAGAATCGGCGGGCGCGGCTGCAGAGAGCGAGTCGATGAGTTGAGGGATTTGGGGCTTGTGGGAATTGCCGACGACCCAGGAGACGCCGGGAAGGGCGGCGAGCTCTTCGGGAGCGCGCTGGGCATAGCAACCAGTGACGATGACGCGGATGGCGGGATTGGCGGCGTGAAGCTTACGAATTGCATTGCGGGCCTGGGCGTCAGCGGACGCCGTGACGGTGCAGGTGTTGACGACCACGATGTCTGCGGCAGCGGGAGTGGCGGCACAGGTGCAACCGCGGTCGAGCAACTGGCGCTCAAGGGCGGCACCATCGGCTTGCGTGGCGCGGCAGCCGAATTGTTCGATGAAGAAGGTGGGCATCTGAAACCAGGCGTTACAGCATGTATTTCTCGACACCGAGCTCGCCCCGACCCGGACGGGGGCAAACGCCGGGCACAGAGAAGGGCGGATTCCATTCTGTACTCGGCGCGAACTCGCGAAACAACTCAGTCCGCCGCGGCGCCTTACAAGGATAGCGGGTTTGGGGAAGGGCGAAAAGACCGATCGCAACCAGGGCCAGATGGAAGCAGGGACTTGCCTTTACTCAGTGAAGGTTGCGCCGTTACAATCTTCCGGCATCATGGCCCGTCAACGATATAGTCCCTCCGCGCTGCGCGACCCGAAGGTGTCGATTGTTATTCCCGTTTACAACGAAAAATCGACGATCGATGAGATCTTGCGGCGGGTGCTGGACACGGAGACTCGCAAGGAAGTGATCGTCGTCGATGATTGCTCGACGGACGGGACGCGACAGATTCTGGAGAACATGGCGGCGCGGCAAGCGAATGGCGAAGCGTTCGCGCCAGCGCAGGATGGGAGCGACCCCATTGTGTTGCGGGATTTGAAGTTCTGCTTCCAGACGCCGAACCAGGGAAAGGGAGCGGCGTTGCGGCGTGGTTTTGAGCAAGTGACAGGAGATATCGTGCTGGTGCAGGACGCGGACCTGGAATACGACCCGCGTGATTACGAGGTTCTGCTGGAGCCAATCATTGACGGGCGCGCGGACGTGGTGTACGGCTCGAGATTTTTGGGCGGGCCACAGCGCGTGCATTATTTCTGGCACTACGTTGCGAACCGGATGCTTACGCTGCTCTCGGACATCTTCACGAACCTGAAGCTGTCGGACATGGAGACCTGCTACAAGGTGTTTCGGAGAGAAGTACTCACAGGAGTCCAGATCAAATCGAACCGGTTTGGATTCGAACCGGAGATCACGGCAAAGATCGCCAAGCACAAGTGGCGCATCTACGAAGTCCCGATCACCTACGCCGGCCGCACCTACGAGGAAGGCAAGAAGATTACCTGGAAAGACGGCCTCCAGGCACTGTGGTGCATTATCCGGTATAAATTCAGCGATTAAACCTAGGCTGACGCGTTTTGCGCGTACCCGTGCGGGTGATTCTGTTTCCATGCCCAGGCTGACTGGATGATTTCTTCGAGCGAGGAATGAGAGGCTTCCCATCCGAGGTCACGCTTGAGTTTTTCCTTGCTAGCGACCAGGACAGCAGGATCACCGGGACGGCGCGGACCCAATTTGCGAGGGATTTTGCGGCCGGTGACGCGCTCCGCCGTATCGATGACTTCCAAGATGGAGAAGCCGCGGCTGTTGCCGACATTGAAGGCTTCGCCGGAAACGCGGTCGATTTCCTCGAGAGCGCGGACATGGGAATCGGCAATATCGAGCACGTGGATGTAATCGCGGACGCAGGTTCCGTCGGGAGTGGGATAATCCGTGCCGAAGACATCGACATGGGGCAAGCCACCAGCGGCGGCATCGAGAACTCTGGGAATGAGATGAGTTTCCACGCGATGATTTTCGCCGCACTCCCTGGAAGCTCCAGCGGCGTTGAAATAGCGGAGGCTCACATATTTGAGTCCGGTGTAGAGTCTGTAATCTGCAAGAATCTGTTCGAAAACGAGCTTGGATTTTCCGTATGGATTGATGGGCGCCTTCGGATGGTCTTCAGGGATAGGAACGATTTCGGGTTCGCCGTAGGTGGCGGCAGTCGAAGAAAAGATGAATTTTTTCACGCCGTGGCGGGTGACGGCATCGAGGAGATTGACACCGGACGCTACGTTTGTGGCGTAGAAGATGCTGGGCTCGCGCACGGACTTGGCGACAAGAGCTTCGGCGGCAAAGTGCATGACCGCGTCTATTTTGTGCCGAGAGAAAACAGCGTCAAGCTGAGCGCGATCGGCGAGATCAACCTGGCAAAAGATGGCATCGGGCGGCACGGCAGGCCGATGGCCTTCGACCAAGCTGTCCAGGGCGATGACGGACATGCCGCGCGAAATCAAGACTTCCGAACAGACACTGCCGATGTAACCCGCTGCGCCCGTAACAAGAATATTCACCACTACGTTCTCCTCGAGTCAGGTAGAAAACCAAAATAGATGTGTTCAAGATTACCTCAAGCAACGGTTAGGGGCGTGGAAAAGCGGGGCGGCCCGAAAATCCAGCAAAGATTAAGCCTGCGACAAGCGGCGCTGAAAGGTAAGAAGAATGAGGTCGGCGCGGCGGCGAACCCCGAATTTGTTGAGCAGGTTCGAAACGTGAAACTTCACGGTGCGCTCCGCAATGTTGAGCTTGCTGGCAATTTCTTTGTTCGAAAGATTCTCCAGCAGCGAGTCGAGAACTTCCTGCTCGCGGCGGCTCAGATTGGTGACGGAATCGGTCTTCAGGCGGCGGCCCTGGCCGGTGAGGATGGAATCAACGAATCCCGAGAGAAGCTGGCGCGGAACCCAGAATCCTCCACTGGCAACGAGCGGGAGAGCGCGGATCAATTGTTCGCGGGCTTCGACATAGGTGAGAAGGCCCTTCACGCCAAGACGCAGGAGAGAAAAACTGTTGGCTTCGTTGTGCTGCTCGCCGACGACGATGAGCCGGGCTTCCGGATGGCGCTCCATAAGATTGGCCAAGAGCGCGCCGGTGGCAGGCTTCGCGGCATGCGCGTCAATGACGTAAACCTGAGCTTTGGGCGGCTCCAGGGTGCGCAGATCGGGCGCGAGCGTGGACTCCAATTGCTTGAGGGCAACCTTGAATTGGGCTTTTGCCAAAATGCGTTCGAATTCGCTCAGCACCAAAGGGTGCGGCGAGAGGATGCAGACCGTCAATTTCGAGGACGACCGTTTCGTAGTCACTGTTCGACAGGGTATTGAAAACTGGCCTAAGGGGCAAGTCCTGGGATGCGGCCAGCTTTACCGTTGCCCGCGAGGGTATCACGAGCGGCAGCGACGATCTTCCCCGGATCCGTACCAACTAGAAGGTTGGTACCTTGGGAGATGGTGACGGGGCGCTCGGTACTTTCCCGCAGGGTGAGGCAAGGGACGCCGAGAGCCGTGGTCTCCTCTTGGATGCCGCCGGAATCGGTGAGCACGAGGCTGGCTTTGCTCAAGAGACAGAGAAAATCGAGGTACCCGACGGGCGAAATGAGGCGGAGTTGCGGATGATGCTGGATGCCGACTTGGGTTAGGCGGTGCTGGGTGCGGGGGTGCACCGGAAAAATGACCGGCATTTCGGCGGCAACGGCATCGATCGCCCCGAGGAGCCGGCTGAGCTTTTCCGTCGAATCGACATTCGAAGGACGATGGAGGGTCAGGACACCGAAGCGCTGCCAGCCTGCGCCATTTTTTAGGGCCAGTTCATCGCCGATTGCGGACTGCTGGGCGATGGGCAAAAAGTGGCGCAAGGAATCGATCATCACGTTGCCTACCATGAAAACACTGCTGCGGGGACGTCCTTCTTTGAGGAGGTGCTCGATGGCATCTTCCTCGGTAACGAAGAGGTAGTCGGCAATCGCGTCGGTCAGGATGCGATTGATCTCCTCCGGCATGGTGCGGTCAAAGCTGCGGAGGCCGGCTTCGACATGGGCAACGCGGATGCCAAGCTTGGCGGCGGCGAGAGAAACGGCGATGGTGGAATTGACGTCACCGACTACCAGAACGAGGTCGGGCTGGCGCTCGAGAAGAACCGGTTCGATGCGTTTCAGGATTTCCGCAGTTTGCGACGCGTGCGAGCCGGAACCAACTTCCAGATTCACGTGCGGCGAGGGGATGCCCATCTGGCGGAAGAAAATGTCAGAGAGCTTTTCGTCGTAGTGCTGGCCGGTGTGAACGAGGATGGCTTCGATTTCCGGATGGCTCTGCATCTCATGCATGAGCGGCGCAATTTTCGGAAGGTTGGGGCGCGCCCCAACGATATTCAGGATTTTCAGGCGTGGGCTCATGGAGCGTTCCTTCCCGCGTCCGCAGGCAGTATAACATCTGGGAAACCGCCTTTCAGTGCGGCCAATGCGGCTGGGACACGGGGTTGCTTGCGCCACAGCTCATCGGCATGAACTTCGACAACTCCTGCTGACGACTCCGCATTGGCTGGTACAGATGCTTCGCCGGCCGGCCACACCGCACTGCATGCTCAATCTCTGCTAAGCGTGCGGCCCATCAACTACCGCCTTTCACCTGCGCGATGGTTTGCAGGTCTCGTTGAAGATCCTCGAGATCGTACTGGGCAGTGATTTTCTTGGTTTTCACGTAATCCATCATTTCCCAGAGTGAGACTCCTGCCCCACGGGCAGCACGTGCCAGTGTGAGCTTGCCGTTGCCATACAGCCGCGAGTAGTGGTCCAGCTTCCAGTCCTGTATCGCCCGAGACAGAAGTTTTCTTACCGTCGTCGATCGATCGGATTGCTCGACTTCCTCGATCGCTTCAAGGTCCCGAACAACTGTGTCAGGCAGCCTCGTACCCACCATCTGTTCCTTTTTCATCGCTCAGCCTCCCGAGCTTTCTTCAACACTTCCACAACAACGGCCGGAGCAAGCCAGATTGTCTTACTCAACTCCTCAACCGTGTCCTCGAGTTCAGCCAAAGTCAGGTGCTTTATGAAAAATCCGTGGAACAACATTCCCGCTGTCCCAACGAACGCGACTCCCATAACTTCTGCAAATGATCGGGCCGCCCGGTCGTCTATAATCACCATCAGTTTACGGGAGCTCGCTAAGGCGATGGACTCGGCCTCGCCCGCGCCTAGACCGCCCTTTGAAACGATGCTGAGCGCTATATGCTTTTCCTTGGATGAGAGTCTTGCAACTTGAAGCCAACCATCATCCAGTGCCCTTTCAATACGCTCCACGCCGGGAGCCGAGATGCTCTTGCCGGCATCAACCGTCTCGGCCTTAACCTGAGGTCCGATCAAAGTATCGCCATACACCAGGTTGAGCAGGTCGAGCCTGCGCATTTTTGCCAAAGCAATAAGCACTGAGGCATCCGCAACAATCATCTTTAAGCTCGCACAGTAATGTTAACAAAAACTACAAATGTTTTCAAGCGGTGTAGCATCTGGGAAACCGCGTTTCAGTGCGGCCAATGCGCCTGGGACATAGGGTTACTTACGCCGCAACCCATGGGGATGAACTTCCGCAACTTTGCTGTCGCGCCACAGATGAGTTGGCAGGCTTTGAAGAGAGTTATGCCGGTTCCAGTTGTTCGTTGCCAGTGGGAGCGGCAATCCCCAAGAAGACCAGAACAGCACGATTCAGCCGAACCATATCCTCATCAGCAAGACGTCCAACACATGCCCCGATCTTTGTTTTCGGAACGGTTGTGACCTTATCCGCCATTAAGCGACACTCAACTCGCAGTCCATTGTTCTCGCTCGGCTTGATGAGGAGCCGAAAAAGAGGAGCATCCGTTGGATCGGTCGTGAACGCGCACACTGTAACCGAGTCGGTCATGTCGAAACGGTCGTCTTGGAGGATCACCACTGGGCGGGGCTTTCGAGCGTAGTCCTTGCCACCTGCAACAGTCCTAATCTCTCCCCGCTTCACGTCCCGACCCGGTCGGAGATGGCATCGATAAAGTCCTGATCCTCTTTGGCATGAGCACTTCTGGCAACAGCAAGGGATTGCCTGCGGGCCTCTGACACAAAAGCGGGCGAGCGCATGTCGGGTACCCAAATCTGGATAGGCCGCAAGCCTAGTTGGCGCAAGCGCTTGCGATGCGCTCCGACCCTGTCGCGGGACGACTTGGATCGACTCTTTCTTCCCATGGCTGCCTCCGTGACGGGTTACATGTAACATATCACAACTAGCGGCCGATAACCACACTGGATTCTGCTTTACTGCTTTTGGCCAGTTCGGCACCATCTGCGGGACTTGGCGGAAGAGGCTGACCATAGATCCGGCTACCTAGCGAAAGAGCTAGGACGACTGGAGCGTGAAGGACCTTTTCGTTCCGAAGGTCAGTGGCCGCCAGGACCGGAGTGAAACGCCTGCGACAATGTTGCCAAGCTTGGAATTAGGATTGCTTGGTAAAATGGAAGACTGGATAGCTGTTTCCAAATGTCGACGTTTGCGCGATTCTGTTGTATCAGTTCGGCACAGACTCTGCTGGCACATTGCCTGTAGAAAACCGGTTCGGTCTGGGACGATATCCGTTCCTCGTCCGGACGTGATACTTCT